>NZ_JABUCO010000001.1:0-521782 GCF_019835205.1 Rhodococcus sp. BP-261 | reverse complement strand
AGCCCGTGAGCTCCCGCCGAGTGTGCTCGCGGGAATCCTAGGGCTCAACGCTCATACCGTCGCCAAACACACCTTCAAGACGAACGGCCAATGGGCAAACTACGCCGCCGACCGCCGACCCTGAGCGACGGCATTCGCACCCCCGAATACACCATCCCTGCCAGTGGTGTCAAGTAACTCATGGGTGCACGGCCTCGAACTGTGTTCGAATGATGTCCTCCGAAACCGGTTGTGCCGCAGTAGGAATCGTGTAATCCACCACCGATCGATCGCCGAATCGGCGTGACGCTCGCCCGAGTTCGGGGGCGTCTTCTGTCCGCTTGACCGCAGGTCACGCGCGTGTCAACATTCTCCCAGCGAGCCGAGCCACTTGTTCGTTCCATGAACGCGCGATCGTAGGGCGTAGGTCGTCATCCCGCTCTACCACTCGTATATCCCCCTCCAGGCGTAGGCACATCTCCGTGCCTACGTCCTCTTGTCGCGAAAGTTGTGGCCCTTCCATGCTCTCCCTCCGTCGTGACGTGGCGGTCGATGCCGGTCTCCGTCCAGTGTCGGTTCCAGTACGCGCAGTCGGCACGAAGAATCCGATCGCGAAGGCGTGGCTGATCGGTCTGGTATCCATTGTGGCCTTTTCCCTTTCGCCTGTGGCCGCCGCAGTGGGCCTCCAGGGGGGCGTTCCCAGCACGGTCCAGGTCACGCTGCGCTGCCTCATCGGTGCCGCTGTCCTGCTGACCTTCGCGCTCGTCACCGGCAGGCTACGCACGACGAAGCCTTCGCACGCACTTGGTGTGGCCTTGTTCTGCGGCCCGATCTTCGGGTTGCAGTTGCTTGCCTTCTTCGTCGCGGTGAGGGATTCGGGCGCCCAATTGTCGACCATCGTCGTGCACTGCTACCCGATGATCGTGCTGGCACTTCTGTGGCTCGGGTTCGGGCAGCGCGTGCCCCGCGGACAAATCGTGCTGGGGGTTCTCATGATCGGCGGGCTCGCTCTCGTGCTCGGGAGCGATCCCGGCAAGGTGGCGTTCTCCGGCGTGGTCTACGCGTTGGCCAGTGCGTTCGGCTACGCGCTGTACTTCGTGATAGCCGAACGGTGGATTCGCCGGACGAGTGCCGTCACCGCTGCCGGTCTGACTGCACTGGGTGCCGGTGTCACTGTAGGCATCTTCGTCGTGATCGACGGCGTGACTTGGTCTTTCGCGCCCATCGGGTGGGCGTCGGTCCTGATGCAAGGATTGGTACTGCTGCCTCTCGCGATCGGATGCTCGCTGATCGCAATCCGCACCCTCGGCTCCGGACGGGTGAGTCTCCTCGGACTGCTCGATCCCGTCCTGGGTGTGTTGGCGGCCCAGGTCGTTCTCGGTGAGACACTGAATGTCCTGCAGTGGACAGGCCTTGCGGTCGCGGTCGGTGCGTGCAGCGCTCTGCCGTGGATTCGTGGCGGACAGGGAACGCTGACGGACGACGAGGCCGCCATCGCAGCCGCGCCCGCCGAGGCGGTGATCGTCGACGTCACTCCGATCGCCGACCCTGCGGCTGCGACCGAAGGCGTCCTTTTCGACGAGATCGTGCTGAGTCGGACCGTGGATCTGCCGCCGTTGCTGGACAAGATCGCGCCGAATGCTTCGTCGGAACCTGCTGACGCCAGGTAGGCGATGTCGTCAGCCAGCTCTTCCGCGGTGGCGTTGCAGCGAAACCGTTGTGTGTCAATGCCGTTCGCGGTCCGTCGAATAGGTGTCGGGGTTCATTGGCCGACCCTGACCAGCGTCTTCCCTGTGGTGTCGCCGTTCAACATTCCGACGAGCGCTGCCGGGGCCTGCTCCAGCCCGTCGTAAACGGATTCCTGGTAGATCAACGTTCCGTTCTGCAGGTATCCGCCCACGAGAGCGCGCATGTCGTCGTAGAGATGGTTGTAGGCGCCGGCTCTGAAACCCTGCAGTCGCAGGCTCTTTGCCGTGATCTGGAACAGGTTCGACGGCATCGACCCACTCGCGCCGTAGGTCGAAACGGCCCCGCACATCGCGACACGGCCGCCTGTATTCAGGTGATCGAGAGCGGCAGCGAAATGCCCGCCGCCGACGTTGTCGAAATACGCGTCGATGCCGTCAGGAGCGGCGTGAGCGAGCAGCGCTCCTACGTCGCCGTCGTGGTAGTCGAAAGCGCGTGTCACGCCCAATGACTCGCGGAGGAACGCCACCTTGTCTGCGCTGCCCGCCGATGCGACGACGGTGCACCCGTGTAATTTCGCGAGCTGCGCTGCGATGCTGCCGACGGCTCCGGCCGCCGCGGACACCCATAACGTGTCGGTCGATTCGATGCCGAGTACGTCGAAGAGTCCCACGTACGCAGTCAGGCCCGAACTGCCCAGCGGTCCTAGAAACCACTGAATAGGGAAGCTTTTCGAATCGATTTTGGTCGAAGTTCCGGCTCCGCCGAGCCCTCCGGCGACACTGTCGATAACCGCGTAGTCGCGGTAGCCCATCATGTGGGACACGACGTCGCCGGGGGAGAAGCCATCGCTACGAGAGTCGAGAACTTCGCCGAGCGCGAGCCCTGACAGTGCGTCGCCGGGTTGGATCGGTGGTAGATAGCCGGCGGGCCTGTCCGGGCCGAGACGAAGGCGGATCGATGGGTCGATCGACAGCCATATGTTCCGTACCAGGACTTCGCCGTCCCTCGGGGCGTCCAGTTCGGTGTCGCACACGTCGAAGTGGGACAGGTTCAGTTTTCCGGTCGGTGGGGATGCGAGGCAGATCGTTCTGCTCTTCACGCGGGTGAAACCTCCCATGCGCGGCGAAAATCAAAAGTCGGCCCGACTTCGGGGCGACGACGAAGGCGAAACTAACACAGAATCGAGTCGACTGAACTAAATTCATGTCAAGCAAGCTGGAGAGGAGCTCCCAGGTGGAACAATCCCAGACCGTTGGATTCCTGACACCGTTCCGTGTCCGTCGACTACGGATGATGCTGGGGTTCGAGCTCAGTGCCGCGGTCGGGATTTGGATCCTGGTTCTCGCAGTCCAATGGACGTTGACGCAAGCCGGCGCCTCCGCGTTCACGGTGTCGTCGGTGCAGTTCGCAGCGAGTCTGCCGTTTTTTCTCTTCTCCCTTCCGATCGGCGCGATCGCCGAGCATGCCGGCCATCGGAAGCTCTTGACGGGAACTGCAATGGGCCTGCTGGTCACGTCGGTCCTGCTGACGACACTGCAATTCTTCGGGTTCGCTGTGACGCCGATCTTGATGGCTGCCGTTTTCATGTCCGGATGCGGTCTGGCCTCGGTGGCGATCGTCTGGCAATCGCTTCTGCCGACGCTGGCAACCCGAGAGATGATGGCCGTCGTGCCTGCGATCGACGGCGCCATCTTCAATGGTGCGCGAGCGATCGGTCCGGTACTCGGCGGCGCACTGCTGGCTGCGTGGGGTGCCACCTCGACATTCGGTCTGGTCACCGTCTTGTTCCTGCTGTGCACAGGGTTGGCGGCCAGTCAGATTCCGCGTGCGTCCGGGCGAGGCCCGAAGATTGGGTCGGTCCTGGAATCAGTGACGACGAGCCTTCGATTCATACGGCATTCACGCTGGACTTGTCGGCTGCTGTTCCGAGTGTTGATGTTCGGACTGCCCGCGAGCTGCCTGTGGGCGCTGCTGCCGGTCGTCGCCTACGAGGTGTTGCACGTGACGACGTTCGAGTTCGGTGTTCTGTCCGGCGCGATCGGGATCGGTGCAGTGGCAGGCACTGTCGCTCTGATGCCCCTGCGGACTCGACTGAGCTGGAATGCGTTCGCAGCGGTCGGATCTGCCGCGTACGCGGTGGTGCTGGCCGGTCTCGCGTTCGTGCCCTTGACGTCGGTCGTGTTCGTTCTGCTGGTGATCGTCGGCGCGGCATGGGTGGGTGTGCAGAGCACATGGATGATCGCGACGCATGCCGTGATGCCGCCGTGGATCAAATCAAGGGTGATCGCGTTCATCATGCTGACGTTCCAGGGCAGCCAGGCAGTCGGTGCCCTGCTGTGGGGGCTTCTCGCCGACATGATCGGTCTCGCCATCGCCGTCGTGCTTTCCGCGATGGCGATGGCGGTGTCGGCGATAGGGTTGCTGCGCCGTGGGATTCTGCCCAGCGACGAGATCGCGCCCGACCCGTCCGGCGTGTCAGGACCGCCGGACCTCGAACCGGACTTCCACGGGCGAAAAGTCGTCGTCGAAACGACGTACACGGTCCATCCTCAGCGGACTGGCCACTTCGTCGAAGGTGCCCCGCGCTTGAGGTCGTCGCGGCTACGCCTAGGGGCGTTGCGCTGGTCGATGGCTCAGGCGACCGATTCGGCCACCACGTACGTCGAATTCTGCACGTTCAAGAACTGGGCCGAGTACCGCGCCCAGGAGACGGTCCGTCTCACCGTTCCGGAACAACTCATCCGTACCGCGCTCGCAGCCGACCTGATGGAGGAGCCTCGCGTTCGAGTGCTCGTCCATCCGACCACCGTGTGAACAGAGCACACTGACAAGAAAGTGGAGTATCGACGTGAACGATCCGGAATACGACCTGTTGGTCATCGGCGGCGGCATGGCGGGCCTGACTGCCGCTGCCAGCGCAGCCAGAGCATGTAAGTCGGTCTGCGTTGTCGAGGTCGGGCCCGACGTCGGCGGCTCGGCCCGGTTCGCTGGATATGTGTGGACAGCACCGAATTACGAGGTGCTGCACGAGCAGAATCCGAAGGGCGACCTTGCGCTGAAACACCGCCTGATCGATGGGTTCGACGACGGCGTCGAATGGATTCGATCCGTCGGAGTCGACGTCGGTGAGGCACAGAGGATTCTGAGCTTCGGTCGCGGGCACGCGTTCGACACGAATCACTACGTCGACATCTGTAAGCGGATCGTCGTCCAATCGGGCGGAACGGTGCTGCTGAACTCCACCACCGACGATCTTCTCCGGGGTGGATCTGCGGTTCGTGGAGCGCGCGTCCGGACCGGTTCCGAACCTGCACGGGAAGTCCATGCCGCACATACGCTTCTGGCGACCGGGGGATTCCAGGGTGACAAGGAACTGATCGCACGCCACGTCCACGCCGCCGCGGTCGACATGGAGCTTCGGTCGAATCCGCACAGCCGCGGCGACGGGTACCGATTGGCCAACGCGATCGGTGCCGCGACGCGCAACGAGAACGCAGGCTTCTACGGACACCTCATCCCTAGTGGCGTGCGGCTCGCCGACCCCGCCGACTTCGTCGACATGTCCCTCTACTACAGCGAGCACGCGCTGCTGTTCAACCTGAGCAACGAACGATTCGTCGACGAGACGCTCGGCGACCATCTGACGACGATGGAACTGCTCGCGCAGCCGGAGGCGCGTGGTCTCTTGATCGCCGACGCTCGGGTGCACCGGGACTGGATGCTGGCCTCCTACGTGGAGGGCGCCGTCGCCATCGACAAGTTCGAGCTTGCAGGCAAGCGTGGAGGACGCGTCGGTCGGGCGGACTCGCTCGACGAACTCGAGTACCTGCCCGAGGAGTGGGGTTACGACGGGTCGGCGATCGCCTCGGAGATCCAGCGATTCAACGATTCGGCGCTGCGGGACGACGACCTGGTGCCCGGCCGCGCCCTCGATGCGGAACCCCTCGCCGAACCGCCGTACTACGTCATCGAAACGGTGCCGGCCATCACGTTCCCATTCCACGGCGTGTCCGTCGACGACCGTGCTCGTGTGCTCGGTGTCGACGGGGCCCCGATTCCCGGCCTGTTGGCTGCGGGATCGGACACCGGGGGTCTGTGGCATCGCGCCTACGCGGGTGGACTGGCCAGCGCTCTCGTCTTCGGACGCACCGCGGCAACGACCGTCGTCGACGGTGTCTCCGTACCTGCGGTCTAGTAGCGCGCGATGCGGGTCACGTCAAGACTTTCTGGTGATTGACATCACAAGTAACGACCACTATCTTTCAAACTGAGATCAGTTCAGTTCGTAAGTGACTGCTCGACCGGGCGTTCTGCCCGGACGTGAAGTGCGTTTCGAACGTCGAACCTCACCACATTCGAAGAGGACCGTGCGAGTCGGCTCGGGGCTCACTTGCGTGCCCGAAAGGACGCAGACATGAAGATTTTCAGGAAGGCGACGATCGCCCTTGCTGCCGCGGCGGCACTGGTCGGCGTCACTGCGTGCGGTGGATCCTCCAGCGCGTCCGGTCCGGTCGAGGGAAGCTGGGACGAGGTGGTAGCGGCGGCCAACGAGGAAGGCAGCGTCATGCTGTACTCGAGCCAGAAGCCCGCCAACTTGGACGCACTGGTCGCCGCGTTCCAGGCGAAGTATCCGGAGATCAAGATGGAATACGTGCGCGGCACGGACTCCGAGATCAATCCGCGGGTCGAGACCGAGAACAGAACGGGCACCGGTATCGCGGACGTGCACATGCTTACCGACGCGTCGTGGATTCAGAATGCTGCAGAGTCCGGCGCCTATTCGACGGACCTCGTCGGTCCTGATCTCGAGGCGCCTGCATTCGACCCCGAAGCGAGCGTCATCGGTGACAAGTTCTTTCTCGCCAGCGCAGCGGTCTTCGGTCTCGGATGGAACACCGACGCCGTCCCGGAGGGGCTGACGACGCCGGGTGATCTTCTCGACCCGAAATTCCAGGGCAAGATCGGCATCGTCAATCCCACTGGGATCGCGTCCTACGTGGACATGTATCGGTACTACAGCCAGACGTACGGCGAGGATTACTGGGATCGATTGGCCGAGTTGAAGCCTCGTGTATACCCCAGTGCCCTCGGTGTCGCGCAGGCACTCACGTCCGGTGAGGTCGTCGTGAGCCCGTCGGTCCAGCCGCTTGTCACCGAGGTCGCGGCCGGCGCTCCGGTCGATTGGGCGCTTCCGGAGCGGCCGTGGGGAACCCCCTGGTACACCGAAGTTCTGAGTGCTTCACAGCATCCGAATGCGGCGCAGGTGCTGGCGAACTTCATGGTGACGATCGAGGGTCAAACGGCTCTGAACGGTGGATACGCGGCTGCCCTGCCTGATATCCCGGGCGCGGTGGCTCGTGCGCAGGACATCGTGTCGCCCGACGTCGCGGACCTGACGCCCGAGAAGGTCGAACAGTACTCCCAGGAATGGCAGACCCTGTTCCAGAGCTGACCACGTTCGAACGAGAAAGCCAGAGGGGCGCAACATGACTGGAGTCGACGAGTCGATGAAGGGCCGGGGCGTGCTCGTCACCGGAGCGTCGGGAGGGATCGGCGGGGCATGCGCCGAGTTGTTCGCGGCGCAGGGAGCGACGGTGTACCTGACCGATGTCGACGACACGGCCGGGATCGAACTCGCCGAACGGCTCGGGCCGAACGCACACTATCGACATCTCGACGTCACCGATGAAGAACACTGGGCTGCAGTCACTTCCGACATGACACGGCAAGGTCATGGGCTCGACGTTCTCGTCAACAGTGCGGGTGCGGCCATGAAAGCCACGTTGCAGCAGACGTCGTTGAAGCAGTTCCGCACGCTGCTGGATCTCAACCTCGTCGGCACCTTCCTCGGTCTGAAAGCTGCGGCCGATGTCATGCGTCCCGGTGGATCGGTCGTCAACATCTCGTCGCTACGGGGCGTGCTGGCGACGGCCGAACTCGGTGCATACGGTGCGTCGAAGTTCGGAGTGCGGGCTCTGACGAAGGTTGCAGCTCTGGAGTTGGCCGACAGGGACATTCGCGTCAACGCCGTCTGCCCGGGAAGCATCGACACCGCGATCACCGCGACGCCCGATTTCGCGGCAGACGACATGGAGTCCTACGTGCGCAGCATTCCGATGCAGCGCCGTGGGACGCCCCAGGAGGTCGCAGGCGTCGTCCGCTTCCTCGCCGGGCGTGGAAGCAGTTACGTGACAGGGTCGGACATCATGGTCGACGGCGGCACCGGAGCCGGCGTACGTACACCGAAAGTTTCGAAAGTGAGTGTTTAGATGACGTCGCAATTTGCTGTTTCCGGTCTCGTGAAGACCTATGGATCGAACGTGGTCGTCGACCAGCTCGACCTGGAGATCGAGCACGGGGAGTTTCTCGTGTTGCTCGGTCCGAGCGGATGCGGAAAGACCACGACACTGCGATGCCTTGCCGGGCTGGAAACGCCTCAGGGGGGATCCATTTCGTTCCGAGGTGCACCCGTGTTCGACGCGGCATCCAAGATCCACGTCCCCGCGCACAAGCGCAGCATCGGCATGGTGTTCCAGTCGTACGCCTTGTGGCCGCACATGACCGTCGCGGAGAACATCCGTTATCCCTTGAAGGTGCGCAAACTGAAGAAGGCGATCGCCGACGGTGCCGTCGAGGCTGCGGCCGAGATGGTCGACTGCGGAAAATTACTCGATCGCTATCCATCTCAGTTGAGCGGTGGACAGCAGCAGCGCGTGGCGGTGGCTCGCGGGCTCGTCGCCGAACCGGATCTGGTGCTGTTCGACGAACCGCTGAGCAACCTCGACGCTCGACTCCGCGACCAGGTCCGCTCGCAAATTCACCAACTCCACCAAACGCTCGGTTTCACAGCGGTGTTCGTGACCCACGATCAGTCCGAGGCGTTCGCCCTCGGTGACCGGCTGGCCATCATGAAGTCAGGCAAGATCGAGCAGTACGACGCACCCGAGGACGTCTTCGAGAACCCGGTGTCCGAATACGTCGCCGCGTTCATCGGGATGGGCAACCGTCTCGAACTTCGCAACGGACACAACGGGTGGGTCACCAGCGCCGGTGACGTCATCGATCTGTCGGCTGCGGTCGTACGTGACCGAGCCGACCAAGGGTCGGTCGCCGTGGCGCGCTTCCGTCCGGACGACGTTATGCTGCACGCGTCGACGAGCGATGTTCCGGCAGGCAACGTTCCGTTGCACGCGCAGTTGGTCGCGCACGAATACGGCGGCCGCTACTTCGACGTCACGGTCAAGACGGGCACCGAACAGCTGATGCTCCGCGCGTCGGCCGCCGAACACGGTCGATCGCTCCGCAGCAGCAGCCCCGGGGACGACGTCGTCGTCAGCTTCTCGCCGTCGAGTCTTCGGGTGTATCCAGGTGCGGGGAGCGAGCCTGCAGCGACGCCGGACCTGGTTGCCACGGGTGCAGGAGACCGTTCCTGATGGCCACCCTCACTGCATCGGACACGACGGACGTCACGCCGCCCACGCCGACGAGGTCGTCGTTCTCTATTCCTCCGCATTGGCGCGCTCGTATCGGGTACGTGGCGCTGCTGGCGATCCTCGGTTATCTCGTCGTGCTCCCGATGATTCGACTCCAGATGCTGGCGCTCGAAGACGGTGCCGCCGGCTACTCGAGCCAGTACGGCCGGTTCGACGTCGGTGTGACGCTGCGGACGACGATCGCGCTCGCGCTCGGTTCTCTCGTGATCGCGATGGCTCTCGGCACTCTGCTGGCATTCGCTGCAAGTAGGTTGCCGGCGAAACTCGGCTGGCTCCGGATCATTCCGATTCTGCCGATCGTCATGCCTGCCGTGGCGAGCGTCGTCGGCTGGGCGTTCCTGTTGTCGCCGGGGCCCGGCTATCTCAACGTTCTGCTGCGAAAGTTGCCGTGGTGGAGTGGATCGGACACCGGCCCGATCGATGTGTACACCGTTCCGTGGATCATCGTCCTCACCGGATTCGGTCTGACGTCCTTCGTCTACCTGTTCGTCAGCTCCGGGATGCAGAACATCAGCTCCGAGCATCTCGAAGCGGCTCAGGTCAGCGGATCGTCCACGCTGGGAATCTTTTTCAAGATCGTTCTGCCGTTGCTGCGGCCCTCACTCATCTACGGCGGTGGTATCGCCTTACTGCTCGGCCTCGGTCAGTTCACCGGTCCGTTGCTGCTCGGGCAGAACAGCGGCGTCAAGGTGCTGACGACGGAGATGTACCGGCGTGTGTCGGAATCGCCGTCGGACTTCGCTGCGGCTGCGGCCGCCGGTTCGCCCCTCGTGATCTTCGGAATCGTCCTCGTTCTCACGCAGAAGGTCCTGTTGGGCAACCAGACTCGGTTCGTCACGCACGGCGGCAAGGCGTTCTCGACGCCCAGCGGGCGAGGCACCTGGGCCGCGGTGACAATCGGAATTTTCGCTTTGTTCGCGCTCGTGATCCCACTGCTCGGCCTGATCATCGTGTCCCTGACGCCGTACTGGTCCGGGTCGTTGTCATGGAGTCTGTTGACACTGGACAACTTCCGTGAGCTTCTCGGGAACAATGCAGTCGTGCAATCGGTGATCACCAGCGTGCTGACGTCGCTCGGGGCGGTGGCGATCTGCATTCCGCTCGGATACCTGATGGCCAACCTCCTCGTCCGCGGCAGACGTTTCAAGATCCTCGCGCTCATCGCAGACCTGATCACGGCGCTGCCGCTCGGTATCCCGGCAGTGATCTTCGGTGTCGGATTCCTGCTCACCTACACCGAACCGCCCCTCATCCTGTACGGCACTCGGACGGTGATCATTCTCGTCTACGTCGTGCTGATGTTGCCGTTCGCGACGAGGATGCAGATGACGGCGATGCTGTCGCTGGGAAATACGTACACCGAGGCGTCGGCGACTAGTGGTGCATCGCCGTTCGTGACGACGCTGCGCATCATGCTGCCGCTCATGCGTCCGACGATTCTCAGTGCGGTCGCGTTGATGTTCATCCTGCTGACGCACGAGTTCGCGGCGTCGCTGCTCGTTCGCGCATCCACGACACAGGTCATGGGCACATTGCTGTTCGACATGTGGCAGAACGGTTCCTACCCGCTCGTCGCGGCAATGGCGCTGCTGATGACGGCCGTGACGACGGTCGGTGTCGCGTTCGCGATGCTCGTCGGCGGCCGAAACGTATTGAGCAAGTTGTGATCGAGAGAAGGATGGATACGTCTTCGCGATTGAGCGACAAGATCGTGCTGGTAACGGGGGCGACTGGCGGACTCGGCGCGTCCATCGTCGGACGACTCGCGTCCGAGGGCGCTTCGGTCGTCGTCACCGATGTCGATCAGGTGCCCTGCGAGAAACTCGTGGCCGAGCAGGACAATCCAGAAGCTCACCTAGCGCTGTCGCTCGACATCACGCAGGAAGGTCAGTGGCGGGACGTCGTCGCCGCTGTGACGGAACGGTATTCGCGGCTCGACGCGCTCGTCAACAATGGCGCCATCGGCAGTCTCGGAACCGTCGTGGACGAGACCGTCGAGACGTTCAACCGGGTCGTCGAAGTCGGCCAGACGGGCACGTGGCTCGGCATGAAGCACGCGGGCGCGTTCGTCGAGCAGTCCGGTGGTGGATCGATCGTCAACATCTGCTCGATCCTCGGCAGCGTCGGTGGACTGGGCAACAGCGTCGCCTACGCGGCTGCGAAAGGTGCAGTCCGCACGATGACGAAGAACGCCGCGCTGCACTGGGCGACGAAGGGCGTGCGCGTCAACTCGCTGCACCCTGGGTTCATCGGTACGGAGCAATTGCTCGAGCGGTACGAGGGATCCGAGCGGCACCAGGCCATGGTCGCCAAAACGCCGATGGGTCGATTGGGCACTGCGTCGGAAGTTGCTGCGGCAGTGGCATTTCTGGCCGGAGACGACTCGACGTTCGTTACCGGGTCCGAACTCTATGTCGATGGCGGCTGGACCTGCGCCTGAGGGGCAAAGCCCTAGCCGAAGATGTCCACCCCGTATCGGTTTCGGACACAGAGTTTTCCGCGCATGACCAGAACGTCCAGATGCGCGAGAGTTTCACACGTCGCGACCATCTGGTTGAAATCGTCGAGCTCGTCGAACGACCGATCACGACGGGTCCATGTGAGACCGGCAGCGACCGCGGCGCCCGTGCTGGGGCCACGACCGTCGACCACGGCGAGTGTGTCGGTCAGCCTGCGCTCGTGATGCGCGAGAAGCTGGCGGCACCGTTCGTGGACACTGCCACCGGGAAACCCGTGCGACGGCAACATCGTTCGATCGGCGTCGTCGAGCATCATCTCGAGGGACGCGATGTACTTCGCCAACGGCAGATCCCAGTCACCGAGCTCGAATCCGATGGACGGAGTGATGGTCGGTAGCACGTGATCGCCGGTGAATGTCATGCCGCGATCCAGGTCGTAAAACACCATGTGGCCCTTGGTATGGCCAGGTGTATGCACCGCCTCGATTCGAAGGCCCGGAATGTCGACGGGGCCGGCTGTCGACCATCCGTCCGGAGGTTCCCAATCCGACACAGCGAAAGGTTCTGTCAGAGCGCTCTTTCGAGCGATTCGGGCTATACGGTCTGCCCCTGCTCGGTGCAGTTCACGAATCGAACTTTCGGGGACGTTGCTTCCCAATTCGTTGATGGCCGCGATGCCGGGCGCCTCCGCCGCGCCCAGATGAACCCGACATTCGTACCGACGCCGCAACTCCACCGCGAACGTGTAATGGTCGCGGTGCACGTGTGTGACGTAGATGTCGTGAATTTCCGACGGTCGACGACCTATGTGAGACAACGCTTTCGACAGTTCGTCGTGCGTCGTCTCGCGATGCCAACCGCCGTCGATCAAGGCCAGTCCGCTATCGGTCTCGAGGACATAGACATTGATCGCACGCAGACCGTCCTGCGGCATCTGCAGCGGGATGCGGTGGACGCCGTCCGTTACGGGAAAGCACCCGGCTTCGGTCCAGGACGACGCCATCACGAGTCGCTCGCGACTGCCTTCAGCGGAACCATAGTCTTCTCGTCGCCGTACCACATCATGCGACGGCCGCCCATGTTCCCGACGTGTTCGACGGCGGCCTTCCATTCCGGGCTTGCCAGTGCGGCTTCGAGTGCATCGCGGGATTCGAAACTGAGGACCGACAGTCCGTCCCAGCCCTCGGATCGTCCGCCGAACGCCTCGAGCAGTTCTGTGTGCTGCCATCGAAGAAGGCCCGGCAGGGGATAGGTGACATCGGCGTGTTCGCCTCGCCACCAGGTGATGAATTGGTCGTGCGTCCATTCGGGTGGCCGCGCCGCGACCAGTACCAAGTTGTACATGATTCTCCCAACTGAATTCTGTTCGTTTTGGCTGGACGGGAAGGGCCCGCGGGCCCAACTCCGAAGAGATCTACTTTCGGACGACTCGCATCACGGCATCGGTGACGAATTCGGCGATCTCGTCGATCGAGAGCTTGCCGTCCGGTCGGTACCAACGCCACACGCTGATGATCAACGCCAGCACGAGGCGTGCCTGCATCGTCGGGTCCGACTTGGTGAATTCGCGCGATTCGATGCCGCGCGCGATCAGTGACGTCCAGTTGATTTCGATCTGGTGCACCAGATCACGGCACTGCAGTCGCTCGGCTTCCTCTTTCGCCGACTGACGCTCGGTGGCGAGCAAATCCATGTGGCTCTGCAGGATTCGTCGTTGCAACGCATCGGTCGGAGTGGCTGCGAGCGACGCGGTGACCGCTGCGCGCAACGCCTCCTCCGGATCGGAGACGTCCTCCGTCGCTGAGCTGAATCGTTCGACGGAGTCGGCCAGTTCGAGCCGCATGATGGTGAGCAGGCAATGGCCCTTGGACTCGAAGTAGTGGTACAGCGCGGTCTGTCCTATACCGACCTCGTCGGCGATGGACGCCCACTTGGTGTGCTCGTACCCCACCTTGCCGAAATGGTCGATGGCTGCGGACAAGATGCGGGTTCGCTTGGATCGTGGACTCTCGCGACGAACGCCGGTTCCTACGGTCATTGGTGTCCCCACTGTCGATGCGTGTACAGATTCAGTCGAGTCTACAGTTTTCGATCTGAATTCGAGTCAGTTAGTGACGCCAACTTGCGGGCGAGCTCGGTCGCGTCGGGCCGAGACAACTTTCCGACGCGATTCTGCGGCAGATCGTCGACCGTGAACACGTATTCCGGCCACTTGAACTTGGGGAAGTCGGTGGCAGCGAGACGAGAAGTGACATCGCTCAATGTCATTGCGTCGCCGCCCGTGACGATGAGCGCTGCTGCTCGTTCGCCGAGCAGGTCGTCGGGGACAGGCACGACACAGACCTGGACGACGGAATCGAGTGCCGCGAGTGCAGATTCCATCTCGTTGATGTCGATGTTCCGTCCACCACGAATGATGATCTGCTTCTGCCTGCCCATGACGCGAATCGAGCCGTCGTCGAAGACCTCGACCAGATCGCCGGTGGGCAGGTATCCCTCGGGTGTGAGCTGCGGTGGAACCGGTTTGCCCTCACGCGCGTAGCCGACGTAGAGCGACGGGCCCGTGACCTGAGCTTCACCGATCTCGCCGGGAGGAAGGGGAGCGCCGGCCGAGTCGACGGCACGGACAGTCGTGCCAGGGAACGGACGGCCGTCGCGACCGAGACGGATCGACGGCGGATCGTCCAGCGCAGGTGTCGTGTGACCGAGGCATTCCGACATACCGAACACGCGGAGGAACGTCGTGTTCAGCCACTGCTCGGCCTCGCCGAGAGCACGTTCGTTCATCGGGCCGCCGCCGACGGTCATGGCGCGCATCGGCGTCAACGCGCCCTTCGAGTCGGGTGCGACGGACAGTTGCAGCGCCATCGTCGGCACCAACATCGTCCACGCCACCTGGTGATCGTTCACTGCTTCGAGCGCTCCGGCGGGGGACCATCGGCCGATCGAAACCATCCGTCCACCCAGCAGGGCGGGGAGGTACATGCCGAAACAGTATGCGGCGACGGACGACAGAGGGACGAACGCGCCGATCGCCTCACCCGGCTTCAGCCCTACTGCATGGATGGTGCTGGTGCAGGCATAGCGAATGGCATCCTCGGACTGCACGACACACTTGGGTCGTCCGGTCGACCCGGATGTCATGGCGATCGCCGCGCCACCGTTCCACCGTTCGACGCCTCTGAACGGACGCCCCGTCGACCTCACCGAATGCGCAGCGAACGCGGTGTTCGACACGGGGAACAGCTCGTCGGTAACGCCCCAGTGCGACAACGAATCCGGGTCCCCGACGACGATATCCGGGGCGATGTCCTCCAGCGCCAGGTGGAATTCGGATTCGGTCGCGTGCGGGCTGAACACGGCGACGACGCCGCCGCGCAATCCGACGGCCAGTGCGGTGGCGACGGTGCGCCACGTGTTGTCCGCTTGAATCAACGCAGTCGGTGCGCCGACGTCGATGGCGGAGATGGCGTCGGCCAAGACTTGCGCGGCCGCGACGACCTTTCCGATCGTGTGACTACCCGACTCGTCGACCACGGCGACGTCGTCGGGTGAGTGCTGAGCACGGGACACCATCTGTTCTGCAAGCCATTTCACGGTCGTGTCTCTTCTCTCCGTCGCGATACGTTCATGTCGATCACCGCGCGGCCGGTGATGGACCCCGCGCGTAGTTGCTGGTAGGCGTCGAGGGTGTCGGTGAACGGGAAGGTGGTGACCTCAGCGTGCAGGGCCCCGTCCTGTGCGAGTGCTACGACGGCACGTAGATCGTCGCGAGTTCCCCAGAACGGCGCGCTCACATGCCATCCCGCAGCCATACCGAGATCCTTTCCGACGGTCAGCCGGCCGCCCGCGCTGCCCACGACGACGAGTCGTCCACCGGGCGTGAGTACTTCCGCACCTGCGTCGACCGTGCCGGGTGCGCCGACGAAGTCGAGCACCAAGTCGGCGCCGCCGAGACCTTCGATGCTGCCTTGTGCGTCCGAAAAGGTTTCGTGGCATTCGTGTGCGCCGGAATGCACAGCGACAGAATGTGTTTCGACGCGGGTTTCGATCGCCACGATCCGGCCCGCTCGCATCGATCGTAGGATCTGTACGGCCAGGTGTCCGAGTCCACCGACTCCCACGACCACGACGACGCTGCGGCTGTCGATCACGTCGGCATTGGTGCGAATAGAGTGGTACGCGGTGAGTGCGGCGTCGGCGAGAGGCGCCGCCGAGATGGGGTCCAGCGAGCCTATGGGGATCAGCACGTCGTCCGACGGAACGACCATCAGCTCTGCCAGTCCGCCACCGTGGCCGAGACCGTTGCCGATCGGCACGAGTCGACCCTCCGACGTCGGCGCCAGAGCCAGGCAGTAATTCTGTCTGCCACGCAAGCACTGTCGGCACGTGCCGCACCCCCAGAGGCCGTGTACGACGACCGACTGCCCGATCCACGAGCTGTCGGCCGCAGGACCCGCGGCGACGACGGTTCCTGCCACCTCGTGGCCCAGTGTCAGTGGCAGGGGATACGCGAACCGGGCCGCCGACGAATCCATGACGTGCAGGTCCGACCGGCACAAGCCGGCCGCGTCGACACGTAGCACGAGTTGCTCGCCGATGGGTTCGGGGTCGGGAACGTCGCGGAACTCGGGCGGCGCACCCCACTCGGTGAGCTGGACGGCCAGCATCAGCGGGCCGTCCAGCCGCCGTCGACGATCAGGGTCTGTCCCGTCATGTAGGACGACGCGTCGGAGGCCAGGAACAGCACGGCGCCGTCGATCTCTCCGTCGGCGCCGCCGCGTCCGAGCATCGTGTTGCGTCGAACCCAGCCGGCCGACTTGTCGTTGGTGAACAACCCGTCGGTCATCTCCGTATCGAACCATCCCGGCACCACGGCGTTCACCCGGATCCCACGTCGACCCCACTGACCGGCGAGTTCGCGGGTCAAACCGAGCGTCCCCGCCTTGGATGCGGCATAGCTCGCTCCTCCGATCGGGGCTGTCGACACCAGACCGATGACCGAGGAGATGTTGACGAACGACGCTGTCGCGCCCGGCGGGATCTTGCCTGCTGCGTAGGTTGCGAGGTGGAAACCGGCGACCAGGTTGACGTCGAGAATCGACTGGAACCCATCGAGCGTCTCGTCCTCGGCGTTGGGCAGACCGGGCTTGCCTGCATTGTTGACCAGGACGTCGAGACGCCCCGATTGTTCGAAGCAGCGATCGACGAGCGCGCGCCGGTCCGAGTCGATGGTGACGTCGCACTGCACCGGGACGATGCTCGGCACCTCGGCGGCGAGGGCTTCGAGGCGATTGAGGCGTCGGGCCGCCGCATATACGGTTGCGCCCGCAGTAGCGAGGGTGCGAGCGAACCCGAGACCCAGGCCCGACGACGCGCCCGTGACGATGGCGACGCGGTTCGAGAGCCCGAACATGGTGTCCATCAGAACAGTTCCTTCGTTTCGCAGAATCAGTACACCGCAGTGCGGCCGCCGTCGACCGGGATGAGCGCGCCGGTGGTGTATCCGGCGGCGTCGGATGCGAGATGGGTGACGAGCCCGGCGATCTCGTAGGGACTGCCGAGCCTGCCTGCGGGCAGACGATCGACGATCTTGCCGATGAACTCGTCGTCCCAGTTCTCCGACATGTCGGTGGCGAACCCGCCGGGCATGATGCAGTTGACGCGCACGGTGGGCGCGTACTCTTGCGCGAACGCCCTTGTCAGCGCGTTGAGTCCGTTCTTCGCCGCGGCATACATCGCCTCCGGTGGGCTCGGTCGCTCGGCGCCGATGCTCGAGATGTTCACGATGGAACCGCCACCCGCGGCCGCCATACGTTCTCCGGCCACGGCCATCAGCCTGAACGGGCCCTTGAGGTTGACCTCGATCGTTTTGTCCCACAGGCTTTCCGTCACCGACGCGAGATTCTGGGCGAGGGGAGCGATCCCGGCGTTGTTGACGACGATGTCGAGGCTGCCGAATCGCGTGATGATGTCGTCGACGGCAGGTTCGATTGTCTCCCAGTGCCCTATGTGCAGCGCGTAGGGGTGTGCGGTGCCGGGGCCCGTGTCGCCCAGCGCCGCCACCGCCGCCTCACAGGCGTCGAGCTTGCGGCTCGAGACGACGACGGTTGCGCCCGCGTCACGCAGACCTCGCGCGATGGCGAGTCCCAGTCCACGGCTCGCGCCGGTCACCAGCGCTACCTTGCCTGCCAATGTCGGTGTGCTCATGCGTATTTCTTCACTTCGAGTCGGGCGATGGTTCGCAAGTGGACTTCGTTCGGGCCGTCGGCGATCTGCAGCGCACGTGTGATGGCATAGAGTCGCGCGAGGATCGTGTCGTTGCTGACGCCGGCAGCGCCGTGCACCTGCACCGCACGATCGACGACGGTGTGCGCGACCTCCATAGCCGCGACCTTGATGGCTGCGACTTCCGATCGCGCCGAGGCATTTCCACGCGTGTCCATCAGCCAGGCGGATTTCAGGACCAGCAAACGGATCTGATCGATCTCGACGCGGCTGCGCGCGATCCACTCGCGCACGACGCCGCGATCCGTAAGGGGCCCACCGAACGCGTGACGTTCGGTGGCGCGACGGCACATCATTTCCAGTGCGCGCTCGGCCATTCCGATCGCACGCATCGCGTAGTGCATGCGACCGGGGCCCAATCGTCCCTGTGCGATCGCGAATCCGTCGCCCTCGGCACCGAGCATGTTCGACGCGGGCACCCGCACGTCGGTGAACTGCACCTCGCCGTGGCCGAGGCGATCCTGGAATCCGAACATCGGAAGATCGCGCAGCACCTCGATGCCGGGGGTGTCCGTCGGTACCAGGATCATGCTCTGCTGGCGATAGGTCGGCCCTTCGGGATCGGACTTGCCCATGAAGATCATCAGTTTGCAGTCCGGGTCGAGAACACCCGAGGTGTACCACTTGCGTCCGTTGATCACGTAGTCGTCGCCGTCGCGCCGAATCGTCGACGTGATGTTGGTGGCGTCGGAACTTGCGACGTCCGGCTCGGTCATCGCAAATGCCGACCGAATACTGCAGCCCAGCAACGGCTTCAGCCACTGCTGCTTCTGCTCGTCGGTGCCGTACATGGCGAGGATCTCCATGTTGCCGGTGTCCGGGGCCGAACAGTTGATCGCTTCGTTGCCGATGATCGAGCGTCCGACGATCTCGGCGAGTGGCGCGTACTCGAGGTTCGTCAGCCCTGCGCCGAGCCCGTCGTGCGTCATGAACAAGTTCCAGAGCCCGAGTTCGCGTGCGCGAGACTGCAGATCGCGCATGATCTGCGGTTGCTCATGCGGTTTGTCGTTCGCGGCGATCTGCTCGTCGTACACCTTCTCGGCCGGGTAGACGTAATCGTTCATGAAGGATTCGAGCGTGCCGATCAGTTCCTCGGTGCGCGCGGAGTAGGAGAAGTCCACTTGTCTTCGCTTCTGTCGTAGGTGGGGTCGTCAGCGTCGGAGGAGCGCAGTGCCGGTCTCGATCAACCGGTCGATGGTGGCGGGCAGCTTCTCCTGGTCGGGGTCGATATGACGGCCTTCGCGGTGCCGGCGCAGGTTGTGTCCCATGATCGCTGCCATCTTGAGCCGTCCGAGCGCGTCGAACCACGTCATGTCCGGTAGCTGCCGTCCGTGGCCGGTGTACGCGGAAATAAGATCGTCGGGGCTCGGCAGGCCGGGAACCTCGCGTCCGACGCCTGGAAAGTTCGTACCGTCGGCGAACAGGAGGAACCAGCCGAGTTCGACACGTGGGTCGCCGACGCTCCAGATCTCCCAGTCGATCAACGCCGCAGGATCGTCACCGTCGGACAGGATGTTCCCGAGGCGGTAGTCGCCGTGCACGAGAACGGGATCGATGGGATCCGGGATGTCGGCCCGTAGTAAGTTCAGCAAGTTGTCGCCGCCGGCCACCAACTCGGGTGGTACTGCACCCAACGTGCGAGCCCAGCGATCGAGTTCGTCGGATGGGGACAGCGGGTCTTCTGCTCCAGGAACCGTGCCGAGGTCGACGGCGTGCAAGCGGGGAAGTACCTCTGCAGCGCGGAGCATTCGGCGCGCTGCGACAGCGGGATCCACGGCAGGATCGTCGAGGACCGGTTCCAGAGATTCGCCCTGCACCAATTCCATTGCGAACCAAGACGGTTCGGTCCTGTCGATCGCCACGATCCGTGGAACGGGAACGTCGGTGTCCGTCAGCGCGGTCAGGATCGCCGCTTGTCTGAGCATGTCGTGACGGCCGATCGAACGTTGGCCGTCCGGAACGGCCTTGACGACGATGTCGCCGTCCGACGTGTGTGCTCGATACGTCAGCCCCGAATGGCCACCGGGCAACGTCTCGAAGTCGGCGACGGTGACACCACGTTCGGCCAAAGTCGCGGCGACGCGGGATTCCAGCGTGGATTCCGTCATGGCCTGGGCTCCCGGGGTAGGCCGAGGACGCGCTCGGCGATGATGTTGTGCTGAATCTCGTCCGTTCCGCCGGCAATCCGGTAACCCGGAGCTCCCAGGAGATGCTCTGCCCACGCGAACGTTCCCCACCTCCCTGAATCGGACGTCACATCCGAGCCGAGGAGCAATCGAACGACGTCGGACGTCCTGGCCATCGTGTCGGTCGCCAGCAGTTTGCCCAGCGATGCCTCCGGCCCTGGGTCGTTGCCTGCGACCACCGCTCCCGCGACGCGCATGTTCGCAATCCGTTGGACATAGCTGCGCGTGATCAGGTCGGCGATGGCGTCGCATTCGATCTCCGTCAGTGGGCGTCCGAGATTCCTGGCCAACTCCACTGCCTGGTCGGCGTTCGCGAGTCCGAGGTTGCCGCCGTCGAGTCGTTCGGCGGCCAACACCGTGAGCGCCACCTGCCAGCCCTTGCCGACGGGCCCGAGTCGGTACGAGTCGTCGAGCTCGACGCCCTCGAGGTACACCTCGTTGAACGAGGATCCGCCGGTCATCTGCCGGATCGGTGTCACCGTGACGCCGGGTGCATCCATAGGAACCAGGAACATGGTCAGACCGGCATGCTTCGCGACGCTGGTGTCGGTGCGGCACAACGCGACCCCGAAGTCCGCGACGCGTGCTCCCGACGTCCAGACCTTGTGGCCGTCGATCGTCCAGCCACCGTCGTCGGCTTGCGTGGCCCTGGTACGCACCGCGGCCAGGTCCGAACCGGCCTCGGTCTCGGAGAACAGCTGGCAGGCAATGAGATCGGTACGCAGCATCGCCCGGACGAACGTGGCTTTCTGCTCGTCCGTTCCCCATTGTTGAACAGTCGGAGCGACCAATTGTTGTGTCACCGAGAATATCTCGGTTCGGCGAGGCACATCGAACGATTCTTCCGCGCGGCGGAAGGCGAGAACGTAGGACATCGGAAGAGCGCGTCCACCGAATTCGACGGGGGAGTTCAGTGCACCCCAGCCGGCGTCGAATTTCTTTCTCTCGTATCGAGAGATCACGTCGGTATGCTCGCGCTCTTGTTCTGCGGTCCAATTCTCGAACACCGCCACCGAATCGGTGCCCTCACCCCACACCGACTCCGTGCGTTGCTGTGCGACCGTGCCCAGCCATCGGACGGCGTCGGCGGTGAACTCGGCGATGTCCGGAAGCGTCTGTCGTGTCACTGTTCTGGTCCCTCGTGGTCGAAAGGCATGGCCTACACCGTCAACACGGTGCAGGCACTGATGCCGGGTGCGCCGTAAACGTGGGTGAACCCGACGCGTGGTGTGTTCGGGACCTGACGTTCACCTGCTTCACCGCGGAGTTGAGTGACGATCTCGTGCACCTGACGTAGTCCCGACGCGCCGATCGGCTCTCCGTTCGCGATGCATCCGCCGTCGGTGTTGATCGGAAGCCTGCCACCGATCTCGGTCTCGCCTGCGGCGATCATCGCTTCCTGTTCGCCGGGCTTGCAGAACCCGCACTCGGCCATGTGCATGATCTCGGCGCCGCTCTCGGTGTCCTGCAGCTGCGCGACTTCGACGTCCTCGGGCCCGATTCCGGCGAGATCGAACGCAGCGGCTGCCGCGTCGGCGCTGACGCTGGTGGGTTCTCCCGTTCCCTGGACGGACGGACTGAACACCTCGAACGACCCGAATTGCCTTGTCCGGTGTGCGATTGCACGAAGTTGCACTGGGCGACCGCCCAACCTCTTGGCGGCGTCGGCGCCGGCAACGACGATGGCTGCCGCGCCCTCGCCGGGGGAGCAGAACATGTACCGGGTGAGTGGATCGTTCACCATGTCGGCGCCGGCGATGGTGTCGACGTCGATGGCCTCGCGTCGCCACGCATTGGGGTTGAGTGCACCGTTTCGATACGCCTTCGCGGCGACGCGCGCGAGTGTTTCGTGCGAGATGCCGTTGCGGCGCATGTAGCGCGAGATCTTCGCGCCGAAGAACTGGGTGGTGACCATCAGGCCTGCGTCGCCGTAACCGTCGGGGAGGCCCCACTCGGCGGGCTTCGGATCGAAGGCGCCTCGTGGATGCTTGTCGAATCCCACGGCCAATGCGATCTCCGCGGATCCGGACCGGACCGCGTTGACCGCGGAGAAGAGCGCACTGCCACCCGTCGCGCATCCGTTCTTGACGTTCGTGAACGGGATCCCTGTGAAGCCGAGTTCGGCGACGAGCGTGTCGGCGAGCCCGGACCCGTCGCTGCCTCCGAACGCGACCTGGACGTCCGGCCATGTCAGTCCTGCGTCCTGCAACGCGGCACCGATCGCGGTGACGGCCATCTGTCGGCCGCTGACACCGGGCTGCCTGCCGAACTTGGACAGTCCTGCTCCGATGATCGAAACACCCTGTGTCATTGCGGTACTCCTATGTTCGAGTCAGCGATGACCGTGAACCGGGGCACCGGCGAGGTGGAGACCAGCCTCACCGGTGCCTCGTCCAGTTCGTCGAAGCTCTCGCACTCGAGGATCGCCTCGACCTTGATTCCGTCGGGAAGTTCGACATAGCCGACGGCGAACGGCCGAAAGCCTTCTGGAAGAGGGACATACGGCGGCGACTTCGGTGCGAAACGTTGCACGGTGTACGCCCACACTCGTCCGGTGGTGCTCAGTGTCACCGGGGCTGCTGTGGGGGTCGCACATCTGCTGCACATCGAGCTAGCAGGAAAGGCGACAGTGTCGCATTTCGTGCACTTGCTGCCTGCGAGTGCAAGGCCCGCCGTCGTGTCCATCTCCATCCCTTCAGGTAGTCGTCGAACAGCGGAACGTCAGCGACCGACCCACTTGGGCTCGCGCTTCTCGAGGAATGCGGTGACGCCTTCCCGTCCGTCCTCGGACTGAAGGGCGTTGCCGACGGCAAGATGCTCCATGACCATGAGGGACTGGATGTCCGCGTCCAGACCGCGATCGATGCACATCTTGGTGAGCTTCATCATGAACGGGCTCTTGTCGACGAGAGGTGCGATGAAGTCGGCCACCAACTGGTCGAGGCCTTCGGCAGGCGCGGACGCATTGATGAGGTCGAAGTCGACTGCTTCCTTGCCGCTCAGCAGCTTGCCGGTCAGCATCAGTTCCTTGGTCTTGCGGACACCGATCATGCGAGGCAGGCGGTAGATGGGGCCCGCACCACCGAACAGTGCCCGGCGGATGTGGAAGTCGCCGATCTTGGCGTCGTCGGCTGCGACGGCGAAGTCGCACGAGATCATGAGTTCGAATCCACCTGCGGTGACGTATCCCTCGAGAACGGCGACGGACGGGGTGTTCATCGAGTAGAGGCGGTCGCAGACCTTCGCGGACAGAACTGCGACATCCATGGCGTTGGTGGACCCGACGAAATCCGACAGCAGCTCGTCGAGATCGAAACCGGAGCAGAACTGGTTCTGAACACCGCGCAGGACGAGAACTTTCAGGTTCGGGTCGTTGTCCACCTCGACGATGATCTCGTCGAGACGATGAAGAAGCTCGACCGTGACGGCGTTCTTCTTGTGCGGGCGGTTCAGCCAGACGCGAGCGACCTCGCCGTCCTTCTCCAACAGGATGTGATCGGTCTCGATCATGGTGGTGCCTTTCGTTCGAACTTGAACTGGATTCACTTCAGTATTAGCTACCGTGTCTGTCAGCGTCAATAGCTGAATCGAAGGTGGCGGAAAAAACGTCTAGATCCCGACGAGGTCTGCGATGCGAGCGCGGTGGGAGCGTGAATCGCCCTGTAACGCTTCGTTTCCCATTGCCCGTCGAAAGTACGAGTGCGCCGGGTGTTCCCAGGTGAACCCGATACCGCCATGGAGTTGAATCGCTTCGTGTGCCACGTGGACGACGGCGTCTGTGCACACGGCACCGGCAACGGCGATCGCGAGCCGCGCGTCCGCTGGGTTCTCGTCGTACACCGCGGCCGCGTATTTCGCCGCGGAGCGGGCGCGTTCGAGCGCGGTCAGTACGTCTGCGAGGCGGTGTTTGATCGCTTGGAACGATCCGATCGGGCGGCCGAACTGATGCCGCGTGGTCACGTACTGCACGGTCATGTCGAGTAGTGCGTCGATGATGCCGGTGTTCTCGTTGGCGAGTCCGAGTGTCGCGAGATCTCGCAGACGGTCCAGGAACGCGGCGCTGTCGCCGTCGGATGCGAGCATGCGCGCGGGAGATCTCGTGAACGCGAGGTCGGCCTGGCGTCGGGTCGGGTCGAGCACGGTGCGTGGGCGAGCATTCATGTGTGTGCCGGCTTCGACTGCGAAGACGCCCACTCCGCCGGCGTAGCGAGCCGAGACGACGACGATGTCGGCCTCGGCGCCGCAGACGACAGCTGCTGCGTCTCCATTCAGCGTCCATCCCGACCCGGTGTCGTGGGCATGGATTGGCTCCGATCCGCGAGGTGACGTGCTCACCGTCGCGACCGCCGAGCCGTCGAACACTCGTGTCAACAGGTCCTCAGCGGGCTCCGGAGCAAGGAGAAGCGCGTGGACGCCCAGAACTGCGGAGGTGTAGACGGGCTCAGGGGAGAGTCCGCGTCCGCACTCCTCGAGGATGATGCCTATCTCGACCATGCCGTACCCGAGTCCGCCACGGTCTTCGGGTGCGGCGAGAGTCGTCACCGACATCTCCTCGACGAGTCGTATCCAGTGCTCGCGTGAGTATCCCGCTTCGGATTCGGACAGTGCTCGCACCTGGTCGATCGTGGAGTGTTTTCCGAGAAGTCCCCGGATGGCGTCCCGGATTCCCTCTTGCTCGACACCCGGCGTCAGGGCGGCAGGTTCGGACCGCGGCCAGGGTGCCTCGGCGGCGGTGGACGGAGAAGTTGCCATGTCACTCCACTCGAATCGAATTCAATTTGTGTATGCACCGTAGCGTAAGGGGTCTCGACAAACAGAGGTAATTCGAACTAAGTTCACTTCATGAAGCTGAGGATTTTGGACTACTACGCGACTCTGGACGCGGGCGACCTCGACGCCGCTGTCGCCATGCTTGCCGACGATGTCGAATACGCGATGGTGCTGCCGACAGGTGTGAGCAGGAAGTCCGGCCGCGCGGCGATGCTCGAGTATCTGAACGGCCGCCCACCGGTCGACCGGAAGCATCGACTTCTTCGCTCGGCCGCCGATGGAGACCTTCAATTCGCGCACGGTGCAGTGACCGAAGGTGACCGCGTCACCGGCTATTTCGTCGGCTCGATGCATCTCGATGCGAACGGCCTCGTCGACCGCTATCAGGTCTCGTTCGACGCCGAATTCGCGCTTCTGCCAGACGATTCAACGCAGAAAGGAACATAAGTGGACGCGACTACACATGCGACGCCGACGCTCGCCCGATGGTTCGAATGCATGGATTCGGACGATCCGGATCGAGTGCTCGACATGATCACCGCAGACTTCCGGATGTCGGTGCAGTTCTCGAAGGGCGAGGGTGCGTCGGCCGAATTCGTCGGCGACCGTAGCGGATTGGTCGGATATCTCGCGCAGCGTGAGAAGAGCACGCTGATCCACGTGATCGACAGGGGGGTGACGGTCGACGGAGTCGAACTCGTTCTCGGGCGCACCACCCGCGACGGCGCCTTCGAAGCATCGTTCAACGCAAGCGCGCAGATCACCGGCGATGGCAAGGTTCGACGTCTGCTGATCGGCAGAACCCCCGAAATTGCGTTCGACTGACTCCAGCTTGACGTTTCGGCCGCGCGAAAGGGCAACAGTGACAGAGCAAGCCATGATCTTCGAGGCCATACGCACCCCTCGAGGCAAACAACGACACGGTGCTCTGCACGGTGTCAAACCGGTCGACCTCGTCGCCGGGTTGATTCGCGAACTGCGAATTCGGTTCCCGGACATGGACCCAGCCGACATCGACGACGTCGTGCTCGGTGTCGTGTCTCCAGTCGGTGAGCAGGGTGCGGTGATCTCGCGTGCAGCCGCGCTGGTCTCCGGCCTTCCGGAGTCGGTGCCGGGAACCCAGATCAACCGCTTCTGCGCGTCGGGACTGGAAGCAGTCAATCTTGCCGCGCAGAAAGTGGCCTCCGGCTGGGACTATCTCGTCGTCGCCGGTGGCGTCGAGTCGATGTCACGGGTGCCGATGGGGAGCGACGGCGGGGCGTTGTTCACGGACCCGACCACCACGTACGACCTGCATGTCGTTCCGCAGGGCATCGGCGCCGATCTGATCGCGACCGTCGAGGGCTTCACTCGTGACGACGTCGACAACTACGCTGCGGAGTCTCAGGCGCGCGCCGAAGCAGCCTGGAGCGCAGGGTATTTCGCAAAATCGGTCGTGCCGGTCAAGGATTTGAACGGAATCACGCTGCTCGATCATGACGAGCACCGTAGGCCAGGCAGCACGGCCGAGAGTCTCGGTCGGTTGCAGCCCGCGTTCGCCGCAATGGCAGCGGCAACCGGATTCGACGACGTCGCACTGCAGAAGTACACCGACATCGAACGAATCGACCACGTACACACCGGTGGGAACTCGTCGGGCATCGTCGACGGGGCAGCCGTCGTGCTCGTCGGAAGTGCTGCGGCCGGGGAGAGGGCGGGTCTCGTCCCACGGGCGCGGATCGTTGCGACGGCCCAAGTGGGTAGCGAGCCGACGATCATGCTGACCGGTCCGACGCCGGCGACCGAGAAAGTATTGGAGAAGGCGGGACTGACCGTCGCCGACATCGACGTGTTCGAGCTGAACGAAGCGTTCGCGTCCGTGGTTCTGAAGTGGATGAAGGATTTGCACATCCCGCACGAGAAGACCAACGTCAACGGTGGCGCGATCGCGATGGGCCATCCACTGGGTGCGACCGGCGCGATGCTCGTCGGCACCGTGCTCGACGAACTCGAACGAATCGACGGACGCTACGGGCTGATCACTCTTTGCATCGGCGGCGGCATGGGCGTTGCCACCATCATCGAGCGGATCTGAGGGCTGAGACATGACCAACACTGAAAGTGCCGGAAACATGATCACGTGGGAACAGGACTCCGACGGCGTCGTCGTTCTCACGATGGACGACCCGAACAAGGGCGCCAACACGATGAACGACCTGTACATCGCGTCGATGGCATCGACCGTCGACCGGCTGGAGGCAGAGAAGGAGTCGATCACCGGCGTCGTGCTCACCTCGGCGAAGAAGTCCTTCTTCGCCGGAGGCGACCTGGACGACATGACGGCAGACCACGCGGACAAGGACAAAGGCGAGGTCGCGGCCGAGCTGACGCGTCGCATCGACGGAATCAAGAATGTTCTCCGACGGCTCGAAACCTTCGGCAGGCCAGTGGTGTCCGCGATAGCGGGTGCGGCGTTGGGCGGCGGATTCGAGATCGCGTTGCACACTCACCACCGCATCGCGGTCGACGGTGATCGGGTGCAGGTGGGTCTGCCGGAGATCACCCTGGGACTTCTACCCGGTGGTGGCGGTATCACCCGGACGGTTCGGCTGATGGGACTCCACGCGGCACTTCCCGAGGTGCTGCTGAAGGGCGCACGTAAGTCGGCCGCCGAGGCAGTCGAGCTCGGATTGATCGACGAGACAGTCGATTCCGCGTCGGCGCTGATTCCGGCGGCCAAGACATGGATCGCACACAATCCCGACGCGGTTCAGCCCTGGGACCGAAAGGGTTTCACGATCCCGGGCGGTTCCCCGACCGATCCGGCCGTCGCGCAGAACCTGCTCGTGATGACGAGCATGCTGCGGAAGCAGACCAAAGGCGCGCCGGCACCGGCGCACCGCGCCGTTCTCGCAGCGGCGATCGAAGGCGCCTACGTCGACGTCGACACAGCTGATCGGATCGAAACGCGATACTTCGTGTCGCTGATGACTGATCGCCTCGCGCAGAACATGATCAACGCATTTTTCTTCGACCAGGAAGCCATCGATCGCGGCGCGTCCAGACCCGAGGGATATCCGACATTCGCGGCAACGAAAGTCGGAGTCATCGGTGCGGGAATGATGGGCTCGGCCATCGCTTACGTGTGCGCGAAGGCAGGAATCGACGTCATCCTGAAGGACGTCGGCATCGCGGCGGCCGAGCGGGGCAAGGGTTACGCAGAGAAGCTCGAGAAGAAGGCACTCGACCGTGGACTGACCTCCGCGGCGACGTCCGAAGAACTTCTGGCCCGAATCACACCCACGGGCGACGTTGCCGACTTCGCGGGCGTCGACCTCGTCGTCGAGGCGGCATTCGAGTCCGTCGACGTCAAACACGCTGTGTTTCAGGAGATCGAGAACGTCGTCGAACCCGATGTGGTGCTTGGTACCAACACCTCCCAGCTGCCCATCGGCGTACTCGCGGAGGGTGTGCAACGGGCCGAGGACTTCATCGGGATCCATTTCTTCTCACCGGGCGACAAGATGCCGCTCGTCGAGATCGTGCGTGGCGCGAAGACGTCGGATGCGACGCTGGCCAAGGTCATCGATTTCGCGCGACAGATTCGCAAGACGCCGATCGTGGTCAACGACAGCCGTGGCTTCTTCACGTCGCGCGTGATCGGGGCATTCCTCGACGAGGCGATGGCAGCCGTGGGTGAGGGCATCAATCCGATTTTCGTGGAACAAGCAGGTGCACAGGCGGGCTATCCAGCTCCGCCGCTGCAACTGATGGACGAGTTGACGTTGACACTGTCGCAGAAGATCCGCAAGGAGAACGAGCGTGTGCTCGTCGCATCGGGAAAGACAGCGCGACAGCATGGTTCCGACGCTGTCATGGACACGATGGTCGACCAGCTGTCGAGAACAGGTCGCGCCGGCGGTGGAGGCTTCTACTCATACGACGACGCGGGCAAGCGGGCAGGCATCTGGCCTGGCGTTCGTGAGGCGTTCGCGTCCGGAACAACGTCGATCTCGATGGCCGACATGCAGGAACGCATGCTGTTCGCGGAAGCGATCGAAGCCGTCAAATGTTTCGACGAAGGCGTTCTGACATCGACGCCGGACGCGAACATCGGTTCGTTGCTCGGCATCGGATTCCCAGCCTGGACAGGCGGAGTCATCAGATACATCGAGCAATACGACGGTGGCATAGCAGGTTTCGTCGAGCGTGCGCGTGAGTTGGCTGCGCGGTATGGGCGCCATCTCGAGCCGCCGAAGTCGTTGGTGGACATGGCAACCGCGGGCGCCCAGGTGTTCAGGGTCTGAGCTGACGTGAGCGCCCCGTTCCCGCACCTGTTCTCGCCGATCCAGCTCGGTGGCATCACGCTGAAGAACCGGCTGGTTGCACTTCCCGCAGGCACGTCGATGGCGGTCGACGGCGTGCCGACACACGGGGACACCGAGCACTTCGAGCGTTTGGCGGCGGGGGGAGTCGGAATGATCATCGGCGGTGCCACCGTCGTACACCCCACGACGACGCTGCGGTCCCGGAAACTGATCGAAGCCTACCGCGACGAGTTCGTTCCGGCTGCTGCGGCGAAAGTGGAGGCAGTGCATCGGCACGGCGCTAAATTCGTCGGGCAACTCTGCCACATCGGACGCGAGTTCATCGGGGGTGAGTCGGATGCACCACCGTCGGCGCCGTCTGCTATCAAAACGGTGCGCGACGCGTACCCACCCCACGAGCTGTCGGCAGCGGAAATCGACGACATCGTGGAGGGATGGCGTGTGTCGACGCGCAATCTGGTGGCAGCAGGTGCAGACGGGGTGGAACTCCATGCCGCACATGGATACTTGCCTGCTCAGTTCATGTCGCCGCTCACGAATCGACGATCGGACAGTTTCGGAGGGTCGTTCGAGGCCCGCATGCGGTTCCCTCGGATGATCATCGACGCGATGCGGTCGGAGATTCCCGCGGGATTCGTGCTCGGAGTCAGATTGAGTGGGGAGGAGGAGATCCCCGGCGGAATGGGGATCGACGATTGCGTGCGGATTGCGGAGAATCTCGCGGAACTCGGGATCGACTACTTCAGCATCACTCACGGAACGCGCGGGAAGTACGTGAAGGATTCGTCGGGCGAGGACGCCGTTGCGATTCCGTCGGCCGCGCGTGTCAAGGCAGCCACCGGACTACCGACTCTCGTCGGGCAGCGGATACGGGACGCGGGCACCGCCGACCACGCCATCAAGTCCGGACACGCCGACATGGTCGGCATGGCACGGGCCCTGATCGCCGACCCGGAGCTACCGAACAAGTCCCGCACCGGACGTGTGGCCGAAATCCGCGGTTGCCTCGGCGTCAACCAGGATTGCAGGGCGTTCGACCCGCACCTGCACTGCGCGGTCAACGCCGAGATCGGGCGTGGTCGACACGTCGACGTCGGCAAGCGAGCACGAAAATCGAAAGAAGTCTTCGTGATCGGCGGTGGCCCCGCTGGTCTCGAAGCCGCTCGGGTGGCGGCGGGGCGAGGGCACCGCGTGACCGTGTTCGAACAGGACAAGGTCTTGGGCGGTTCCGTCCGTGTGGCGGCATCGGCTCCTCGTCGTGCGACGTTGATCGACATCGTCGATTACCTCGAGCGCGAGCTGAGAAGGCTGAAAGTCGACGTGAACCTGTCGGCGGGGATCGGCTCCGGCGATCTCGACGACATCCGTTCTGCCGCAGATCACGTCGTCGTGGCGATCGGTTCGCGTCCCGCGAAGCTGACCCCAGTACTGCAGCAGCGGACCGCGTTCACGGTCGACGACGTTCTGCTCGGCCGAGTTCCTGCCGCGCCCGGCCGAGTCGTGGTGTTCGACGACGGCGACGGATTCTGGCCTGCGTACAGCGCAGCCGAGGCGTTGGCGCAGCGGGGATGGGACGTCACGTTCGCCACCGCGCTCACAGCGCTTGCCTCTCGTGTTCCGCCCGAGAGTGCAGGCCCGCTGCTCGCTCGATTGGGAAGCGCGGGTGTAGATTTCAAGATCGCCCACGCCCTCGATGTGCCCGACGACTTGACCGCTCCCGTGACGCTGCGTCCGGTGTTCGGAACCGGCGATCTGACGTACGAGGACATCGCGGTCGTTTGGCACGGACCTCGGGTTGCAGTGCCACCGTGGGGATTCGAACGCAGCGACACTGTCAGCATCATCGGAGACTGCGTCACGCCACGACGGATTTCCCATGCGATCGCCGAGGGGTACCGGGCGGGCGCGGAATTGTAGTCGAATCATTCGTTGGGACTCTATGTTCCGAGATCGAAGGGCAGAATCGATGAAAGTGGTTCCACGAGTTCTCTTGTCGGTGACAATCCTGTGTCTCGCAGTTGCGGGCACATCGTGTGGCCAGTCGCAAGCATCCGGTCCCGTCGAGGGTAGTTGGGAGGATATCGTCGCAGCGGCGAAGGAGGAGGGAAGCGTCCAGTTGTATTCGACGCAGCACCCGGAGAACCTGGAGGCGCTGAAAGTCGCTTTCGACGAGGCGTATCCGGGGATACAGCTCGAATTCACCCGTGGCTCCGACGTCGAGATGAACCCACGCGTCGAGACCGAAAATCGAACGGGGCGCGGCACCGCCGACGTGCACATGTCCTCGGATCCGGCGTGGGTCTCGGCGGCAGCGGAGTCGGGTGACTACTCGACTGCCTTCGTCGGGCCTGCGTTCGACGATCCTGCGTACGAGCGCAATCGAAGTGTTCTGGGCGACACCATGTTCCTGACGAGCGCCGCGGTCTTCGCACTCGGGTGGAACTCGAGCGCGCTGCCCGACGGGCTGCGGACTCCGGACGACATCCTCGATCCGGCACTGACCGGCCGCATCGGCGTGACGAATCCCGCAGGATTCGCAGCCGTCGTCGATCAATATCAGTTCTTCGACGAGAACTGGGTCGGAGGAGATTTCGACGCACGTCTGGCCGCGCTGCAACCACGTATCTACCCCGGCGCGTTGGCCATCGCGCAAGCTCTCGCGTCAGGAGAGATCGTCGCATCGCCCATGGTGCAGCCGCTCGTGCGCGAGATGGATGCCGGTGCGCCGGTGGGGTGGGCTCTGCCCGATCCGGCATGGGGAACGCCCTGGTACTCCCATGTTCTGTCGTCGGCGCCACATCCCAACGCGGCTCAGGTGCTCGCGAACTTCATGGTGTCTCGGGAGGGCCAGGTCGCGTTGTCGAAAGGGTACGCAAGTGCCCTCCCCGACATCCCGGGCGCGGTGGCCAGGGCTCAGGACATCCCGATGCCCGACACGGCCGCACTGACATCCGAGGCCATCGCGCAGTTTCAGGAGCGATGGGAGCAAGACTTCGTGAAGTGAGCTTTGTCGCGCTAACAGTTAGTGCACTAACTATTAGCGTATGCTCGAACGCGTGACTTCCACTGCTACCGATCCGCTGGCGCTCGACCGTCAGGTCTGCTTCGCCCTGGCGGTCACCAATCGGACCGTTCTGGCCGTGTACCGGCCGTTGCTCGAACCGATGGGGCTGACGCACCCCCAGTACTTGGTCATGCTCGCACTGTGGGAGCAGTCCCCGCGCTCGGTCAAGAACATCGGTGCCGCTCTTCACCTCGACTCGCCGACGCTGTCGCCGCTGCTGAAGAGGCTGGAGGGCAACGGTCTCGTCGAACGCACCCGGAGCCAGGCCGACGAAAGGCAGCTGGCCGTCGCGCTCACGGAGAAGGGTGTCGCGCTGCGGACCCAGGCCGAGGGCATTCCCGGTGCAGTTGTCGCCAAGCTCGGAGTCGACATGTCCGAACTGGAAGAACTCCACGGAGTCCTCACTCGCATCAACGCTGCAGCACTGGCTGCCGACCGATCGGACCAGGTATGAACAACAAGGCGGCACGCACCAAGCCCACCTTCTTCCAATGGCTCGGTTACGTGATCTTCGGGAGGAAACTTCCGCTTTCGATGCAGGAGTGGGTGCGCAACGACCTGGTCGGTAAAGGAGCGGTTCCTCGCCACCTGTTCCGGTCCTTGCTGCCCTTCACGCCCATCTTCGTCGGGTTTCTCGTGCTGTTCCCCGGCCCGCTGTGGTTGAGGGGTGCGATGGTGCTCTTGAGCGTTCTGCTCGCCCTCTTCTACACCGCGGCGTTCATGGAGCTCAATCGCGCGCGTCGCCTCGAGCTACACGGGTTGCCCCGTGACCTGCAGAGCGACCGCAGGCGACGAGACATCGATTCGCAGCGCGCGCGATACGAAGCTCAGTATCCGCATCACTGAACCAGCACGAAGACAGGTCCCGACGGCGGACGCCGTCGGGACCGGTTTTGTGGCGACCTGGTGAGATCTACCGCCACCCGAGGGCAGGTGCCACGTCGCGGAGCAACGACTCCATGACGTGAGCGCAGTAATCCACACCGAGCTGATTGGGAACCGTCAGCAACAGCGTGTCGGCGGCAGCGATCGCTTCGTCCTCGGCCAGCTGCGCGATCAGCTTGTCGGGTTCGCCCGCGTACGTCTTACCGAAACGTGCCTTGCCGCCGTCGAGGTATCCGACCTGGTCACTGCTGCCGCCTTCACGACCGAAGTATGCCCGGTCGACGTCGTCGACGATCGGAAAAATGCTACGGCTCACCGAGACTCGCGGCTCGAATGTGTGCTGGGTGTCCGCCCAACGCTTACGGAAGCGCTCGATCTGCTCGGCCTGCAGCTGATGGAACGGCACACCCGTGTCCTCGCTCAATAATGTCGAACTCATCAAGTTCATGCCGTTGTCCGCGGCCCACTCGGCGGTCTGACGCGTACCGGCACCCCACCAGATACGCTCCCGGAGGCCGGGGGAGTGTGGCTCGAGGCGCAGAAGGCCCGGCGGGTTGGGGAACATCGGGCGTGGGTTCGGTTTCGCGAATCCTTCACCTCGGAGCAGGTCTAGGAAGACGCGCGTATTCTCTCGTGCCATCTCCGCATGGTCGGCACCATCGGCAGGAACATGTCCGAAATGACGGTAGCCCTCGACGACCTGCTCCGGCGATCCTCGGCTGATGCCGAGCTGCAGCCTGGATCCCGAGATCAGATCGGCTGATCCGGCGTCCTCCACCATGTAGTGGGGGTTCTCGTAGCGCATGTCGATGACGCCGGTACCGATCTCGATCCGGTTCGTCTTCGCGCCTACCGCTGCCAACAGCGGAAACGGGGACGACAACTGGTTGGCGAAGTGGTGCACCCGGTAGTAGGCGCCGTCGGCACCCAACTCCTCGGCAGCGACCGCGAGGTCGATCGACTGCAACAGGACGTCCGACGCCGATCGCGTCTGCGATCCAGGCGCCGACGACCAGTGGCCGAACGACAGGAATCCGATGTTCTTCATGCCCCGTTGAACGTTCAACCGCATACGGTCATTCCCCGCGCTGTCACGGAGGCAGAACGAGCAGAAGAAAACCGGCTCCCGCCACCATTCCCGAGGCACCGATCGCTATCGCGATCGCCACGTCCGCCCGCTCCGGAGCGTCTGCCGCCTCCGGTCCCTGCGTCGACCACACCGCGCCCGCCACGGCGAGCGCGCCCAGGACGATGCCGATCCCGAAAGCCCAGAACGTCACGATGGACATCGCGCCTGCCATGAACGACCAGTCGATCCCCGCCTGGCGGGACCGAGGAGCGCGTGTTCTGACATCGTGTGATCTATTGTTGCGAATTCTCCACCGGCGTAACATCTTTCGTCATTCCTCGTGTGCGAGCACAGGACAGAAGACTCGTCCATCGGATGTCGAACCCCATGGCCACCCCCGTCGCCTCGGCGAGCGTCGAAAGGGAAAGCTCGGTGCGTTCGCGACGCTCGTTCGGTCTTCCCATTGTGGTCCTCGCCCGGGAACGATGTCAGTCGGTTCGGCATACCGGGAAGAATTCTTTCGCCAACTCGCCGACCGCACAGGGCAGGCGTGGGCCGCAGGCTCACGACGGGGTGAGACAATTCTCCGGTGAACCCGCGCGTGAAGAACAATGTGACGACGATCGGTGTCGACGGCGGCCCGACGGTCATGCTCGCGCATGGTTTCGGGTGCGATCAGAACCTGTGGCGTGCCGTCGTCGAACACTTGATCACGCACTGCAAGGTGGTGCTGTTCGACCATGTCGGTTCGGGTAGTTCGGATATTTCCGAATGGACGGAGGAGCGTTATTCCACTCTCGACGCCTACGCGGACGACGTCGTCGACATCGTCCGCGAACTCGACCTGCACGACGTCGTCTTCGTCGGCCACTCGGTGGCGTCGATGATCGGCGTTCTGGCGGCGGCTCGGCATCCGGATCTCTTCGCCAAACTCGTGCTTCTGACACCGTCGCCCCGCTACATCGACGACGACGGGTACTGCGGCGGCTTCTCCGAGGCTGACATCACCGAACTGCTCGAGTCCCTCGACAGCAACTACATGGGGTGGGCGCAGGTCATGGCGCCGCGCATCATGGGCAATCCCGACCGTCCCGAATTGGGTGAGGAATTGACCGAGAGCTTCTGCCGTACCAACCCTGCGTGTGCACGCGCGTTCGCTCGGGCGACGTTCCTGTCGGACAACCGCGCCGATCTCGACCGCGTCGTCACGCCGACGACGATCGTCGAGTGCGCCCACGATTCGCTCGCCCCACGAGAGGTAGGACGATTCGTGCACGAGCACATTCAGGGCAGCACGTTGGTGACATTGGATGCGCATGGTCACTGCCCGCACGTCAGCGATCCGGGGTCGACGGCCGACGCCATTCTGACGTTCGTCGATGCGGCATGAAATATCTCGACCCCGCCTTGCGGGACACTGTGGACGATCTGTACGACAACGCCCCGTGCGGTTACCTTGCGACCTGGCCGGACGGCAAGATCGCGGGAGTCAATGCGACGCTGTTGAACTGGCTCGAAAGCACACGAGAGGACCTGCTGGACAAGCAGTTCGGCGATCTGCTCACCGCCGGGGGGCGAATTCACTACGAAACGCACTTCGCCCCGCTTTTGTTCTCGGTGGGCGAATTCGACAGCGTGGCATTGGATTTGGTGTCGTCGACCGGTGAGCGGCTACCGATGTTCGTCACCGGCAATGTACGGCGCAACGAGGACGGTGAACCGGTACTCGTTCGCATCACCGCGATCGACGCACGGGAACGGCGCGCCTACGAGCGTGAACTCGTCGAGGAGCGTCGACGTGCCGAGCGCGAACACGAGCGCGCTCAGGTACTCGTCAGCACATTGCAGCGCTCGTTGCTACCGCCGAAGCTGTTGCCTCCCCGCGGACTCGACGCCGACGCGTACTACCACACCGCTTCGTGGGACGATGTCAGCGGCGACTTCTACGACATGTTCCCGCTGTCCGAGGACAGTTGGGGATTCTTCCTCGGTGACGTCTGCGGCAAGGGCTCGGACGCGGCAGTCGTCACCTCGCTCACGCGCTACACGCTGCGCGCGGCCGCGGTGTACGACTCCGATCCGGTCAAGGTGCTGCACAACCTCGACACCGTGTTGAACCAGGAGTTCGACCAGGCAGACGCTCGATTCTGCACGGTGATCTACGGGACCTTGTCACGGCGAGACGGCGGATTCGACGTGCAACTGGCCAGCGGCGGCCATCCACCGGCCCTTCTGCTGAAGGCCGACGGTTCCGTCCGTTACGTCGAGACACCGGGTGGGCAGTTGGTCGGCATCCTGCCGAACGCGCGTTTCGTGGCGACCGAATGCCGACTCGAGCCGGGAGACACGTTCGTCCTGTACACCGACGGTCTCACCGAGGCCCGAACCGGGCGCGGACGTGAGCGCTACGACGACCACGGCGCGCTGCTCGAGTTCGCGCGGCGACACGCGCCGAACACTCCGTCGGGCATCGTCGCGGACTTGAAAACGCTGATGGAGAGTTTCGACAGCGGGCTGGAGGACGACGCCGCAGTCATGGCGTTCGGCATGCCGGTGCAGGAGCCGGATTCGTCTACTCCGTAAGGCGTTTCAACAATTGCGGCAACGTGACGGCGAGGTCGTGCTCGGCTTCGACTCGGCGTCGGGCGGTCTCCCCGAGCCGTCGACGCATGCTTCCGTCGGCCAGTACACCCTCGATCGCCGTCGCGAGTGCGGCTGAGTTTCCTGGTTCGACCAGCACTCCCGCTCCGCCGGTGAGAAACTCGGTGGTCCCGCCGTGATCGGTCCCGACGACGGGTAGTCCGTGGGACATCGCCTCGAGGACGGACAGGGGACCGGCCTCCGGCGAGGTGCTCGCGGACACCGCGACGTCCCATCGACGTAGCGCGGCATCGGTGTCGGTATGACCGAGGAATTCGACGCGGCCCGCCAGATCGGCTTGGGCAGCACGACGTTTCAACTCCTCGACGTAGGCGGCGTCGCCGGGGAAGCTGCCGCCGGCGAGCTCGAGCCGGACGCCGGGGAGCGACGCCACGGCGTCGAGAAGGACGGTGTGTCCCTTCCACGGCGTGAGCAGCGCGACCATCCCGACGACGGGCGGATCGTGAAGGTCCCCGCCGTACTGTTCGACCGGCCATCGAACACCGTTGTGCGACACGACGGTCGGTACTCCGGCGGCTTTCAGTGGAACCGCGGTGGCCTCCGACACCGACACCGCGACGCGGATCGCGGGTTTGCTGAGCGCGACGACGGCCTTCTGCTTCGCGCTCGTCATCGTGTCGTGTACGAGCCACGACGCACCTCGCTTCGGTCCCGCCACACGGGCGACCGGAAGTGCGAACAGCGAGTTGACGACCGTCGACGTTCCGGGGGAGCGGACAATCGGTCGCACCGACCGGCCGGCGGCCAACCATCGACCGACCAGTCGACACGCTGCGACACCGCGTGCAAGCCCCCGCTCACCACCGAGACTCAGCTCCGGAATGGCGATGTGGCGCACTCCGTCCGGTAGCGACTCGGACAGGCGACCGGTGGGGCATGCAACCACCGCCCGGTGCCCTGCGGTCTCGGCCTCGTCGACAAGATTCAGCAGAACCTTCTCGGCCCCCGAAACCTGGCCGGTATGTGCGATGAACACGATCGTCGCAGCATCGGTCATGTTCGACCCTTCTTCGTTCGTGGTGGTGGGTTACGAGCCGCAGGTGTTCGGCGGCGGGGTGCCCGCGACACGCCCGTCGACCCAGTCCTGCACTGTCGACCCGATGTTCAGAATGCCGTGCCCCTGTCCGGGTGCCGCGACGAGTTGCACGACGTCGCCGGCCGCGCACGCCTCACCCACTGCGGCCCGGGTCCACGAGGGAGTGATGAGGGCATCCTGATCGCCGTACGCGACCAGCATCGGCTTCTGCGCGCGGGTTCTCGGAACGCTGTATTCGGCCAGCCATTCGCGTAGCCGCTCTGCGGCCTCGGGGCTCGACGGCAGGTAGTCCGACGCCGGGGTGTCCTCGGCGATATCGGCCTGCAGTTGAGCCTTCTCACCGATGCAGGTGTCGAAGGCGTCCACGCGGCTCGCCAATGTTCCGTGCACGTAGTCGTCGAGGTTCAGTTCGGGGTGCTTGACCTGCAGTCCCTGCAGGAGCGACGGCAGCACCGTGATCTGCTCGGGCGTCAATGTGCCGGCGAGCATGGAGTCGACGAACGGTGTCAGATCGGTGGCCGGGGCGACGCTGATGGAACCGAGGAGATTCAGGCCCTGCCCGTAGTCCCCGGACAACTCGTTCGCGGACCACACAGCCTGTCCACCTTGAGACACGCCGTACCCGAGCCAGGTGTCGGACGTGTTCGGCTCGACTTCCTTCGCAGCCCGCACGGCATCGATGACGTTGTATCCCGCGGTGACCGGTTCGAGGTACGGGTGCGAGCGAGGGGTTCCCAGACCCTCGTAGTCGGTCATTGCCACGACGTAACCGTTCACGAGGAACGGAATGACGGTCGGCAGGTTGCCGAGGAGACCGATGTGTTTCGACGGCGCGCACCGACTCGACGACCCGGTGGTCGCGTGGCCCACCGACACGATCGGCCAGCCACCCGCAGGAGGGTCACCCTGTGGAACGAACACGACCCCGGTGACTTCGGTGGGGGAGGAGTCGATTCCCGACGTCGACTGGTAACGAACGGCGACGGTCTTCTGCGTCACGGTATCGAGGGCCGCATACCCCTGGAAGTCCGTCGGCTCGGCGAGCAACGTGCCCGGTGCTTCCGGGGTCGAACTCGTGGTCGCGGAGGATTGGTCGTTTTCGCCCGACGAGCAGGCGGCGATCAGCAGTACGACGAGCATCGGTGCCAGCCTGCGCACCGATGCGAGGCTGGTAGCGGGGTGTGCGCCCCCGGCGCTAAGTCCGAACATCTCGCAGCAGGGACAGCGGGTCGCTGCACAGTTGCTCGAGTGCGGACTCGACGACCGCCGAGTCGATCATCTTGTCGCAGAACGACGCCGTGTACGTGCGTCCGCCGGCAACCTCGGCGATCAACATGGTGACGCCGTCGGGTCCGTCCGGTTCCAAGGACGCGGCGATCTGCGGCGGTCGACCGTCGTTCGCCCATGCCAGATGGTCGAACATGCGCAGTTTGCCGAGGTCGCTGACTGCCAGGCGAAGCCGATCGGGAACGTCGACGACGCCGCCCGGTTCGGGCGTCGACGGACGCGAACGCCAGGACAGCAGTTTGTCCTTGATCTCGGACATTCCGAGAATGGCGACGGGCCACCCGGAATCGATGACCTGCTTCATCGTGGACGCGATGTCCACGGGTGTGAGGTCGACGGGAAGGTGCAGCGGAATACCGACCGCGAAATTGCCGTGCGACGCAAGATGTTCGGGGCCCAGATAGCGGCGAGAATTGAACAGAATCATGACCTGCTCGGACAGCGGCACGTTCTGCGCCAGCAAAGCGGCGCGCCACAGCGCCACCGAAATCGATGCCGTGGTTGCGCCTGCCGCATTCTCGGACGCCCACTGGCGCAGTTCGCTCACGCGCGCGGGCTCCATGTACGCCGACCGGCTGACCTTCGCCGACTCCCAGTTCTCGATGCGTCGCGACGGTACGTTCTCGGACGCGCCTGTGTTCTTGTGCTGATTTCGCAAACGCCAGAAGTCCCGCAGTGCAGCAGGTTTCGCGGAATAGTGCTTCCGCAACGCGGTCCAGGTCGAACCATCGGGCAGACCGGTGGCCAGGCCGCGGGCACGTGCGTCGTCGACGTCGCTCGAGAACGCCGCCAGAAGCATCAGTCCCATCTGCCCGTCGCCGATGCCGTGGGACAGATCGACCGCAAGGTAGTCACCGCAGACGATCACTTCCAGAGCCTTCTTCGGCCCCGGACGGTTTCGGATCTCGGTCAGCAAACGACCCAGATCCGACGTGTCGAGGTCGGGAAGTGCCAGCACCGCGCTGTTGTCCTCGCCGGTGCGATACTCCCAGTCGCGACTGTCGTGCTGCGGCTCGAGAGCCAACCGAGGGGTCTCGGAAGACTGCTCGGCTGCGTTCATCACCGCACGTGCAGTGGCGGCGTCAAGCCCCTTGGTCGGACCCGTCAGTGCGATGATGCGTGCGTCCGCGAAGACACGGTCCATCGCGGTCGATCGGTAGCGATGGCGGGCTGCACCGGGAGCGTCAGATCGCGGCATCGACGACCTCCTGCATCCGGTCGCGGAAGTTGGCGCGCGAGAAGCCTTCCGCCCATGTGCGAATCTCGTTGCGGTCGAACTCGCTCGGGGAGAACGACCTCATCGCTTCAGCGAAGCCGGCCACGATCTCGTCGTCCGAACCGAATGCGACATGAAGGCCGGTCTTGCCGGGCAACACGGTGTCGACCGCTCCACCCTCGCCGAGGGCGATGACCGGGGTACCGGTGGCCATCGACTCCACGGGAACGATGCCGAAATCCTCGATACCGGGCATCAGGAGAGCGCGCGTCTTGCGGTGCAGCTCCAGGAGCTTTTCGTGAGACACCCGGCCGAGGAACGTCGTCTTCGGACCCGCGAGCTCCCGGCACTGCTCCATCGCTCTACCGTCACCGGCGACGACCAGCGGAACGTTGGCTTCGGCGGCCGCGCGCACCGCGATGTCGGGTCGCTTGTACGGAACCAGACGGCCGGCGAGCAGGAAGAAGTCCTCGCGCTCGACCGACGTGTCGGGCGTGAACCCCTCGATGTCGACAGGCGGGTGTACGACGACGGCGTCGTCCCTGCCCCACCAATTCGAGATGCGCTCGGCCACCGCCGTCGAGTTCGCGACGACGGTGGTCAACTTGGGGGCCGCCGACGTCTCGCACTTGCGTGCCACAGCAGACAGCGCGGTCAGAATTCCCGCACCGACCTTGCCGCCACCTTCACCGGCACGCAGTTCCGGATCCCACGCCCACCGCGCTGGACTGTGGACGTAGGCGACGACCGGGGCGTCCGTCGCGAACACGGTCTGTGTGGCGAACGCGTGATGGCTGACGACGACGGCGGAATAGTCGTCGAGCTTCAACCGCCGGAAGGCGACCGGCATCAACGGCAGCACCGGGGCGTAGGAGCGCTGGCCGATGGCGTTGTAGATGTTGTTGAGAAAGGTGGTGTGCGGCGGCGAGGACAGGCCGGGAGGAATGCCTTCGGCGCGGGCGATGGGGGCGAAGACGTCCGCGTTCGGCCAGTGGAGTGCCAGCTGCTCCATGACGTGTTCCGACCCGGCGATCTCGGTGAATCGCTCGTGTACGAGGGCGATCTTGTCAGCTGGCACGGGTGTCCACCTCCGTGTTCTGTTGCGGTGTCGCCTGGTCGGCCCGATGGTCCTTGTTCTTGTTCTTCGGTTGCAGAACCAGGAACGACGAAATTCCGAATTCGTGAATCTGCTTCAGCGCACGCGCTGCGGCCTTCTTGTCCTTGCCGGCCTTGGAGACCAGAACCGCGACGGTATCGATGTCCGCGACATCGACTGCGCGCCACCACTCGTCGGTGAGTCCCATCGTCACGACCACGGGACGGCCGGCCGCCGCATCGGCGGCGTATCCGCGGGTCGGTCGATACACGGCTTCGTCTCCGACGAGGACCACGACCACTGCATCCCGCTTGCTCGCTGCATGCCGCGCATTGCTCCCGGACACGGAACTTCCGCGGTGAAGACTGTCGATGCGCGACGCCAGAATCGGAGGCAGATCGCCGGACGACGTCGCGTCGAACGCAGCACCGTTCTTCTTCGCGACCCGCCTGGCCCACGAACGGTTGGGTGACGAGCCGAACCGGCCACGCAGCAGAACGATCAGCTCCGCCGCCACCACCAACGTGGCCAACGCTGCCACCAGAGCCTCGGACATCGGTTTGGGAGACACAGGCGCGGTGTTCTGCTCCGGGCTCGACAGCACGACCAACTGGTCTCCGCCGCCACCCTGCAGCTGCGAGAGCTGTTGTTGCAGTTGCGACAGCTGTGTCTCGGCGGCGCTGCGGTTCGGGTCCTCGGCGGCGAGAGAGTTGACCCGAGCCTCCGCCGCCGCGATCGATGCCTGGGCCTGCTCGACCTGGCCTTGGGTGTCGCGCGCGTAGTTGGCGTTGGCTGCCTGCGCCACGTTGGTGACCATGGACTGCGCGAGGGCGAGGGCTGTCTCGGGCGAGTCCGTCGTGACCGTGTACGTCAACAGCGCGGGAGACGTGCCGGGGACGAGTTCGAGACTTGCGCTGAGTTGCCCGGCGTCCATGTCCGTGTCCACCTCGGACAGAACACGATTCAGCACGTCCGTGTCCGTGGCCAGCTGTTCGAACGGTGCACGCATCTGTTCGATGAACGCGTCGCCCGGGATGAGTGTCTGCGCGGGCTTGATTTCCGTGACGATCGAGGCTGAGTACTGCTTCTCCGTCAGCTCACTGCGGACGTAGAACACACCGGCCCCCACGAGAACTGCGATGACGAACGCAGGCAGGAGAGCGCGCCCGAGTTCTCGCATGTGCCCCGCCAGATCGATGGGCGGAGGAACGTCACCGCGATGCACGGCATCGTCTACGGGCACCAAGAGGGGCTCCTAAGGTCGCATCTGTCAACGTGGCCGAGTGTTACCCGCCCGGTAGTGTCGTCAATCTCGATCATAACGCGATGTGAAAGATCAAGCGGTGCAGCGTGACCGGTGGGAACGTGCACGAATCTTGCTTTCGGCTCCATAGCCGACGGCGTGTCCGATTCGGTCGGTGACGCGGTCATGCGAACCTCCTTCTCTGCGGCGACTCAACGACGCGCATGGCGGCCCTTGTTCGCGGACGGAAGAGGCGAATCGATGGCACCGATGGCGACCAGGGCGAAGACGACGATTCCGACCAGCGCGGCGGCGACGATCGAGATGGGAAGCCAGATCGCCGAAAACGCCTGAACCGCAAAGTACCCGACCGCGGATACCGCCGCGCACACGACGATCACCGCCGCGACCGATCGGACCGGTAGTACCCCCGACACCGGCATACTGCGTTCGATGACGATCCACAGCAGCACCAGCGTCACCCCGATCGTGACGACCGTGGAGATCGCGGCGCCGTCGAACGACATACGTGGAATCAGAACCAGATTGAGCCCGACGTTGATCGCCAGTCCGAGCAGCGCGACCAGGGGGTAGTGGCGTTGCATGCCCGCCGACGCGAGTACGAAGATCCCGAGCATCACGAGAGACATGAGGGCCGCGCCCAACACGAGCAGCCGCGCCGCCTGCGCACCGTCGACGAATCGCTCACCGTAGAGCAACCGGATGAGCGGTTCGGCCGAGGGCCAGAACGCGGCGACGGCCATGGCGCCGAAGACGATGAACAACGTTGCCGCCGAACGTGATCGCTCGCGGAACGTCGTCAGATCGTCCGGCCAGGACGCGATCAGCAACGTGCTCACCGGGGCGACCGCCGCGAGCGTGAACGTGTCGATCATGTCGGAGAACTTGTAGCCGATCGAGTAGAGGCCGACCGCGTCGAAATCATCGAGCAGACTCAGCATCAACATGTCGATCTTCAGCATCGCGATGGTCAGCGCGAAACCGATGGCCAGCGGAATTGCTTCCCTGAGATACGCACTCCAACGGCGTATCTCGATGTGCCGCGACGGCCGCAATCCGACCGATCGGCGGCGGATTCCGAAGCCCTTGGTCACGAGTTTGAATATCTCGTTGGCGACGGCGGGAAGTACGAACCACAGCAGTGTCGGCGCGAACACTGCGGCGAGAACGGTCAGTGCGAGTTGCAGTACCTGACCGACGCTTTCGGCGACCGCCACGAGGAGCAGTCGGTGCCGAGCCTGGAAGAGTACGGAGAGTGCATGACTCGGTGTCGCGAAGACGACCACGAGTCCACCGACAGCGGTAGCGAGCACGACCTCGGACGGATACCCCAATACCACGGTGTAGCCGATCGCCAGCACATAGCCGACCAGTCCCAGCACGAAACGCAGTGCCAGGAAAGACGATGCGGTCCGTGCGATCTCCTCGGCGTCGTCGTCGATGAGTCGGGCCAACACGACTCGGCCGACTCCCAGATCGGTCACGACCGACATCAGGCCGAGAAGTGCGAAGACGAAACTGAACTGACCCCACTCGTCGGGACTGAGGGTACGGGCGATGACCACGCTGCCGATCCAGCCGAGAGCCGCGACGACGACGCGGCTCATCAGAACGGCCGCGGTCGCCCGGGCTGCGGCTTTCGGATCCGCCGCGATAGCCCGGTAGTCGGGTGGTGTCTCCATCCCGTCCGGGACAGTCGTTTCGGTCATCCGTTCACACTCCGGCGCCTCGGTACGCCTGCGCGGTCTTCTCGGCCGTTTGTCGCCAGCTCATTCGAGAGGCCGCCGCCACAGCCGCCGTGGTCGACGCTTCTCGTGCGGCGTCGTCGAAGACCAGTGGGCGAATGGCGTCCGCCCAGTCGGAGACGCGTTCGGACTTCAGCAGGGTTGCGCCGTCGCCGACGACGTCGGGGAGTGCACCGACCGCGCTGGCGACGACGGCACCACCACACGCCATTGCTTCGACGGGCGGGAGGCCGTAGCCCTCGTACCGCGACGCGTACGCGGTCACCGTTGCGGCCGCGTAGAGCGCAGGAAGGTCTTCCAGGTCGACGTAACCGAGGCCGACGGCCGACGTCGGCTTGTCGGGCCCCGTCGATCCGGCTCCCGCGAGAAGACAAGGGATGCCGACTTTCTCGGCCGCGTCCGCGACGAGTTGGACGTTCTTGCGAGGTTCGACGGTACCGACCTGCATGACGAACTTGTCCGGCAGCGAGTATTTCGCGCGGACCGCCTCGACCTCCTCTTCTTTCGGGGGCCGCGCCCATGCGGCGGGTGCCAGCTCCGTCACCACTGCGTCGCGTCCGCTCACCGACTTGATTCGGTCGGCGGTGAACTGAGAGACGGCGAGAAGGAGATCTGCGCGTCGGAGTGTGTGCCGGACGAGGCGTTGCTCTCCCAGAGCTCGGAACCGGCTCGATGCAGACGGCATGTCGATCACCGAGAGGTCGTGCACGGTGGCAACTTTGAACGCTCGGGTCACGAGCGGCAGATCCACATCCAAGCCGTGGACGACATCGGCGGATCCGACGGGGAGTGCGCCGAGCACGGCACGGACTGCGCCGTCGGCAACCCTGCGCGTCGACGGCGTGACGGCCGCAGGCAATTCGCCGACGGCATCTTCCTGCACGACGGCGTTCAGGTCGGCTCCCGGAAGCTGCTCGGGGAGCTCGTTCAGTAACTCGCGGATGTAGGTCTGAACTCCGCTTCCGCCGGGCCGAAGCGCGAGCGCACCGTAGACGTATCGTGTTGCGCGGCTGCGCATCCCACCACTCCTAACAGTAACCAGAAATAGACGTCGATCGGGAAGATCTCGAAATACGTGGACACCAGCGAAGCGAACATCGCGGCGACGATGGATGCACCGACGCCGAGTGCGAGGGCGCCGTCGCGGCCCGGCATGGACCGTGACAAGCGGGTGCACCACAGCAGTGCAGTGACGAGGAGTGCCACCACGACCCACAGTCCGATCGGTCCGAGTTCGAGAAGGGCCTTCACGTAGTAGTTGTCGGGTTGATAGTTGGTGGAGAGCCCGTCCTCGGTCTGGAACGAGGCGCCCGATGCAGTGGATATTCGGTCGGCTGCCGATCCGCTGGAACCGAGTGCGGTTCCGAGTGGATGAACTTGGATGCTGGCGATGATGTTGTTCCAACCATCACTGCGCTGCCCGAGACTTCTCGACGAGAAGAAGACCTCGGTGATCTTCGGTACGAACGGAACGATCACCGCCACGGCCGCCGCCGCCACGGCGAGGGGAGCAGCGAGGAATCGGAACCGGATAGCGATCAGGTAGATCAGTCCGACGATCAGTCCGAGGATCGCGCCGCGCACGATCGAACTGGCCATCGCCACGACCATGACCGGAGACGCGCACAGGAACAACAGGTTTCGGCGCCGACGTGGATCGGCCAGGGCGACGGCACCGCCGACCAACAAGGCGAGCATCACGTACAACCCGAAGGGGAACGGCAGGTTGAACGTGCTGAAGGTGCGCAGCAGGCCACCCGACGTGCGCACCTGCGTCCCGTACTCGTAGCCGAGGGAGACGAGCGCTGCCGGCCCCGCGATCAACTGGGCAATGCCGACGGCCGACGTGAAGGCGCCTACCCCCATCAGGATGCTGACGATGTCGTCGCGATCCTTGGCGTCGAACGGCGCGAGCCACATGATGCCGATCAACAGGATGTAGAAGAACGTCACCTTGATCGCGAAGATGCCCACGAGCCCGAACACCGCGAGGGCGGAGACGACGCCCATTGCGATGTACAGGGCCACCGCGGGCCACCACGGCATGAGAAGAGGGGCGCCGCCTTGTCTCGGGCCGCTGTCTCTCGGTCGCTTGTCGCGACGAAGCCACGCGCAGATCAACGTGAACAGGACGAGGCCTTCTTTCCACCCCGAAACGAACCCGGGGACCGGAAGCAGCACCAGTAGCCCGTTGAACGGGACCCCCAGTGCAAGAAGAAGAACGCCACGCTGCGGCCGGTACCAGATCGATCGAGCGACGAACCAGCCGACGATCACGACGATCACGGCACCGAACGCCGCAGCGACGACGGTGATCACGAGACGCCCGATGAGTCTTCGCGACTCATGGAATCAGTCCTCTGCCCGCTTCAACACCGCGAGCACGGTGAGGAACAAGATCTTGATGTCGAGCCAGACCGACCAGTTCTCGATGTAGTAGTTGTCCCACTCGGCGCGATCGGCGATGGACGTCTGGCCACGCAGACCGTGGACCTGTGCCCATCCGGTCACGCCGGCCTTGACGCGGTGACGCTCGCCGTAGCGTCGGATCTGCATCTCGAACAGGTCCACGTACACGGGCCGCTCGGGCCGCGGTCCCACCAGGCTCATGTCGCCCTTGAGAACGTTGAGCAGCTGGGGGAGCTCGTCGAGAGACGTCTGACGCATGATCTTGCCGATCTTGGTGCGGCGATCGACGCCTTCGACACCGCCGGGCGCCGAGCCCTCGGTGCGAACGAACTCGGCATCCTCCGGCCGCGGTGGACGCATCGAACGGAACTTCAAGCAGTCGAACGGAACTCCGTCACGACCGATGCGTTCCTGGGCGAAGAAGATCGGGCCGGGTGAACTCAACCGGACGAGCAGCATCAGCAGAAGAAAGAGAGGAGATATGAGCAGCAGGCCGAGCCCGGTCAGGGTGCGGTCCATCGCTCCCTTGACGAGGAACTGCCAGCCCTTCGGGTCGACGTGCGGCATGACCATCAACGGAAGACCACCGATGTGCTCGACTCTGGTCTTGTTGCCGACGGTGTCGAACAGGCGGGGTACCACCCACACCCGCATACCCAGCTTGTGTGCGCTACGGGCGACCGCGACGAGTTCCTCGTCGCGGACCGTCGAGAACGAGATGATGACCTCTTCGGCACCCGTGCGGCGCGCGATGGCCTCGAACTCGCTCGGTGTACCGAGGTAGGGGACCTCGATGTAGTCGGCCGCCGAGGGGTCGAGAGGCGTCACCGGGTCGACGTCGACGAGACCGACCGGCCGCAGACCGTACTCGGGGAACTGCCGCATGCGGGCCACGAGCTGATGGCCGATCGGCCCCGAACCGACCACCAGTGTCGGTGCGGCGGAGTGGTATTTGCTTCTGAGGCGCCGCTGGATCACGACGCGGGCGAGTCGGCCGACGGCGAGCAGAACCGCAGCGCACAGCCAGACGCGCAGCATCAGCGTGCTGGGTCGATAGTCGGTGCCTGCAATCAGCATGATCGTGAGCACGGCGAGCACCGCGAACGCGACGGACGTCTCGACCGGACCGATCTCGTCGAGGAAGTTCCGACGCAGGCTTCTGCGATACAGGGATTGCGCGCCGAGGATCGCCACGACGATCGGGATGAAAAGCCATGGCAGCCAGCCGAGCTCGGTAAGGCTTCCGCTCCTCCAGAGCAGACCGGCGACGACGGCAAGGGTCGCGGTCAGTACATCGACGGCGACGGTGACGACGGTGTGCAGCGGATCCACCCGAAGGCGATCGGCCAGGCCTTTCTGTGGCGCCGGATTGTCGGAGTGCGTGAGTCCGGGTCTAACCGGCCGTCTTTCGAGTGTATTGGACACGAGTCAAACTCCCGTTTGGGACCGATTTCGAGTAGAGAGCACCTTCGAACAATATCCGAGCCGGGCAATTCGGAAACGCCATTGCTCTATCGATCTCGTCACGAAAAAGCGGCAGACTTCCGGTTTCCATGCGGTTTTACAGGGCGGTAGTTTCGATTGCGAACGTTCAGCCGAAGATTCGCTCACGAACGATCCACGCGAGGTCCTGAAGAATCTGTTGGTGGCCGACCGTCCATTCCCGTGGCTGGTCGTCCCACACGCACAGAGTCCCCACCGCGTGGCCCTGGTCGTCTTTCAGGGGGATGCCCATGTACGACACGGCCAGCTTGTTCAGGACGGCAGGATGATCCTTCAACACGTCGTGCAGACGTGCATCCTCGACGGTCAGAATGTCACCGCCATCGATCGTGTACTGGCAGATCGATTGGTCCACCGGGAGTTCGCGTGCTTGGTCGAGTTCTATGGGCAGGCCCACTGCGCTCTTGTAGAACTGGCGGCGATTGTCGATGAGCGACACTGCCGCAGAGGGCACCTGCAGTGCGTCGACGACCATCGCGACGAGTCGGTCGTAGCTGTCTTCCCGTGGAGAGTCCAGGAGGCCGGTGCGTTCGACGGCGGCGAGTCGCTCCGGATCGTCGAGTGGACGATCGCTGGCCGGTGCCCCGGTCGGCGCCGGGGCCTCGATCTGCACCTCTTTCAGATGCCGCAGGAGTTGTCCGAGTTCGGACTGGTCTTCGTCGGTGAGTTCTTGTACCAAACGCGTGACGACCGCACGTCGCACGTACGCGTCCACCGATTCGCCTGCCTTTTCGGCCTGCTGTCCGAGAATCTCCTCGAGTCGATCATCGAACCCTGGAACTCCGATAGTCATTTTCCCGATGGTAGTGCAGACCGGTGAAAACCTCGCTTTCATTCGTTCTGTAAATTGAGGAGATTCTTCTTTTCTGTGATAGTGCGTTAACCTTCTGCGGTGATTCAGCGTGTACAGCTGAGCGTGACGCCGAAGCTGTTCACGCTCGCCACCCTTGTCCTGTTACTTCTTTCAGCGTTCGTGTCGCCTCCGGCGGCTCAGGCCGCACCGATGTCCGGCGGGAAGTGTTCCGGTATGTCGAGCGCACCTCGTATCGGTGTCTCCCCGGGTGCCTCGATCGGAGGTGCCTCCGACGCCGACGTCGACCGTGAGCTCACTCTGATGAGCAATGCGGGTGTATTCGGAGTACGCGTCGACATCGACTGGTCCGCAATAGAATCGGTTCGAGGCCGGTTCAATTGGACGAATACCGACCGGATTCTTTCGGCGATTGTCGGGCACGGCCTGTGTCCCCTGGGGATCATCGCCTATACGCCGCAGTGGGCGCGCGTGGCGGGTGCTTCGAACGACTCGCATTCTCGTCCGGCCAATCCGGACGCGTTCGCGGCCTTCGCGTCGACTGTCGTTCAGCGCTACCGCGATTACATGAATCTGTGGGAGGTATGGAACGAGCCGAACATCGTCGGCTTCTTCAAGCCGGCGCCCGATCCCACCCAGTACTCGATCCTGCTTCGCGCCTCCTACACGGCGATCAAAGCGGCGCAACCGGAAGCCACTGTGCTGTCGGGCGGACTCGCACCCGCGGAGAGCAACGGTGTCAACATCAACCCGAAAGCATTCCTGCAGGCGATGTACGACGTCGGCGGAAATCGGTACTTCGACGCGTTCAACATCCACCCGTACACGTATCCGTATCTGCCCAACGACCCGAGCACTGCGAGTTGGAGTACGGCACAGGCGATGTGGCCGATGCGCGACATCATGGTCGCGGGCGGGGACAGCGCCAAGCAGATCTGGCTGACCGAGTTCGGTGCGCCGACCGGTACCGCGTCGAATGCCGTCACCGAGCAGGTGCAGTCGGACACGATCGGGATCGTCATGGACGCGGTGCTCGGTAACTCCTGGATGGGTCCTGCATTCGTGTACGCCTCGCGCGATGCCGGTACCAACGCCTCGGACCCGGAGCAGAACTTCGGGTTGCTGCGGCGGGATTTCACTCCCAAGCTGGCCTACGACCGGGTCGCGAGTTTCACTGCGGGGCACCCCGCTTAGAACCGGTCGGGGGCTTCGTTGCCCGCCGGCGATTCGAAGCGTCGTCCCGAAGGTGGGTTTCGGACCGAGTGTGGCTTTCCGGTCACTCTGAGTGACTGGGGGCCGCCCTCGCTCCGTTCGGGGGACACGATGTCGGAGCGATGTCGGTGGATCCACGCGAGTGCACGCGCACGTGCGGGGTTCGTTACGCTCGCGGCGTGACCTGGGACGAGATTCTAGACGCGGACGAGCTGACCGACATGTTCGGTACCCCGAGCTACCGAGCTGCCAACAAGGACCGGTCGTCGTTGCACCCGATCGATGTCCGCTGGTTGGCGGAGTCTCCGTTCTGCCTCATCGGCACCGCCGACGCCGACGGCCGTTGCGACGTCTCGCCGAAGGGTGACCCTGCGGGCCTGCTTGCCCACGTCATCGACTCCACGACCATCGCGATCGCCGAACGCCCGGGCAACAAACGTATGGACGGCTACCGGAACGTGCTGGCCAATCCGTTCGTCGGGATCAACTTCTTCATCCCGGGTCGCGGTGACACATTGCGCATCAACGGCCGAGCACGATTGATCAAGAATGCGCCCTTCTTCGACGAGATGGTGGTCAAGGGCCACAGGCCGATCCTGTGCCTCGTCGTCGACGTCGAACAAGTCTTCTTCCATTGCGCCAAGGCGTTCATGCGATCGAAGTTGTGGGAGCCCGAGACGTGGAATCCCTCGATCCTGCCGACCGTCTCCGAGATCACGAGGGCGGTCATGCCGGACTCGCCCGAGTCTTTGGCCGAGCTCGAGCAGTATTACGGCGCGTCCTACGAGCAGAAGCTCTACGAGAAGCAGGCGGTCCAAGCGGATCCCCAGTGACTTCCCAGTAGAACCGCCGATCGTGTGAGCCAGAAGAACCTTCCACTCATACGAGGAGCTGAGACGATGGCCGTTCTCGAGAACTCACACCGCACGAGAAGTGTCGTGACACCGCAGTCCGTGCGCAACACCGGAATTCTGTTGGCAATCGGCACGACGGCCTGGGCCGTCGGAATGCCCGCGATCGGCGACCACCAGGGATTCGGGTGGCAATCGCTCGTCGGAGGCGCCACTGCGATCGCCTTTCAGATCGGCGTCGTCCGGCTGTTGCTCTTGCAGGTACGCACGCACGCGATGGGCGACGGCCGCGTCGCCCGCGGCTTCTACGTCGGACAGTTCGTGTTCATGGCAGGCGCACTGGTCTCGTCGACGTTGGACGCGTTCTGGCTGCTTCACGACACAGCGGTGTGGATGGCGTTCGACCTGTGCTGGCCCCTGTCGATGGTGGGCATGGTCGGTATCGGCATACGAGTTGCGATCGCGGGACGATGGACCGGAGTCGTCCGGTGGTGGACGCTGTGGGCTCAATCCTGGTTCGTCGCCACGATTCCGCTCGTGATGATCGTGCGTGACGCCGGACTGGTCGTCAGCTCCGTCCAACTGGTCCTCGGTTACACGATCCTTGGGGTACTGCTCGCCACGCGGCGATCGGTCACGTCCGAGTAGGTGGCGGACGTCCTGGGCCCGGTCCCCGCGCGGCGGGGTCCGGGCCCGGGTCGTGCCAACGGTGAGACGAAAGACCGGTGGCACTTTATGATCCATCGGTGTCGACAGATCAGGCCACCACGAACGCTCGCGTCGAGCTGCGCGTTCTGGGGCCGATCGAGGCATTCCTGAACGGCGAGCCGATTGCACTCGGTGGGCCCGTGCCTCGCGCGATCGTTGCCCGGTTGGCGATCGCAGGTGGCCACATGGTCGCCGACGACACCCTGATCGACGACCTCTGGGGCGACTCGCCACCGAGGACGGCATCGCTGACGTTGCAGGGCTACATCTCCACGCTGCGCAAGGCGTTCGAACCGAACCGTGGCACCGCCAAGCCGACGGTGCTGGTCCGGCGCGGGCCCGGGTACGCCCTCGTCCTTCCCGACGACGGTCTCGACTCGACGCGGTTTCTGGCGGGCGCGCACGCCGGGAAAGAAGCACTGAACGAACAGCGGTTCGCCGACGCCCACCGCATTCTCGGCGAGGCACTCGACCTCTGGAGTGGTCCCGCGCACGCGGATTGCGCCGACCGGCCGTTCGCCCAGGCGGAGATCCGGCACCTCGAGGAGCGTCGACTCGGGGTGTTCGAAGATCGCATGGATGCGGCGATAGCCCTGGGGGAGAACGCGTCGGCCGCCGCGGCGCTCGAGGCGCACATCCGGAACCATCCGCTTCGCGAACGTGCCTCGGAGTTGTTGGCGCTCGCGCTGTACCGAGCGGGTAGGCAGGGTGACGCATTGGCGGCCCTGCGCGCAACCCGCGAGAGTCTGGCCGATCAACTCGGCGCGGATCCGAGACCGAGTTCGATCGCGCTGCACGACGCCATCCTGCGGCAGGATTCGGCACTCGACGTCACCGTCGCCGAGATACCGGACGCACGTCCGCCGGCTCGGCACAGCCTCGTTCCGATCCCTTCCACACCGTTGGTGGGCCGGCACGACGATCTGCTCGCCGTCGAGTCTGCAGGAGCCACGAACAGGCTCGTCACGTTGACCGGACCCGGCGGGATGGGGAAGACGCGGCTGGCACTCGAGGTGGCGCGTCGGCGTCGGGATTCCGACGGCCCCTGGTTCGTGGAACTCGCCGACGTCCGGGAGGGCGGATTGCTCGTCGACGCCATCGCCACCGCGCTCGGGGTGAGCGTGTCCGGCGGTATGTCGTCGCTCGAGGCGATCTTGCGCGATCGTCGTACCCTCCTCGTGCTCGACAACTGCGAACAGGTCCTCGGGCCCGTCGCCGAGTTCGTCGCAGCAGTGCTCGCGTCGTGTTCGGAAGTCTCGGTACTCGCGACGAGCCGCGAGGCGCTCGGCGTGCACGGCGAGTACGTGTACGACACGCCGTCGCTGTCCTCCGGGGCCGGCGGCGCGGCCGTTCGACTGTTCGTCGATCGTGCGTCGCAGCAATCCGGCGGCTGGGATCCGAGTACCGAGGACATGAAGCTACTCGACAAGCTGTGCGGGGCATTGGACGGAATGCCGCTCGCCATCGAACTTGCTGCGGCACAGTGTCGTACGCTGTCGGTGCGTCAACTCGTCGACAATCTCGACGACCGGTTCGAGGTACTGCGCGGTGGACCGAGAACCAATCTCCGGCACTCGACCATGCTCGCTGCGGTCGAGTGGTCGTACGCGAGTCTGGCGCCGTCGGAAAAGGTGTTGTTCGAAGATCTGGCGATCTTCGACGGTGGTTTCGATCTCGACGCGGCGCGTACGGTAACCGGCCATCGCGGCATCATCGCCGACCTCGGCGCACTCATCGACAAGTCGCTGATCAAGTCCTCGGGCGGTGATCCCCGGCGGTACCGCATGTTGGAGACGTTGCGGAGTTTCGCTGCGCTGCATCGTCATCCGGCCCGGTCGGCCGAATTGCGCCAACGGCACTCCGAGTGGGTCGTCGCGATGGCGGAAGAAGCCTATTTCGGTCTGCGGGGACCCGAGTGCCCACGATGGATGACGCGCCTCGATCACGACATGCCCAACGTGCGTTCGGCTCTCGAACATCTGGACAACACGTCGGAGACCTATCTACGCATCGTCGGAAGCCTGTACTGGTTCTGGTACCGCCGCGGTCACGTCGCGGAAGGGCTTCGCTACCTGGAGTCGGCGATGAAGGCGAAGGACATCGGCATCGGTGTCCTGGTCCGGGCGGTGGCGGGACTGACCATCACGCGGTACCTCGCGGGCGACATCTCGGGTTTGCTCGAATCCTTCGGCAGGCTGGGGGAATTGGAGCCGGAAACTCATTCCGACAAGGTGGCGCGGTCGGACGTGCTCGTGTCGCTGGCATTCTTCGAGGCAGGTGCCGGGTTGACCGAACAAGCAGTCGTGCATGCCGACGAGGCGCTCGTCGTGGCCGACGCTCTCGACGCGCCGTACACGAAAGCCGAAGCGTTGATGTCCGCTGGGACGGCTTTTCTCCGCAGTGGGGACATGATCCGCGCCGAGGAGCTGCTCGAGTACTCGACGGCCGTGGCCGCCGACTGCGGGTATCAGTGGTGCGAAGCATCCGCCTTGTGGATCCATGCCAAAGTCGATCTTGCGCAGGGCCGTTGGGGAGGACCTGCCGAACTCAAACTCCAACGGATGATCGACGCGTGCGACTCCGTATCGGACACGTCGTCGTGGATGGTGGGGCTTGCAACGCTTGCGTACGCACTGTTCCGGCGGGGTGACATCGATTCGGCGACACGGTTGTTGGGCGTCGTGGATCGTCAGGTCGAGATGATCGGCTACGTTCCGTCGGCGATGGATCCGATCGACATCGGACGTTACGACCAGGAGATCCGGTCGGCCGTCGACGACGACACGCTCCGGCGAAACATCGAGGTCGGGCGTCAGCTGACCCGCGGCGAGGTTCGCGAACTCGTGTTCGCCGCGGTGCCGTCATCGCAGTGACAGTGCGTACATGACCTCCCATCCTCGCTCGGTCGCGTACGGTCCGAAAACCGCGGGGAGCGTGGCCTGCTCGACCCGAACGGCGACCGTGTCGACAAGATCGACGACATCGGAATCGCCGAACACGGCGCACGTCAGAGCCGAGGACACGCTGTAGGCGTCGGCCGCAGTGCAGACGAACACAGGGAACGTGACCTCCGCAGTCTCGTCGGCGCGTGCGTACGATGCGGCGCGCGCGTGCAGCCATTCGAGGAACATCTCGGCGTCGTCGCGGTCGCAGAACTGCACTCGCGCGGATCGTAGCCGGGTTGCGGTCTGCGGGGCGGCGAACTGGGGGAGGGTCGGTGCGCTCATGAGGGAAGACTGCACCCGCCCACTTGGAAACGACTTGGAGCTAGTCGAGCCGTCCGAACGCCACTGCACCGAGGATGGTGTGAGCACCCGCGATGACGTCGTCGAGAGACTCGGTGTCGGGAGCGAGGACCCACTGCTGCGTCATCATCAGCACGGCCCCGACGAGTCCGACTGCGAGAGTTCGACGGTTCGGCCCCGCGAGCCCGTGCGCTGTACCCACGGACGCGGCGAGCGCGAGGACTGCGTCGACGAACAGCGCCGTCGTCTGTCTGTAGAGCGCGTCGACCTCGGAAGACACGCCCAAGACTTCGAGCAGTACGATACGCGCCGATCTCGGGTCGTCCGCGACGCTGCGGAAGAAGTTCGCCAGGGCGGCCTGCAGCACCTGTTCGGCGGACGTGCTGCGGCCGTCCGACGGCACTGCGATGCTGCCGAGCATCGTGGCTGTCGCGCGACGGTAGACGGCCTTCAGCAGATCCTCGCTGCTGTCGAACGACTCGTAGAAGTAGCGCTTCGTCAGGCCTGCGGCTGCGCAGATGCGGTCGATCGACGCGGATCGGTATCCGCTGGTTCCGAAGAGCTCCACGGCAGCGTCGAGCAGCTTCTCTCGGCGGTCTTCTCGACGTTGGTCGGACGACGAACCGCGGTAGGGGCGCCCAGGGAGTGCTCGAGTTTCGGAAGTGCTCACCCCCCGATCTTGACACCGATCAGTATCAGATGGAAAGTGACACGTAGCAGTTCCCAAAACGGGGGACCGGAACATGGAGGTGGACTTCTCGTGTCCGTACTCGCGAACAAGGTCGTGTTCATCACCGGCGCCGCGCGCGGAATCGGCGCCGAGACCGCACGCGCCCTCGCTGCGCGCGGAAGCAAGCTGGTGCTCACCGATGTCGATGCAGAACCGCTCCGCGATCTGGAAGCAGAGCTCGGAAGCGACGTCGCGCTGGGCATCGTCGCCGACGTGCGAGATCTCGCGGCGATGCAGGCGGCCGCGACGGCGGGCATCGAGAAGTTCGGTGGCCTCGACCTCGTTCTGGCGAACGCCGGAATCGCGAGCTACGGATCGGTGCTGAAGGTCGATCCGGCGACGTTCCAGCGAGTGCTCGACGTCAACCTCCTCGGCGTGTTCAACACTGCTCGTGCGACTGTGCCGTCGCTGATCGAACGCAAGGGCTACATCCTGATCGTGTCCTCGCTCGCCGCGTACGCTGCGTGCCCCGGTCTCGCCGCGTACAACGCCAGCAAGGCGGGTGTCGAGCAGTTCGCCAACGCGCTTCGGCTCGAAGTCACCTATCAAGGCGTCGGCGTCGGATCCGCACACATGGCGTGGATCGACACCCCGCTCGTTCAGGACGCGAAAGCGGACCTCGGTGCGTTCCGGGAGATGTTGGGTGTCATGCCCGGTCCGTTCGGGCGCACGATGACCGTCGACCAGTGCGTCGACGCGTTCGTCGACGGCCTGGAGGGCCGCAAGCGCAAGGTCTACGTGCCTCGGTGGGTAGGTGCTGCCGGCTTCCTTCGTGGAGTGCTGCAGTCGGCAGTCGGTGATCGCGCCATCCTGAAGCACGTGCCACGCCTGCTCCCGAAGATGGACGCCGAAGTCGAAGCGCTCGGTCGCTCGACGAGCAAGCGCAACGTAGCTCACTAGCCTGCCCCGCCGACACGAAAGTGCTTCCATGACAACCATTTCCCCTTCGGAATCCCGTGAGTCCGAATCGTCCGATGCGGCCGAGACCGTCGACGTCCTGATCGTCGGCGCAGGTCTGTCGGGTATCGGTGCGGCGCATCATCTCCAGAGCAAGCTCCCCGGCAAGAGCTACGCGATCCTCGAGAGCCGCGGCGCGATCGGCGGGACCTGGGACCTGTTCCGGTACCCGGGAATTCGGTCCGACTCGGACATGTACACGCTCGGATACAACTTCCGTCCGTGGACCGGCGACAAGTCGATCGCCGACGGCAAGGACATCCGCGAATACATCGAGGACACCGCGCGCGACGGCGGCATCGACAAGCACATCAGGTTCCATCACCGCGTCGTGAAAGCCTCGTGGTCCACCGCCACCTCGACATGGACGGTCGTCGCGGAAAGATCGGACACCGGCGCGACCGTCACGTTCGAAGCGTCGTTCTTGATGTGCTGTAGTGGATACTACGACTACGACAAGGGATTCACGCCGGAGTTCGAGGGTGTCGACGACTTCCGCGGAACCGTCGTGCATCCGCAGTTGTGGCCCGAGGACCTCGACTACTCGGGCAAGAAGGTCGTGGTCATCGGAAGCGGGGCCACGGCGATCACGTTGGCGCCCAACCTCGCTCGCGAAGCCGAACACGTGACTCTCCTGCAGCGCTCGCCGAGTTACATCATGTCGCTGCCGTCGAAGGACCCGGTCGCACTCGCGCTGCGCAAGTACCTGCCGTCGAAAGCTGCGTACGGCATCACGCGTCTGAAGAACGCCGTCACCGCCATCGGTATGTACGTGCTGTGCCAGCGGTACCCGAACTTCATGAAGAAGCAGATCCGGAAGTTGCAGGAGAAGTGGCTGCCGGAGGGGTACGACCTGGACACTCACTTCACGCCGAAGTACAACCCGTGGGATCAGCGGCTGTGCCTCGTGCCGGACAACGATCTCTTCCGGTGCATTCGCAAGGGGGAAGTCGAACTCGTCACCGATCACATCGACAGGTTCACCGAGGACGGCATCCGGCTCCGGTCGGGGAAGCACCTCGACGCCGACATCGTCGTGACGGCAACGGGCCTGAACCTCGTCGCCTTCGGTCACGTCGACCTCGAGGTCGACGGCAAGACCGTCGATCTGACCGAGACGATGGCCTACAAGGGCATGATGCTCACCGACGTGCCCAACTTCGCGTTCGTCGTGGGCTACACCAACGCGTCCTGGACGCTCAAGGCAGACCTCGTCTGCGATTACGTGTCCAGGCTGCTCGGACACATGGACGAGTCCGGGTACCGAGAGGTGCGGCTGAAGCGCGATCAGTCGGTCGGGGAGGAGCCTTTCCTCGACTTCGCCGCCGGGTACGTGCTTCGATCCGTCGACACGTTTCCGAAGCAGGGATCCGAGGCTCCCTGGCGCCTGCGGATGAACTACTTCCGCGACCTGCCGGTTCTGCGATTCGGTTCGCTCGTCGACGACAACATGAGCTTCCGCTGACGTGTGACGCGTCATCACGCCGATTGCGGGTGTTGATGACGTAACACGAACCCCGAACATGCCGATTGGTATTGGAACGTTACTCGAACTCACGGCATTTCGGTTGGAGACGCAGGCTGCGAGCTGGCATTATCCTCCCGGAATGTCCGATTCGGTACGTGCGTAATCGGTTGGTGTGGAAGTGGGGCGGTTCATGAAGGTCTGGCGCGGAACGGTACTCGGCGCTGTCGCGGCACTCGCTGCGGTAGCTGTCCTGTCCGCTTGTGGAACGACGACGGAGACGACCGAGGCGGTAGCTCCGATCGATTCGAACCCCATTGCCGAGCTCATGAAGCCGAAAGTGAGCTCTACCGTTGCCGACGGTGCCGTCGGATTCTCGCCCGCCGACCCGGTGACCGTGTCGGTGACCGACGGCAAGCTCGGATCCGTGACGATGCTCAACCCCGACGGCAAGGTCGTGTCAGGGGCGATCGCGCCGGACGGGCTGTCGTGGACCAACACCGAACCGCTCGGCTACAACCGCGAATATCGTGTCCAGGCCGACGCGTACGGCCTCGGCGGAGCGTCGAGCACCGTCACCAGCTTCACTACGAGTCAGCCGGGGAACTTCACCAAGCCGTACCTGCTGCCGTCCGACGGGGAGGTCGTCGGAATCGGCCAGCCCGTCGCGGTGCAGTTCGACGAGACCATCACCGACAAGATCGCCGCGCAGAACGCCATCCAAGTGACCACGACGCCACCCGTCGAGGGCGCGTTCTACTGGGTCAACGACCGCGAGGTTCGCTGGAGGCCGCAGAACTACTGGGCGTCGGGCACCCGCGTCGACGTTGCGGTCAACGTCTACGGCCGCGACCTCGGTGACGGAATCTACGGGCAGGAGAACGCCACCGCGTCGTTCACCATCGGTGACGCCGTCGTCGCCACGGCCGACGACAACACCAAGCAGGTCACGTTCAATGTCAACGGCCAGGACGTCATCACGATGCCGACGTCGATGGGCAAGGACAGCACGCCGACCGACAACGGGGTCTACATCATCGGCGATCGGTTCGATCACCTGGTCATGGATTCGTCGACGTACGGTGTGCCGGTCAACTCGGCTGCCGGCTACCGCACACCCGTCGACTGGGCGGTGCGGATGTCCTACAGCGGCATCTTCTTCCACTCTGCGCCGTGGTCGGTCGGGCAGCAGGGCTACTCGAACGCCAGCCACGGCTGCCTGAATCTCAGCCCGACCAACGCCAAGTGGGTCTACGACAACACCAAGCGCGGGGACATCGTCGTCGTCAAGAACACCGTGGGTGGCACCCTGTCCGGGGTCGACGGTCTCGGCGACTGGAACATCCCGTGGGATCAGTGGAAGGCAGGCAACGCGACTGCGGTCTAGTCGCCGTCGTCCTTCTGGTACCGCGCGGGATCGATGCCGAGGGTTTTCAGGTAGGCGACGGGTTCGATGCTTGACCCGTTGTTCCTCACCTCGAAGTGCAGATGCGGGCCGGTGGAATTGCCGGTGCTTCCGACCGACCCGATGCGGTCGCCTGGTTGCACGGTGTCTCCGACGGAGACATCGATGTCCGATTGGTGTCCGTAATAGGTGACCGTGTTGCCGCTCTTGATCCGCACGAGGTTCCCGTACCCGTCACCCACGTCACCCGCCTGTTCGACGGTTCCTCCCGTCACGGCATAGATCGCGGTTCCTGACGGTGCTGCGAAGTCGACGCCCTGGTGGAACTGAGCGCCGTTGCCGGTCGGATTGTTTCGTCCGCCGTATCCGGAGCTGATGTCGTAGCTACGCGCCGGGAGCGGCAGAATCGATCCACCCAGGCCGACGGACGGGGGAGCGGCTTCCACCTCCGGCGTCGAATCCTCCGACTCGTCCGTCGTGTCGGGTGTCGGTCCGAAGTCCGAGTCGAGAATGACGGCGGCAACCTCGTTGATGAGCACGCCCGTCGCATCCAGGACCGCAGTGAGAATTGCCGCGCGCTGTTGTGCGTCGGGCTGCGGGATCGGGATCTCGGGCAGATCGATGGTCGGCTGCGCTGTGGCCACGGCAGGGTTGATCAGACCCGCCCCGCCGAGGCACAGCGTTGCCGACAACACCGAACCTGCGATCACCGTGTGCATTCGTCGACCCACGTGACGTACCTCCTCGTCTCTGCCCGCACGCGTACGGCGGGCTTCGAACTGCTGGCGACGCGTTTGGGGGCACGACAAATCAGAGCCGCGTGATCACAGCTTCAACATCGGTACTTTTCTTCCCCAAAAGTGCCATCAGTAACCGTACGTCACATCAATCACATGCGAAACTCGAAAGATGAATTACAACAAGGTAATTCACGATTTTCGACCGTGTGTGCGAATGCGTGGCGGGTAGCGATCGGTGCCTGCTTGCGACACAAAAAAGCCGGCCTCCGTGCGGAGACCGGCTTTCTTGCTCTCGATGGGGTGAGTGACGGGACTCGAACCCGCGACACCCAGGATCACAACCTGGTGCTCTACCAGCTGAACTACACCCACCATAGCTACTTCTTCTTCGCCCGTTCAGGCTCTGTTTCAGCAGCGACGACAATATTAGCGGTTCGGTTCCCAGGTTCCTAATCGCCCCTACGACTGCGTGTCGAGACCCTCGACGATTGCTGCAATGTCGCTGGTGGAGGGGCCGGGCTGAGGTACGAAGACCGTCTGGCGGTAGTACTTCAGCTCCTTGATCGACTCCTTGATGTCGGCGAGGGCGCGGTGCGCGAGCCCCTTCGTCGGCTGACCGAAGTAGATCCGCGGGTACCAGCGACGCGACAGTTCCTTGATGGAGCTGACGTCGATCATGCGGTAGTGCAGGTAGGTGTCCAGGTCGGCCATGTCACGCGCGATGAATCCGCGGTCCGTCGCAATGGAGTTGCCGGCGAGCGGAACCGTCGACGCCACGGGCACGTGTTCGCGGATGTAGTCGAGGACCTGTTTCTGCGCCTCCTCGATGGTGACCGTCGAGGCACGTACCTCCTCGGTGAGACCGGATTTGGCATGCATCTTCTTCACGACGTCGGGCATGCCCGCCAGCGCCTCGTCGTCGGCGTGAATGACGATGTCGACGCCCTCGCCGAGAATTTCGAGCTCACTGTCGGTGACGAGCGCCGCAATCTCGATGAGTTTGTCCTTCGACAAATCCAAACCGGTCATTTCGCAATCGATCCACACAAGTTTGTCCTGCACGACAGACACACTAGTGCGCACGGCCGGTCCCTATGGTGTGCGGTGATGATCGACAGTGTGTAATCAGCGGGGCGCGTTCGTTTCAGAGGGAGTGGAGACATGTCGGTCGATCCGAATCAGCCGAGCAGCACCGAAACGTCGATGCCGGCGGAACGGGCGAAGGCAGCGAAGGCCGCGGCGGTCGAGGCCGCCCGGATCGCACAGGAGGCGGCTGCTGCTGCGGAGGCGGCGGAAGCGGCTGCAGCAGCGGCAGAAGCCGAGGAGAAGCAGTCTCGGGGCACAACCGATGCGGCTGTGCAGAACGACGTCGCCGCAACGATCGCAGCCGGGTACGCGACGTCGGGCGCCGCACTCGAACTCGGAACGGTGATGGTCGACGGCGTCGTCGACCCGTCGGCGCGCATTCGCATCCCGTTGGCGACGTTGAACCGGCACGGACTCGTCGCGGGTGCGACGGGAACCGGTAAGACGAAGACGCTACAGGGCACCGCCGAGCAGCTGTCCGCGGCGGGCGTGCCCGTCGTCATGGCCGACATCAAGGGAGACCTGTCGGGCCTGTCGGCGATGGGCGCGGACAACGAGAAGATCCGGGCTCGAGCCGTCGAGTGCGGTGAAGCGGAATGGCAGCCGACCGCGTATCCGACCGAATTCCTGTCGCTGGGGACCGACGGAATCGGCATTCCCGTCCGCGCGACCATCACCGCGTTCGGCCCGATTCTGCTCAGCAAAGTGTTGCAGCTCAACAAGACTCAAGAGTCCACCCTCGGCCTGATCTTCCACTGGGCGGACAAGCAAGGCCTCGCGCTGCTGGACCTGAAGGACCTTCGAGCCGTCATTACCCACCTGACGTCCGACGAGGGCAAAGCAGACCTGAAGGGTATCGGGGGAGTGTCGGCGGCCACGGCGGGCGTCATCCTTCGCGCGCTCGTCAATCTCGAGGCGGACGGTGGCGACACGTTCTTCGGCGAACCCGAGCTCGACACCGAGGACCTTCTGCGTGTCGGTGCCGACGGCAGAGGCGTCGTCACGTTGTTCGAACTCGGTTCGCAGGCAGCACGTCCGGTCATGTTCTCGACATTCCTGATGTGGGTGCTGGCCGACCTGTTCCAGACGCTCCCCGAAGTGGGCGACATCGACAAGCCCAAGGTGGTCTTCATCTTCGACGAGGCGCACCTTCTGTTCGCCGACGCGTCGAAGGCGTTCCTCGAACAGGTGGAACAGACCGTCAAGCTGATCCGGTCGAAGGGCGTCGGCGTCATCTTCTGCACGCAGCTGCCCACCGACGTCCCCAACGAGGTTCTCTCGCAGCTCGGTGCGCGAGTCCAGCATGCTCTGCGCGCGTTCACACCCGACGATCAGAAGGCGCTCACCAAGACGGTGCGCACCTACCCGAAGACCGATACCTACGACCTCGAGGAAGCGCTGACGTCACTGGGCACCGGCGAAGCGATCGTGACGGTCCTGTCCGAGAAGGGAGCGCCGACGCCCGTGGCGTGGACCAGGATTCGGCCGCCGCGCTCGCTGATGGACACCATCGGGAACGACGCGATCACCGAGGCCGCGTCGGCGAGCGCCTTGAACGGTAAGTACCGCACCACGATCGATCGTGAGTCGGCCTACGAGAAACTCGCAGCCCGTGTCGTCGACGTGCCTGCACCCGACGAGACATTCGACATCCCGCCGTTGCCCGCCGACCTTCCCGACCTGCCACCTTCGGCGCCCGAGGGGCCGTCCGCGGCCGAACGGATCATGAGCAACCCGGCGGTCAAGAGCTTCCTGCGATCGGCGGCTTCGGCTGCGGGGCGGGAGATCTCGCGCAGCATCTTCGGGACGGGGCGTAGGCGTAAGCGCTGACGCACCCGTGAGTGCGAATGTAGAGCCCGCTCTACATTCGCACTCACGAGTGGGCGTCAGCTGCCGAGCTTCTTGTAGAAACTGCCGATGATCGGCGCCGAGATGGCGCGCGGGCTGTACTGACCGGCGACGGACATGCCCTTGCTGATCAAGCCGGGTACGACGCGCATCTTGTTCTTGGCCAACGAATCCAGCGACAGCTTCGCGGTGTAGGCGCTGTCGATCCACAGGAAGCCGGGGACCACCTTGTCGACGATCGACGCGTCGGCGGGGTCGGGAGTCTCGGTGCGGACCGGACCCGGTGCGAGCAGCGTGACGTTCACGCCGCTGCCTTTCAGCTCGTCGCGCAGTGATTCCGAGAACGTGTTGGCGAACGCCTTCGTCGCCGCGTATGTCGCGTTGTTCGGGATTGCCATGTTGCCGGCCGCCGAGCCGACGATCAGGATTCCGCCGCTGCGTCGGGCAACCATCCCGGGCAGAACCGCGAGGGTCAGATCGTGGACGGTGACCGCGTTGAGTTCCACCTGCGCTCGCTCGTACGACGGGTCCAGGTTCGCGACCGGCCCGAACGTCGCGATGCCCGCGTTGTTGCACAGGATGCTGATCTCACGCTCGGCAAGCTCGTCGGTGAACGGCTTGCGCGCGTCACGGTCCGACAGGTCCACGACGCGCACGTCGACGGTTACGCCGTGGTCCGCGCGCAACGTGGCGGCCAGTTTCTCGAGGAGGTCACCGCGTCGGGCAGCGATGATCAGGGAATGGCCCCGGGCGGCCAGTTCGGTCGCCAACGCCTCTCCGATTCCGGAGGAGGCGCCGGTGACGACGGCGCGGGCTTCGGGTGCAGGACTCGGCAGGCTCACGGTCAGCCAGGGTAATGGATGCGGTCACAACCGTGCGGCGAGGCGTGTGCCCTGCTCGATCGCGCGTTTGGCGTCCAGCTCCGCGGCCAGGTCGGCGCCGCCGATGACATGCGTCGTCACGCCTGCTGCGTCGAGGTCGTCGGCGATGTCGCGTACCGATTCCTGGCCCGCGCAGACGACGATCGTGTCGACGTCGAGTACGCGCGGCTTCTCGTGCTTCTCGCCGAAGGAGATGTGCAGTCCGTCGTCGTCGATGCGCTCGTAGTTGACGCCGGAGATCTCGTGCACGCCCTTGGCCTTCAGGGCAGCGCGGTGGACCCAGCCGGTGGTCTTCGCAAGACCTGCCCCGATGCGGCCCTTCTTCCTCTGCAGGAGAAAGACCTCACGGGGCGACGCCGCAGGCACGGGCGTCGTCAACGCGCCGGGCGCGGCCTCGGGTTCGGTGACGCCCCATTCTTGTTTCCATTCCTTCAGATCGAGCGTGGGGGAGACGTCGGTGGTGAGGAATTCGGAGATGTCGACGCCGATGCCGCCCGCACCGATGACCGCGACGCGATCACCCACCGTTTTTCCATGCTCGACGACGTCGGCGTACGACAGCACCGATGGGTGATCGATGCCTGGAATCGACGGGATGCGGGGGACGACACCGGTTGCGACGACAACCTCGTCGAACTCGCCGTCCACGAGCTCCGCTGCCGTGACGCGCCGACCGAGATGGAGGGTGACGTCGGCGTCGCGCAAAGCAGTGGTGAAGTAGCGGATCGTCTCGGAGAACTCTTCCTTGCCCGGGATGCGTTGTGCGATACCGAATTGACCACCGAGACCGGGACGTGCCTCGAACAGGCTGACGGAATGCCCGCGGCGCGCGCACTCGAGCGCAGCGGACAGACCTGCAGGGCCTCCGCCGACGACCGCCACCTTCTTGGTGCGCTTCGCAGGAGACAGCTTCAACTCGACCTCACGGCCGGCCCGGGGGTTGACCAGGCAGGACACGGTCTTGTGGACGAATGCATGATCCAGGCACGCCTGATTGCACGCGATGCAGGTGTTGATGGCGTCGGCGTCGTCCGCTTCGGCCTTGCGCACCCAGAACGGGTCGGCGAGCATGGGGCGAGCCATCGAAATCAGTTGAGCGTCACCGCGAGCGAGGATGTTCTCGGCGATGTCGGGCATGTTGATGCGGTTCGACGCCGCCACCGGGATGTCGACGTGCTTGTCGAGTTTGCCGGTGATGTCGGCGAATGCGCCACGAGGTACCGAGGTCACGATGGTCGGGACACGCGACTCGTGCCAGCCGATGTCGGTGTTGATGACGTCGACGCCCACACGTTCGAGATCCTGTGCGAGAGAGACGATCTCGTTCCAACTTTGTCCGCCTTCGACGAGGTCGGCCATCGACAATCGGAACATCACCAGAAAGTCGTCTCCGACGGCGCTGCGGATTCCTCGTGCGATCTCGACGGCGATGCGTCGGCGCTTCTCTGGGCTGCCACCCCATTCGTCGCGTCGGCGGTTGGTGCGCTCGGACAGGAACTGGTTGATGAAATAGCCCTCGCCGCCCATGATTTCGACGCCGTCGTATCCCGCGGATTGGGCGAGCCGCGCGCATCGAACGAAATTCCTGATCTGCCATCGCACCCCTCGAGACGTCAACCTTCGAGGTCGAAAAGGATTGATAGGAGCCTTGATCGACGACGCCGATACACTGAACGGCTGGTAGGAGTATCGACCCGCGTGCAGAATCTGCAGAGCGATCTTGCCGCCTTCACGGTGCACGGCCTCGGTGACGCGGCGGTGTCGGCGTGCTTCCAGTCTGTTCGTCAACTTCGCGCCGAACGGGAGCAGCCAACCCGTTCGGTTGGGCGCATAACCGCCGGTGACGATGAGCGCGACGCCCCCGCGGGCCCGCTCGGCGAAGTACTCGGCAAGGCGGTCGATGTCGCGCGCACGGTCCTCCAAGCCGGTGTGGATGGACCCCATGATCACACGGTTCTTCAACGTCGTCCTGCCGACAATCAACGGGGACAACAGAATCGGATACCTGCTCGCTCCGATCACAGTCTCTCCAGAATCTCGTCGCACCATTGCGTGAACCCCTCCTCGACTCGAATTCCGCCCCGCAGCACCAGGTATTGATGCAATGCGGCTCCCTCCACGCTTTCCGGTGACGGAAAGTCCCGCTTTTCGATCAGTCGATACATCTCCAGACGCTCGGAATGCACCTGGCGGTGGCGTCGGACCTCGGTTCTCACTGCCTCGACGTCGCCGAGTGCGGCTCCCCTGATCTTCACGGCCAGTTCGTCCCGTAGGCGGCTCGGGTCGGCGGGCTCGGCGATCCAGCGATCCAGCTCGGCCCGGCCCGCGTCGGCGACGGAGTAGACCTTCTTGTCGGGTCGGCCGTCGCGGGAAACAACGGTGCCTGCGACCCAGCCAGCCGCGTCCATGCGCGTCAGCACGCGGTAGATCTGCTGGTGGGTGGCGCTCCAGAAGAAGCCGATCGACTTGTCGAAGCGGCGGGCAAGCTCGTATCCCGAGCCGGACTGCTCGGAAAGAGACACCAGAATCGCATGTTCGAGAGCCACGGGCATCAGTATGTATGCAACGAGGTGAGTATGCAACTAGTTGCATGTGCGCGGTTATGTATAGAGGGGTATGTATTACCGCGCACGTGCGCCGGAGGCGCCTGCCTGGCTTAGGCTTCGACACATGAGTGCACAGGCGGATGCCGTAGTCGGCGTCGCGACCACCCGCAAGCAGGTATTCGCCTGGGGGATATGGGATTGGGGGTCGGCGGCGTTCAACGCGGTGATCCTGACGTTCGTGTTCTCGGTCTACCTGACCGATGCCGTGGGCGACGACCTGCCCGGTTCGATCTCGGCGACGTCGTGGTTCAGCTGGGCCATCGGACTGTCGGGCGTCGTGATCGCCGTTCTCGCACCGATTTCCGGCCAACGTTTCGACGCGCGAGGAAAGCGCAAGCAGTCACTGGCGATCCTGACCGGCCTGACCGTCGCGAGCATGGCAGGCCTGTTCTTCGTTCGCGACGACTACCACTACCTGTGGCTCGGTCTGGTTCTCCTCGCTGCCGGATCGATCCTGTTCGAGCTTGCCAGCATTCCCTACAATTCGATGCTTCGGCAGGTCTCGACGCCCGAGAACATCGGGCGCGTCTCTGGATTCGGTTGGGCGATGGGGTATTTCGGCGGCATCGTGCTGTTGCTCGTCTGTTACTTCGGGTTCATCACCGGTGACGGCGACACCCGAGGTCTGCTCGGGTTGACCACCGACGGTGGTCTCAACATCCGTCTCGTCGCGTTGCTCGCGGCCGTGTGGTTCGCGGTGTCGGCAATTCCGGTGTTCTTCGCCGTACCCGAGATGCCGTCCACGAGTGCCGACCCCGGCGCCGCGAAGGCCGGGTTCGTCGAGTCCTACAAGGTTTTGTTCCGCGACCTACGCGAACTATGGGTCGCCGACCGCCGCAGCGTCTACTTCCTCGTCGCGAGTGCACTGTTCCGCGACGGACTGGCAGGTGTCTTCACCTTCGGAGCCGTACTCGCCGTCAGCGTGTACGGCATCGGAACCGCCGATGTGCTGCTGTTCGGTGTGGCTGCGAACGTCGTCGCCGGTCTGGGCGCGGTTGCGGCAGGGCGGTTCGACGACCGAACCGGGCCCAAGGCCGTCATCGCGTTCTCTCTTGCGTCGATGATCGTCGCGGGAATCGTGCTGCTGTTCGTGTCCGGGCCCGTTCTGTTCTGGATCTTCGGACTGATTCTGTGTTTGTTCGTCGGCCCGGCTCAGTCGTCGTCGCGTACCTTCCTCGCTCGTCTGGCGCCTCCAGGACGGGAAGGTCAGTTCTTCGGGCTCTACGCGACGACGGGCCGCGCGGTGTCGTTCCTCGCGCCGACGATGTTCGGACTCTTCGTGTGGTTGTTCGACGCCGACCGAGCCGGGATCGGTGGTCTGATCCTCGTACTCGTCGTCGGACTGGCCGCTCTGATGGCGGTCCGGGCGCCCGACAGGGTCTAGACGGCGCGGACGCGGGTGAGGATCTCGTCGGCGAGCCGCGCGGGCGCTTCCTCCGGAACCCAGTGGGACACCCCGTCGAGTTCGACAAACGAGTAGGGCGCGTCGACGAACTCGCCGCACCGCTCGGCTGCCGCGCGTCCGATCGCCGAGTCCTGATTGCTCCAGACGTACGTCGTCGGCACACCTACCGGTTCGAGTGAGCCGAACGCGTTGGTCATCGCGCGATACCAGTTCAGCGCGGCGGTCAGCGCGCCCGGCTGACTCAGGTGCTCGACGTAACGGTCGTCGAGACTGCGATCGGAGAACATCGCACGCAGGCGGGCCCCGTCGTTCTCGAGCAGCACCCTCTCGGCTTTGCCTTCCTGACGCAGCAAGCCGATGTATCCGGATCGCTCCTGCTGATCTTCGTCGTGACGTAGCGCCCACCCGAACGCTGCCGTGTGCGGAACGGATACTGCCGTCAGCGAACGCACGCGGTCGGAATGATGCGCTGCCAGTTGCCATGCAACCGCAGCACCCCAGTCGTGTCCGACGATGTGTGCCGAGTCGAGACCGAAGGCGTCGAGCAGACCGAGAACGTCACCGACCAGATTGTCCGACGCGTACGCGTCGACTCCGGCGGGGCGCGCGCCGGGGGAGTAACCCCGTTGGTCGGGTGCGATGGTCCGCAGCCTGCCTGCCGTGAGATGCGGAACGACCGCATCCCAACACGCGGATGTTTGCGGAAAGCCGTGCAGCAGCACGGTCGGAATGCCGTCGGCTGGACCTGCGACGAGCACGTCGAACTCGAGCTCGCCGAGGGTCACCGTCGTGGCGGTCGACGTCATGAACGATCCTCTCGACTGTGGTCGGGCTTCCAGGCTCCCATGCCGAGCACGACGAGGCGCACCTGTTGTTCGGTTCTGCGCACGAGGTCCTGCTCCTTGCGGCTGCCAGGCCTGTCGATCTCCAGCAGGCCTTCGGCGGCGGTGAGCATCGTCGACACGATCAGGTCGGCGGCCATCTCCAGGTCGTCCACGTTCCACGCTCGAAGGCCGGGCATGCGCGCCAGATCGATGGTCAGTTCGCTGACGAACATGCGCAGCTCGGTGGCGAACGCTCGACGCACCTCGGTGACTCCGCCGTAGCGCTCGCGCGCCAGGAAGCGAAACTGTTCTTCGTGGTTGCGTACCTGTCGGACCAGGATGCGCAACGATTCCGACGCATTCTTGACGCTGGGATCCTTCCTGGCGTCCCGAAGCATCTGCCGAAGCATGCGCATCGAGTCTTCCACCAGGGCGACCCCGAGATCTTCCATCGACGCGAAGTGTCGGTAGAACGCCGTCGGGACGATGCCCGCGGACCTGCTGACTTCGCGGAGGCTGACGCTGGCGAACGACCGGTCGCGCAGCAGCTCCAGCGTGCCCTCGATGAGCGCTTGGCGCGTGCGTTCCTTTCGTTCGGCTCGCGTACCCGGTTCCGTCACGAGTGTCAGTTTATGGCTGTCCACTGTTCGGTCGCCGCCGGCTCGACGAAGAGATTCGTCATCGAGGTGACCTGGGTCACGCACGACTGAGGGTGTACTTAGCGTCACAGCAGCGTTGACAGGTTCCCGTGAGCGTCTGGCACACTTGATTCCAGTGCACAGACGTTCACTGAAACTTTCTCGGTTTCGACCCTGATCGGGAGGCGAGATGATGCTCGGACAGAAGTCGCGACGGTCAAGTCTTTTCGGAAGGTTCTCGGCGTTGTCGCTGTTCGAGGCCATGGCGTCGCCACACGAACTCGATCGCTACCTCGAGCTCGTGGATCCGATGACGACGGTGCGTGATCTGCGCGCCGAGGTCGTCGCAGTACATCGATCCACCGAAGACACCGTCACGTTGACTCTGCGTCCGACGTGGCAGTGGAAAGGGTTCGAAGCCGGTCAGTTCGTGCAGGTCGGCGTCGTCATCGACGGAGTCCGCCACACGCGGTGCTATTCGCCCGCCTGCTCGCAATATCGGTCCGACGGCCTCATCGAGATCACCGTCAAGGCGCATCCCGACGGTCTGGTCTCGGGTTACCTTCATCGCACGGCAGAGCCCGGACTCGTCGTCAGCCTGTCGCAGGCCGACGGCACCTTCCGTGTTCCGACGCCTCGTCCGGCCCGGACCCTACTGATCAGCGGCGGAAGCGGCATCACGCCCGTGTTGTCGATGCTGAGGTCGCTGCTGGACGAGGGGTGCACCAGCGATCTCACCTTCGTGCACTACGCGTACACCGAACGGGACGTCGCCTATCGACGTGAACTCGACGAGATCGCCGATGCGTTTCCGGATGTGCGGATCGTGTATGCCTACACGGACCAGGATTCCGGTGGCGACCTGCACGGCTATTTCTCACGTGCACATCTCGACGAGGTCGCGCCGTGGTTCGAGGAAGCAGAGACTTTCCTGTGCGGGCCGCCGGCCTTGATGAGGTCGGTCGCCGAGACGTACGACGACCTCGGTCTGTCGGATCGGTTGCACACGGAGGAATTCGCGGCGCCTGTCGTGGCCGTCGAAGACGACGTGGACGGTACGCTCACCTTCGCGGAAAGCGGTGTCGTAACCGAGAATTCGGGTCGAACGTTGCTCGAACAGGCAGAAGACGCCGGATTGAGCCCCGAGTACGGCTGCCGCATGGGCATCTGCTTCACGTGCACGTCCGTGAAGAAGTCCGGATGCACGAAGAACGTCAAGACGGGTGAAGTCGACGTCGAGCCGGACAAGGAGATTCAACTCTGCGTGTCGGTACCCGTCGGCGACGTCGCGCTCGACATCTGAACCAGGACAATCCGGAACGGAGAACGATCTTATGTTCGGAATACCTTTTCCCACACTGTCTTTCCCACTGTTCGGCGGGTCTCGCGCGGACGCGCAGCAGGATCTCGCGCCGACAGTGCTGTCGTACGAGCAGGTGCAAGAACTCGGGCGCGAACTCGACGAGCTGCGTGCCCGTACCGTTGCCAAGCTCGGCGACGAGGACCGCGAGTACATCTACAACATCGTCAAGACACAACGTGGCTTCGAGATCGCCGGCCGCGCCATGATGTACATGCCTTTTCTTCCGCCGGTTTGGCTGGCGGGCGTCGGTGCGCTCGGCATCTCGAAGATTCTCGACAACATGGAGATCGGCCACAACGTCATGCACGGCCAGTACGACTGGATGCGTGAACCAGGCTTCAATTCCCGTGTGTTCGAATGGGATACGGTGTGCCCGGCCGATCAGTGGAAGCATTCGCACAATTACATGCACCACACCTTCACCAACATCGTCGGCAAGGATCGCGACATCGGGTACGGAATTCTGCGCATGGACGAGGGGCAGAAGTGGAACCCGTACTACCTCGGCAATCCGGTCTATGCCTTTCTCCTCATGGTGTTCTTCGAGTGGGGCGTCATGTTGCACGATCTCGAGGCAGAGAACGTGATTCAGGGCAAGCGCAAATGGCACGACATCAAGCCGTTGCTGAAAGGCATGTGGCGCAAGGCCGGTCGCCAAGTGCTGAAGGACTATGTCGTCTTCCCCGCCCTGTCCGGGCCGTTCTTCGTCACCACGCTCGTCGGCAACGTCGGTGCGAATCTCATTCGCAATCTGTGGACCTACTCGATCATCTTCTGCGGGCACTTCCCGACGGGCGTCCAGACGTTCACCGAGGAAGAAACGGAGAACGAGTCGCGAGGGGAGTGGTACGTCCGTCAGATGTTGGGTTCGGCGAACATCGAGGGAAGTCCGCTGTTCCACATCATGTCGGGAAATCTGTCCCATCAGATCGAGCATCACCTGTTCCCGGATCTTCCTGCTCATCGGTACCCCGAGATCGCTCCCGAAGTGAAAGCTCTGTGCACCAAGTACGGTCTGCCGTACAACACCGGCGGTTTCTTCAAGCAGATCGGAACGGTGTGGGGCAAGATCTTCAAACTCGCTCTTCCCGATTCGCTGACCGGTTCGACACAGCATGTCGGTGTTATCGTCGAGCGCACGAAGGTTGCGGCCTGATCATGGCCGACATCGCCACAGTCGACAGACCTATGCGAGGGGACGAATCGGTGGTTGGCAAGTTCGAACGCAACAAGGACACCGTTCAGGAATTGACGGAATCGGCGGCCGGACACGTCGGCAAGATCGCCGTCATCATTGCTGGAGCCGTGCGTGATGTGACGCGGGAGATCGGGGACTGGATCTCCGACGGGATCGAGATGCGGGAAGCCGCGCGCAAGGCACGGGACGACGCGTCCCTCGGTACCGTCATCGACGGCGAGTTCGAGCACCGCCGAGACATCGAGAATCGCTGAGCGAAACGACCGAGACCACCCGGCATCACGCCGGGTGGTCTTCGGGTGTCCACGGCCTTCCGAAACAAACTTCGAGAATGTTTGAATGCGCAATCGCGTACTTGCGGACCGTAAATTGCGTTACGGTATTCCCGACGCTCAGGCGCACGTCGAGAAAGGGTGATCCGACATGTTGGTGAACGTGGGGCCGCGACACTACGATACGCCCGTCAGGCCCGAGGAGGAATTCAGGTCGAGGTGCCGCGCAGTCGCCTCCTCCGCGCTCTCCGCGCGAAAGTTACCGGACCCCGGGCAGCTCGACGAGTTGTCACGCGCATCACGAGCGCTGGCGCGCAAGGGCGTTCCACTGCGAGCCGTACTGCACACGATGCATGTCGCAGCCGCGCAGGTACTTCGAGAGAAGGCGTCCACCGGCGACGCGTCTGTCGTCGACGGTGCGGTACTCATGGTCAGCGTCCTCGAAGCCGTGGGAACTGCGGTGTCGGGTGTCTACCTCGACAGCTGCGGATCGAGCACGGGGGAGCGTGATCGCACGCGTCGATTGACCGAGTCTCTGCTGGCAGGTGACGGGGAAAGCGTGCGTCTGGCGGCACGGGCGGGCGTTGCGATCGCGGCCGACTACGACGTCGTCTCGCTGTCCTTCGACGACGATCGCACCGGTCCCGGCGGGGAGGTCGTGGTGCAGAACGTTCTCGACCGCATCGAAGACGACGTGGCCCGGTCCGAGCCGGACGGGACGCTGATCTCGTTGGGTGGGCGCGGCGGTGTGGTGCTTCGGCCCGGTGGTGCACAGGGATCGGTGGAGGGCCTGGTCGGTCGCGTGGAGTCGCTGCTCGGACGTCGTGTGCTCGCCGCGACCGCATCCGCCAGAACGAACGACGTTCCGTCCACCGCGACTCACTGCCGTGAGTTGGTTTCGCTCGCACGCGGTTTGAACTATCGGTCGGGCGTATACCGCACTGCCGACATGGCGTTGGAATTTCAGCTGACGCGACCCGGACCCGGACGGGCGCGGATGCGGGCGCTGATCGATCCGCTCAGCGCGTCACCCGAACTCGTGCACACATTGCAGACGTTCATCTCCACCGAGGCCAACCGACGTGCGAGCGCGAAAGCTCTGTTCGTGCACCCCAGTACGGTCGACTACCGACTGAAGCGGATCGAGACGCTCACGGGCGTCGACCCGCTCAGCCCTGTCGGCCTGATGGCTCTCCACGCGGCCTTGGTCGTCGACGCCCTGGAACGTGCGGAGAACCTCGACGTCCCGCCGCCGACCGGTGAGGTCGCCGAGGCGTCCTAGGCCCGGGCCGTCGGCAGCGTGGACGCCTGTCAGCCCGCGGAGATCACGCCGCTGACAGGCAGTCTGCCCGCCGTCGCGTTGCGGAAGTTCACCAGCGCACGTTCGACGTGATTCGGACTGGACACGACGACGATTCCCGACGTCCGCCGACCCGCCAGCAGCGTGACGGTGTTCGCGGCATTTTCGATGGTGGAACGTGATCGGTCCTCCTCCGTGATTCGGTGGGGCGCGATACCGTTGTCCACCAACCAGTTACGCATCGCACGCGCCTCGGTCACCCCCGAACGCGGAACGCCGCCACTCGTGACGATGGGTGCCGCCGGATAGCGCCGGGCCAACGTCAACGCGGCGTTCAATCGGTCGACCAGCATCGGACGCATCGAACCATCGTCGTACAGGCCCGCGCCGAGAACCACGATGGTTGTGCCTGCCTCATCGATGTCCAGCATCAACGGTGCCTGCCTGGTGAGGAACTCGAACTGCGTACACCGGATGATCGCCTGCAGGTCGGCGGACTGGCATCCACCGACCGTCGACACGATGCCGTTGACGACCGTGATCGGTGTGATGTCGGCCTGTGCCGTCGCCGGCAACGACGCGAGTGCGAACGCGGCAGCGGCCGCCGCGAACACTCTCGACTTCTTGCCCCCGCGAACAGATTTCGTTGCCTTCGGACACGTTTCCCCCGCCATTGAGCAGCCCCCCGCCGCGTCGATGAATCGATCCCGAACCACTGTGGCAGGAGTGCAGGGTGTGAGACGCCGGAAGTGCGTTGTGACTGCTGACAACATCGTTTCCCGGTGCTATGACGGCGTCCAAGCGCAGTGTCCGCGGGACCTGCGAAACGCTCCGAACCGAGCGGGTACACTCATCAACCGTGCTCGGGCGGTCACGCCCGAGTCAGCCTCCGTAGCTCAGGGGATAGAGCAAGGGCCTTCTAATCCCTTGGTCGCAGGTTCGAATCCTGCCGGGGGCACTTCAACTACACGCATTCTCCGTTTCGACTGCGCTCCGGGTGGGCATCAGTGTCGAGTTCGACAGTGCGACGACGTAGTCCGGAAGGGTGGCCGATGCGGGACGTCCTGGACGACTTGATCGCGATCTGGCGCGGTGGTGGGACCGCGGGGGTCGGCACCGTCGTGCGGACGTTCGAATCCGCTCCGCGTCCGGCGGGCGCCTCGATGGTCGTCGCACCCGACGGTTCCGTTCTGGGATCGGTGTCCGGCGGCTGCGTCGAAGGTGCGGTGTACGAGGTGGCGACGACGGCCACGACCACCGGTTCGCCCTCGTTGGAACGTTACGGGGTCAGCGACGACGATGCTTTCGCCGTCGGTCTCACGTGCGGGGGAGTGCTCGACGTGTTCGTCGAACCGGTCTCGCGCACAACGTTTCCCGAACTCGGTACGGTCGCGAACGCCGTCGCCGCGGATCAGCCGGTCGCTGTCGCCACGATCATCGCGCATCCCGACCCGGACCGAGTAGGCATGCACCTCGTCGTGCGCGAGGCCCACGCGAACGGATCGCTCGGGTCCGAGAGGACGAACAACGCCGTCGTGGACGACGCTCGGGGACTGCTCGCGACGGGTGCCTCGGCCGTGCTGAGTTACGGGCCCGACGGTGAACGCCTCGGCGACGGGATGGACGTCTTCGTGGCGAGTTACGCGCCGCGCCCGCGCATGCTCGTGTTCGGCGCGATCGACTTCGCGGCCGCCGTCGCCGAACAGGGCGCGTTCCTCGGTTACCGCGTCACGGTCTGCGATGCGCGCGCGGTGTTCGCGACGCGCGCACGCTTCCCCTCCGCGGAGGAGGTGGTGGTCGATTGGCCGCATCGCTATCTCGACGCGCAGATCTCGACAGGCGCGGTGGATCGGCGAACCGTCGTGTGCGTGCTGACTCACGACCCGAAGTTCGACATCCCGTTGCTCGCTCGTGCTCTGCGGCACCGAGAGTTCGCCTACGTCGGGGCGATGGGTTCGCGTCGTACCCACGACGACCGCGTGGCGCGACTGAGGGACGAGGGGGTGACGGACGCGCAGCTGGCCGGACTGTCGAGCCCGATCGGACTCGATCTCGGCGCGCGTACCCCGCAGGAAACGGCGGTGTCGATCGCCGCGGAGATCGTCGCACGTCGGTGGGGCGGGTCCGGCGAGCCACTCGCGACGCGGCACGGCCGGATCCACCACGATTCGGCCGTGGCGCACGACACATGAACTACGACAGTGCGTAGCAGATCCGGGCGCTGGCTATCGACGCACTTCAGGGACGTCTTACTCTGGACTGCATGGCAGCACCCGAAGTAGCACCCGCCGAACCGTCGTCGACCCCGAAAGCACAGTCGTCGACGTCCGTGTTCGCGACGGCAGGTGCGATCGCTGCCGTGGTGGCCGCGCTCGTCGTCACGTTGTCGGCGTCCGACGCGTTGGTGTTGCTCGGCATCCCGGATCCGGGTCCTGCCACGATCTACGGACTTCCGGCCGTGCGCGCTGCGGGAGAGATCGCCGCGTCGATCGCGATCGGGTCGTTCCTACTCGCGGCCTTCCTCGTGCCCCCACAGAAGAACGGTGTGCTCGACGTCGGCGGTTACCGGGCCGTGCGTACGGGCTCGATCGCTGCGATCGTGTGGGCGGCATGCGCAGTCGTGCTGGTGCCACTGACGCTGTCGGACACTTCCGGTCAGCCGTTCCTCGTCGCACTGCAACCCGACAATCTGTGGGTTGCGCTCGATCAGGTCGAGATCGCCAGTGCGTGGCGATGGACGGCGATCCTGGCCGTCCTGCTCGCGATCGCGTCGAGGGCGGTACTGCGCTGGTCGTGGACCCCGCTGCTGCTGGTGTTCGCGCTCGGCACGGTGATGCCCATCGCGGTGACGGGTCACTCGTCGTCGGGTGGGTCGCACGACGTCGCCACGAACAGCTTGATTCTGCATCTCGTCGCCGCGACGTTGTGGGCGGGTGGATTGTTCGCGGTACTGGCGCATGCCCGACGCGCGGGTGCACATACCGACGTCGCCGCCCGCAGGTTCTCCGCGGTCGCCACGGTCTGCTTCGTCGTCATGGGCGTCAGCGGTGTCATCAACGCGCTGGTCCGAGTTTCGGTCTCGGACCTGTTCACCACCACGTACGGACTGCTCGTGGTCGGCAAGATCGTCGCGCTGATCGTCCTCGGATTCTTCGGGTGGATTCAGCGTCGACGCTCACTGCCCGCCCTCGTCGCGGACCCGCAGTCGCGCGGCGCACTGGTCCGCTTCGCCGGAGGCGAGGTCCTGATCTTCGCGGCGACGATCGGACTCGCCGTCGGACTTGGTCGGACACCTCCGCCGGCGAACATCGACCCGAATCTGTCGTTGACGGAGGCCGCACTGGGATACGACCTGGACGGGCCCCCGACGTTCGCTCGTCTCGCCCTCGACTGGCGCTTCGATCTGATCTTCGGCACGGCGTCGATCGTGTTGGCCGTCGTCTACCTGCTGGGCGTCCGACGCCTTCGCCGACGCGGCGACACGTGGCCGATGGGCCGCACGGCCGCATTCCTGCTCGGCTGTCTGACGATGCTGATCGGCACGTCGTCGGGCGTCGGTAAGTATTCGCCCGCGGTGTTCAGCGTGCACATGGGCGGACACATGGCGCTGTCGATGTTGGCTCCGGTGTTGCTCGCCCTCGGTGGTGCGTTGACGCTCGCGCTGCGCGCGCTGCCGGCAGCAGGCAAGGACGGTATCCCTGGTCCGCGCGAATGGCTGCTGCAGGCACTGCACAGCCCGGTCTCGCGGTTCCTGACGCATCCCATCGTCGCGGCAGCGCTGTTCGTCGGCGGCTTCTACGCGCTGTACCTCGGCGGAATCTTCGACGCGATTCTGGACAACCACTCGGCGCATCTGCTGATGAACGCCCACTTCATCCTCAGTGGCTATCTCTTCTACTGGGTCGTGATCGGTGTCGATCCGTCGCCGCGCCGCATCGAGCCCATAACCAAGTTGGCCATGGTGTTCGGGTCGCTGCCGTTCCACGCGTTCTTCGGTGTGGCACTCATGAGCATGAACACCGTGCTGGGCGGCTGGTACTACCGAACACTGGGGCTGGACTGGAACGGCGACCTGATCGGCGACCAGCGACTCGGGGGAGGAATCGCCTGGGCCACCGGCGAAATCCCACTCGTCCTCGTCATGCTGGCGTTGCTCATCCAGTGGTCGCGGAGCGACGATCGCAACGCCAAACGCGTCGACCGCGCCGCCGAGCGGGACCACGACGCGGACCTTGCCGCGCACAACGCCATGTTCGCCGAGTTGGCGCGTCGGGACCGCGAAGCAGGACTCTGAGTCACGCAGACGCGGTGACTTTCGCAAGCAACCGCGCGAGTTCGACGCGTTCGGCGGGTTCGAGCCCGTCGAACACCAGGGCCGCGACGTCGCGACGCGCGGCGTCGATCGCCTGAAGGCGCCTGCGTCCGTCGTCGGTGAGCTCGACCAGCACTGCGCGCCGATCCGCGGGGTCGGGCGCACGGACGACGAGTTCGGCCTGTTCCAGCGAGTCGACGATGTCGGTGGCCGACCGCGCGACGATGCGCAACCGGTCGGCGAGTGCGCGCAGCCGGACCGGCTTCTCTTCGCGGGCGAGAACGTGCAGCGCGCGACTCTGCGACGGGTTCAGACCGAACGGCTCCAGCGCGTTCATGTGTGTATGGCGGATGCGCCGGGCAACGGCCATGAACGAGTCCGCGAGATTCGGTGTCTCCTCCGGGTGCATGTCCGACAGCATAGCGAGCGTTGCCTGCAACCTCTTATTGAGGTAACCTCTCCAATATGTTGCTCGATCATCAGGGAGGTCTACTTGGTAAGCCCACAAACACATTCGACGTCCGCCGCCCCTGATCGCGGCTCATCCGACACGGCCCCGGTCGGACGAGTCCTCGGCCTATTCCGCCCCTATCGGTTCCGCATCGCGGTCGTCTCCGCAATCATCGTCTTCAGCGCAGTCGTCGCCCTGGCGTCGCCGCTACTGCTCCGCGAACTGCTCGATCACGCCATTCCCGATCGCGACGTCACACTCGTCACGCTGATCGCAGCAGGCATGATCGCGGTCGCAGTCGTCACCAATGTTCTCGGCGTCGCACAGACCTGGATGTCCAACGGCGTCGGACAGAAACTCATGCACGACCTCCGCGTGGCGGTCTACGGCCATCTGCAGAAGCAGTCCCTCGGGTTCTTCGCGAGAACTCGCACCGGGGAGGTGCAGTCGCGTATCGCCAACGACATCGGCGGCATGCAATCGGTCGTCACCAACACCGCGACGTCGATAGCGCAGAACGCGACGACGGTCGTGGCCACGGTCGTCGCCCTGTTCCTGCTGGATTGGCGCCTCGCGCTGTTCTCGCTCATGATCCTGCCCGTCTTCGTGCGCATCGCCCGGCGCATCGGCAACGAGCGTCGAAAGATCTCGGGAACACGTCAGAAGTTGTTGAGCGAGTTGACAGTGCAGATCGAGGAATCACTGTCGGTCAGCGGGATTCTGCTCGGCAAGACCACCGGCTCCGGCGCAGTGTTGACCGAGCAGTTCGCAGACCGATCCGGCAAGGTCGCCGATATCGAACTCTCGGCGATGATGGCAGGCAAATGGCGGATGGCCAGCATACAGATCAGCTTCGCGGTCATGCCGGCGCTCGTCTACTGGTTCGCCGGACTCACGATCGGGCACGGCAGCACGCTGAGCGTCGGCACGCTCGTCGCATTCACGACGCTGCAGACTCAACTCTTCCGTCCGACCATGCAACTGCTGAGCACCGGCGTCGACGTACAGTCCTCGCTCGCGCTGTTCGGTCGCGTCTTCGAGTACCTCGACCTGCCGATCGACATCGACGAGCCACAGACTCCGAAAGTGCTCGACAAGAACGAGATTCAAGGCGACGTGGCGTTCGACCACGTCCACTTCTCCTACGCCGGTGCGACGCGGCCGACGCTCGTCGACATCGACCTGGACGTCCCGGCCGGCTCCACTCTGGCGCTGGTCGGAGCGACCGGATCCGGGAAGACGACGCTCGGCTATCTGACCGCACGTCTGCACGATCCCGACGCCGGTGCCATCACGATCGACGGCGTCGACCTGCGTGACATGAGCACTGCGACGGTCGCCGAGCTGGTGGGAGTGGTGTCGCAGGAGACGTACCTGTTCCACGCCACGATTCGCGAGAACCTGCGGTTCGCGAAGCCCGATGCGACCGACGACGAGATCGAACAGGCAGCCAGGATCGCGCAGATCCACGAATTCATCGAGGGCCTGGACGACGGGTACGACACGGTCGTCGGCGAACGGGGTTACCGCTTCTCGGGAGGTGAGAAGCAACGACTGTCCATCGCGCGCACGGTTCTTCGCAACCCGCCGATCCTGATTCTCGACGAGGCCACCAGTGCGCTGGACAACTCGACCGAACGTGCGCTGCAAGACGCATTGGAAAGTCTGATGACGGGACGCACCACGATTCTGATCGCCCACCGCCTGTCGACCGTGCGCACGGCCGACCGTATCGCCGTGCTCGATCACGGCCGCGTACTCGAATCCGGAACGCACGCCGAACTTCTCGCCGCGCGCGGGCCCTACTTCGAGCTGGCTCGGACGTCCGATGCCGCGATCGACCGCGAATTCGACGACGAACAGGCCGCGTAGAGTTCTCTGTTCTACAGCGAGAAGGAACGGAGTGGTCGTGGTGCGCACGGTGGCGTCGGCGGTGCGTGCCGAAGTGGAGATCAAGAAGTCGCGGTTCATCGCGATCGTCGCCCGTGCGGCCTCCGAAACGGAAGCGCGCGCGGTGATCGCGTCGAGGCGAAGCGCCGAACCTGCTGCGCGACATCATTGTTCGGCGTTCGTGTACGGAGACGTGCACCGAGTCGAGAGGTCGAGCGACGACGGTGAACCGGGCGGAACCGCGGGCACTCCGATGCTCGACGTTCTGCGCGGACACGACCTGACAAACGTCGTTGCCGTCGTGACGCGGTACTTCGGGGGAACGAAGCTGGGCACCGGTGGCCTGACGCGGGCGTACGGGGGAGCGGTCGCAGAGGCTCTCGGCGGTGCGTCGTTCCTGTACCGACACCGGCGAACGCTGATGCGCATCGAACTGCCGCACACCGATGCCGGGCGCGTCGAATCGGAGCTGAGGCGTCGCGACGTGGAAATCGTGTCCGTCGAGTACGGCGCTTCGGCCATGCTGACCGTGGCCGTCGCCGATACCGCGGACTTCGACGCGACCCTGGCGGATCTGACGGCGGGGACCGTGACGTCCGAACGGCTCGGAGAAGCGTACGTCGAAACGTCCGCTCCGTAGCAGCGGACACCGACACGTTCGTCGCCGGTGAGCCCGAGACGGCCTCGTTCGTCCACAACGCGCGCTTTATCCCCAGGGTTGTTCGTTCGCCCAGCTCGAACCCACGATTCGACGTCACCCGTGCCGCACAGTGTTCCCATCGGCCCGGCGATGCCGACCGAGACCAGCGAATCCGATTCCAAGGGGGACAGTCGATGTACGAAGCACAGTGCGCGGTGGTGGGAACCGTCATCACACATCCGGTCAAGCGACAGACCGCGAGCGGGGAGCAGGTTCTGAGCTTCCGGATGGCGAGCAATGCCAGGCGGCAGAACCGCACCACAGGGGAGTGGACGGACGGGGGCACGTTGTACTTGACGGTCACATGCTGGCGCAGGCTGGTCACGGGCGTCGGTGCGTCGCTGATGAAAGGTGACCCGGTGGTCGCCTACGGCCAGCTCCGAACCAACGAGTACACGACGAGAGAAGGCGTCGAACGCGCGGATCTCGAGATGACCGCGAGCGCAGTCGGGCCCGATCTCTCGCGCTGCGTCGTCGAGGTCGATCGGAGGCGAGCCGCGGCGAAACTCGTCGAGCAGGATGGTTCCGAGGACGCCGTCGAGCCGGATCGAGGCGACGAGGACGAGTACGACGAGCAGGATCCGACCGATCCGGGAACGGAGTTCTCCGACACGCACGACGCCGTCACCGCGGCAGTCTGACCGATGCGTCCGGGCATGCGCCTCGGGGCCGTCGCGCAGCGCATGTCCGGTGCGTCGCACCGTTCCCGACGACGGAGAACGGTCGATGGTGTTCGACGGCCGTTCCACCGATAAGCTGGCGCACATGGCGGAATTCATCTACACCATGAAGAAGGTGCGCAAGGCGCACGGCGACAAGGTCATCCTCGACGACGTCACGATGAGTTTCTACCCGGGAGCGAAGATCGGCGTCGTCGGCCCCAACGGCGCCGGTAAGTCAAGCATCCTCAAGATCATGGCCGGTATCGATCAGCCCGGCAACGGCGAGGCGTTCCTCGCGCCCGGCGCTTCGGTCGGCATCCTGATGCAGGAACCGGAACTCGACGACGCCAAGACCGTTCGCGAGAACGTCGAAGACGGCCTCGGCGACACGATGGTGCAGCTCAAGCGGTACAACGAGATCGCCGAGCTGATGGCCACCGACTACTCGGACGAGCTCATGGAAGAGATGGGCGAACTGCAGGAGAAGCTCGACCACGCCGACGCGTGGGAAATCGACTCCCAGCTCGAGCAGGCGATGGACGCGCTGCGCTGCCCGCCGCCGGAGTCTCCCGTCACCAACCTCTCCGGTGGTGAGAAGCGACGTGTCGCGCTGTGCAAGCTGCTACTGAGCAAGCCAGACCTGCTCCTTCTCGACGAACCGACCAACCACCTCGACGCGGAATCCGTTCTGTGGCTCGAGCAGCACCTGGCGGCGTACCAGGGTGCCATTCTCGCCGTCACCCACGACCGGTACTTCCTCGATCACGTCGCACAGTGGATCGCCGAGGTCGACCGTGGACACCTGTACCCGTACGAGGGCAACTACTCGACCTACCTCGAGAAGAAAGCCGAACGTCTCGAGGTCGCGGGCAAGAAGGACCAGAAGCTGCAGAAGCGCCTCAAGGACGAACTCGCATGGGTTCGTTCCGGTGCGAAGGCTCGGCAGGCGAAGAACAAGGCTCGTCTCGACCGATACGACGAGATGGTCGCCGAGGCGGAGAAGACCAGGAAGTTGGACTTCGACGAGATCCAGATCCCCGCGCCTCCGCGCCTGGGTGACGTGGTCGTCGAGGTCTCGCACCTCGACAAGGGCTTCGACGGCCGTGTCCTGATCAAGGACCTGTCGTTCACGCTGCCGCGCAACGGCATCGTCGGCGTCATCGGCCCCAACGGTGTCGGTAAGACCACGCTGTTCAAGACCATCGTCGGGCTCGAGGAGCCGGACGGCGGCGAGGTCAAGGTCGGTCAGACGGTCAAGCTCAGCTACGTCGACCAGAACCGTGCGGGTATCGACCCGAAGAAGACCGTATGGGAGACGGTGTCCGACGGCCTCGACTTCATCACCGTCGGAAACCAGGAGTTCCCGTCGCGCGCCTACATCAGTTCGTTCGGTTTCAAGGGGCACGACCAGCAGAAGCCGTCGGGCGTGCTGTCCGGTGGTGAGCGCAACCGCCTGAACCTGGCGATGACGCTGAAGCAGGGCGGAAACCTGATCCTGCTCGACGAGCCGACCAACGACCTCGACGTCGAGACGCTCGGTTCGCTCGAGAACGCGCTGCAGGAGTTCCCGGGTTGTGCCGTGGTCATCTCCCACGACCGCTGGTTCCTGGACCGGACGTGCACGCACATCCTTGCCTGGGAGGGTGGTTTCGGTGACAACGAGGCAGCCTGGTACTGGTACGAAGGCAACTTCGAGGGCTACGAGGCGAACAAGATCGAGCGCCTCGGACCCGACGCGGCCCGTCCGCACCGCGTCACGCACCGCAAGCTGACCAGGGACTGACGCTCTTGTCGAAGACATTCGAGTATTCACTGCAGGTTCGGTGGAGCGACTCGGATCGACTCGGGCACGTCAACAACACGCGGTTCGTCGAATATCTGCAGGAAGCTCGGGCGCACTTCATCACCGAACTCCTGACGGAGACAGTGGGGAGCAGGGGGACGACGGTCGTGCGCAGGCTGGCCGTCGACTTCCTGCGTCCCCTCTTCGACGACTCGGGGCCGCTGTCGATCGAGGTGACGATTTCGAGTATCGGCACGACGTCCTTCGGCGTCCGGCATCTGGTCCGGGACGCCGAGGGCGCGCTGTGCGCCGAGGCGGAAGCACTCATGGTGATGTTCGACCTGTCGTCGCAGTCGTCTCGGCCGATCACCGACTTGGAAAGAGCCGCGTTCACCGAGTACCTGCTCGACGTCCCGGCCACCTCGACGTAGTCCGCGTACCCCGTGAGAGACGTCGATCCCCGATAGGGTCATGTGAGGCGACGACGCGGTCGCCGGAGATTCCTGTTCGAGGGAGTGGTTGAAACAGATGCCGAACTCGGCTGACACGACGGACACGGACCGACCGACCGGACTACCCGAGAAGTTGGTGACCACACTGCCGGAGGTGGAGGCCGCGTATCTCGCGCACGTCGACACCGACGACTCGACTGGGACGGTCGTCCGGTCGAATCGGCAGATGGTGCTGGCCCACCTTCGATCGGCAGCACACCGATCCTCCGGGATCGCGGTCGTGCAGTTGAATCGGCCCGATGCCGGCGCCGAGGACGGCGGTGGCTTCTATCTGCAGATCGTCACCGACGACATGCCCTTGCTCGTCGAATCGGTCGTGTCGCAGCTCGGTCGGCTCGGTGTCGACGTCCTCGAGGTCGTGCATCCTATTCTGTCGGTGACGCGGGACGACGACGGCAACTTGCTGACGGTCGGTCAAGGCAACGGCACCGCGCCCTCCGGAACTATTCGCGAGTCGTGGATGCACCTGCAGCTGGGCCCGTCTGTCGACGACGAGACGCTCGACAGTCTGGAGTCGGCTGTCGCGGAAGTGCTGTCCGATGTGCGTGAGGTCGTCGAGGACACCGACGACATGCGTCTCGCACAGAGCTCGGTCGCGAGCGCACTCGACGAACTCGCGGACCGGGAGAGCCGGCCCGACGGCGGTCAGCTCCGCGACGCGGCGAATCTGCTTCGATGGCTCGCCGACGGCCACTACACGTTGCTCGGATACCGCCGTTACCGCGCGGGCGAAGCGTCGACGAACGAGCTCGGTCTCGGAGTGCTTCGGTCGGACAACGCGCTCGGATCGGATCTGCCTCCCGAGGCGGGTCGAAACGAGTTGCTGACGCTGACACAGGGGTCGAGACCGGCAACGGTGCATCGCGCGGTATACCCGTACTTCGTGACCGTGTTCGACAGGGCCACACCGGAACTCGGCGAACACCGGTTCGTCGGCGTCTTCACGGTGACGGCATTGCACGAGAACGTCCTCGACATCCCGGTGATCGAACGTCGGGTGCGGTCGGTGATCGACCGTGCCGGATACGATCTCGGCTCGTTCTCCGGCCAAGCCATGCTCGAAGTGATGCAGTCCATGCCGCGTTCGGAGCTGTTCGCGACGAGTGAGGACGTGCTCTTCGACACCGCGTCTGCCGTCATGGCGATCGGCAGGCGTCGTCGCGTCAAGGTGTTTCTGCGTGAGGACTCGGACGGTGCATTCGTGTCCGCGCTCGTCTATCTGCCCCGCGACCGGTACACGACGCGTGTGCGTCTGGCGATCCAGGATTGCCTGCTGCGTGAACTCGGCGGCTCCAGCATCGACTACACCGCTCGTGTCACCGAATCCGCCCTTGCTCTGCTGCACGTGACGGTGCGTCGCGCTTCCGGGGAATCGGTCCACGCCGACCTGTCACCGGACAACATCGCCCACATCGAATCGCTCCTCACCCGGACCATCCGGACGTGGGAAGACGGCCTCGCCGAGGCAGTGACGCGGGACGGTGCCGTGGACCCTGTACTCGCAACGCGGTACGCCGACGCGTTGCCGGAGGCGTACAAGCAGGATTTCGGTCCCGAGCGGGCGGTGTCCGATATTGCTCGCCTCGGTGCGCTCGCCGACGGCGGCATCGACATGCAGCTGTATCGGGATGCCGATTCCGACGTGGGATCGTGGCGTTTCAGCCTGTACATCGGTGGGCGTGGAGTCTCGCTGAGTCAGGTCCTGCCGATTCTGCAGAGTCTCGGCGTCGAGGTCGACGACGAGCGGCCGTACCCGGTCGTTCGCCCGGATGGAATCCAGTGCTGGATATACGATTTCGGTGTGTCGGCGTCGCGCGAGATGCTGTCCGGCGCCATCGATGGCGACCTCGACGCCGAACTGCACACCGCGGGTGATCCCCAGACCGAAAGCCGTGTGCAGATTCGTTTCACCGACGCGTTCAGCGCCGTGTGGCACGGACGAGCCGAAGCGGACCGGTTCAACGAGCTCGTCATGCGGGCGGGACTGACGTGGCGTCAAGCGGTCATACTTCGCGCATACGCGAAGTACCTGCGACAGGCCAACTTCCCGTACAGCCAGTACGCCATCGAGGGCGTTCTGCTCGCACACCCGCGGACGGCGGGACTGTTGGTGGCACTGTTCGAATCGCAGTTCGATCCCGATGTCGCACAACGTCGCTCCGACGAGTTGATCACCGAGCTTCGTTCCCTGATCGACCAGGTCATCAGCCTCGACGCGGACCGAGTTCTTCGGTCGATCTTCGAGTTGATACGTGCCACGCTGCGGACGAATTTCTACGTGCTCGACGACGCGGGCGATGCGCGAGAATTCTTGTCGCTCAAGTTCGATCCGCAGGAGATCGCCGAACTGCCGAAGCCCCGGCCGAAGTTCGAGATCTTCGTCTACTCGCCGCGGGTCGAGGGTGTGCACCTGCGATTCGGCGAGGTGGCGCGAGGAGGGCTGCGGTGGTCCGATCGCCGCGAGGATTTCCGTACCGAGATACTCGGGCTGGCCAAGGCGCAGATGGTCAAGAACGCCGTCATTGTCCCGGTGGGCGCGAAAGGCGGGTTCGTCGTGAAGCGGCCGCCCACGCCGTCGGGTGACGCTGCGGCGGATCGCAAGGCGACCGCCGACGAGGGCCAGGCATGCTATCGCGTGTTCGTCGCGGGACTGCTGGACGTGACCGACAATCTCGACCGCGCCAGCGGCGCGGTCGTGCCACCCGACCGGGTCGTGCGTCGCGACGGCGACGACACCTATCTCGTCGTCGCCGCCGACAAGGGAACCGCGACGTTCTCCGATTTCGCCAACGAGGTTGCGGCCGAATACGATTTCTGGCTCGGCGACGCGTTCGCGTCCGGTGGGTCGGCCGGCTACGACCACAAGGCCATGGGTATCACCGCCAAGGGTGCGTGGGAGAGCGTCAAACGTCATTTCCGTGAGCTCGGGATCGACACGCAGACACAGGATTTCACGGTCGTCGGCGTCGGCGACATGAGTGGCGACGTGTTCGGGAACGGCATGTTGCTCAGCCGACACATCGGACTGCTCGCCGCGTTCGACCACCGCCACATCTTCCTCGACCCGAATCCCGACCGTGCGGCGTCGTTCGCCGAGCGCGAGCGGCTGTTCGCGTTGCCCAGGTCGTCGTGGGCGGACTACGACAAATCGCTGATCTCGGAGGGCGGTGGGGTGTACGAGCGGACGGTCAAATCGATCCCGATCAGTGAGCCCGTCCGCGAGGCGCTCGGGCTCGACGACGATACGACGGCCTTGTCGCCGCCCGATCTGATGCGCGCGATCCTCACCGCGCCTGCGGACCTGCTGTGGAACGGCGGAATCGGCACCTACATCAAGGCGTCGAGCGAGTCGAACGCGGACGTGGGGGACAAGTCGAACGACGCGGTGCGCGTCAACGGTCGCGACCTGCGGGCCACGGTCGTCGGCGAGGGAGGAAACCTCGGCGCCACCGCGCTCGGCCGCATCGAATACGACATGGCGGGTGGGCGAATCAACACCGACGCCGTCGACAACTCGGCCGGTGTGGACTGTTCGGACCACGAGGTCAACATCAAGATCCTGCTCGAATCGGCAATCGCCGACGGCAAGCTTGCGCGCGAGGACCGCGATGAGCTGCTCGCGTCGATGACCGACGAAGTCGGCCGACTCGTGTTGTGGGACAACATCATGCAGAACGAGCTACTCGGTACCTCGCGGGCCGATGCGCCCGCGCTGTTGTCCGTGCACCGACGCGTCATCGAAGATCTGGAGGAGCGACGGGGCCTCGACCGCGAGTTGGAGGCGTTGCCGAGCGAAGCAGACTTCCGTCGTCGGAAGCAGGACGGCCGCGGACTGACGTCTCCCGAGCTCGCGACGCTCATGGCTCACGTCAAGCTCACACTCGAAAGCGATCTGCTCGCAAGCGAACTCGTGGACAGCGACGTCTTCGCATCGAAGCTGCCCGCGTACTTCCCGGCACCGCTGCGCGAGCCGTACGCGAGCGAGATCACCTCGCACCCTCTGCGGCGGCAATTGGTGGCGACCATGTTGACGAACGAGACCGTGGACCGAGGCGGTATCACGTTCGTCTACCGCCTCGCCGAGGATGCCGGTGCGTCCGGCACGGATGCCGTGCGCGCCTATGCCGCGGCCACCGAAATCTTCGATCTCGAGACTCTGTGGCAGGACATTCGCAACGCGCCGATTTCCACCGCGACCGCCGACGAGCTGATGCTCGAGTCGCGGCGGGTGCTCGACCGGGTGGCACGCTGGCTGTTGGCGAACCGCCCGCAACCGCTCGCCGTCGGAGCCGAGATCAGCAGGTACGCAGGCACGGTCGCGCGGCTACGCGATTCGATCGGGCGGTGGATCGACGGCCACCGGGCCGGTGAACTCGCCGGTCGGGTCGAGGAATCGGTGAAGAGCGGCGCACCGAGGGAGTTGGCGGTCCCGGTCTACCGACTCCTCGACATCTACTGCCTGCTGGACATCGCCGACGTAGCCGACATCACCGAGAACGAGCCCGAAGAGGTCGCCGAACTGTACTTCGCGCTCGACGCGCACATCGGCATCAACTGGTTGCTGACGTCGGTGTCCGGTCTGGCGCGAGGCGATCGCTGGCATTCGTTGGCGCGCTTGGCCCTTCGCGACGACTTGTACTCGTCGTTGCGCGCGATCACGAAAGAGGTTCTGCTGGGCGGTGAACCGCACGAGAGCCCTGCCGAGAAGATCGCCGAGTGGGAGGCGACCAATTCGTCGCGTCTGACGAGGGCGCGGACCGCGCTCGGTGAGATCGCCGACTCGGGAACACTCGATCTCGCGACGCTGTCGGTGGCGGCACGACAGGTACGCAGTATGGTGCCGTGACCGGATTCGAGCAGAACTACCAGCAAAGGACGGCCCGAGAGTGAGTGTGCCCGACGCCCATCTGTCCGAGGAGTTGCAGCCGAGCGAACGCATCGGTTTCCACACCACCGTCGAGGTGCGGTGGTCGGACATGGATGTCTACCAACACATCAACCACGCACGCATGGTGACGTTGCTCGAAGAGGCGCGCATTCCGTGGCTGCTGGTGGACGGCAGGCCCACCGCGAATCTTCGGCACGGAGCCGTCATCGCGGACCTGCACGTGAAGTATCGCGGGCAGTTGCGGCACGAGGACGGGCCGCTCGACGTGTTCATGTGGGTCGACAAGGTCAGAGCGGTCGATTTCGTCGTCGGCTACGAGGTCCGCGCGAGGGGCAAGTCCCTCGACACTCCCGCGTCGATCGTCGCGTCGACGCAGATCGCCGCGTTCGACATCGACACGCAACGCCTGCGGCGGCTGACCGGACCCGAGCGTGCCTACCTGGAGAGCTGGCGACGTGTTTGAGCGACGGCTCACGGTGCCGGACGTCGTCGAACGCGAGAACTTGACGGCGTTTCTCGGAAAGGCCGTTCGGCTCGACGAGGCTGCGGTGGTTCGGCTACGGATGCGCGCCGACGGTCGACTGTCGGTCTGGGCGACAACAGGTTTCGACGCGCTGGCGGTTCGGGTCGTCGACGGGACCATCGTGCCGGACGACACGTCGGCCGGTGCCGACGGCCTGCTCACCGCGCTGGCGTCCGCGACGTCGGGAGAAATCGACCCGGGGTTCTCGATGGACTCGGCCTGGCGTGGTGCCCTGCCGCCCGACCACGGTTTCGAGCACGTCGACGACGTGCCCGCGCGCGTGTTGATCGATCTCGCACAGCGCGGCGCCGCGTTGGCGAAACAACACGGCAGCAGCCACGGTCCGCCGGTGTCGCTCCTGGACCAGGACGTGCTGCACGTCGAAGGGCCTACAGGAGACGTGTCGATCGCGATGCGCACCGTGTTCGCGCTCACCGCCATGGGCTTCGTGCCTGCCACCGGGCAAGACCCGGTGACCGCCGACATCGATCTGTCCCGGATCGCGTCCGACGAACGCGTGCGGGTGCGCGCGACCGCGGTGTGGCTACGCCTCGACGCGCGGTTCGGGTCGGTGTTCAGCCGACGCGGTAATCAGTTGTCGCTCAGCGTCGAACGCTGAGACTGCCGCCGCACGTCGACGGCCAGCAGGATCAGAGCGGACGCGACCACTGCCATGCCGATCCCGGCGAGTACCGTCGGCGATTCTCCGAGGACGACGATGCCGAGCAACGCGGCGACGACGGGTTCCGCCAACGTGAGTGTGGCCACGGTGGCGGGCGGCAGCGCGCTCAATCCGATGCCGAACAGCAGATAAGCCACGACCGTCGGAATCAGCGCCAGGTACAGCACCACCGCGAGCCCAGGCGCCGAATCCAGCCCGCCGGGCCAGCGCAGGACGAGCACGGGCAGCAGTACGACGGCTCCCACGGCGAACATCTGCGCCATGGCCGCGTCGGGTCGCGTCCCCGAGGCGATGATCCTCGACCCGGCGACCGTGTAGATCGCGTAGCCGACACCCGCGGACAGTGCCGCGAGCGCGCCGAACACCATGTGGGATGCGTCGTCGGGGTCGGAACCGGTGACGAGGAGCATCATCCCGGCCACGGCCAGCGTCGTCGACGCGAACCAGACCGGTCCCGGTCGGGTTCGGTCGACGAGGGACTGCAGGACGCCGGTGAATGCCGGACCCGATCCGAGCGCGATCATGGTGCCCGCGGCGACACCCGCCATCTGTACGCCCGAAAAGAATCCGACCTGATAGACGGCGACCCCGACGCCGCCGATCAGGACGCGTCGCACGCCGGCGGACGACGTTGCTCCGAAGCCGCCGCGCAGCCACGCCAACGGCACCAGCACGAGGCCCGCGAGAGCGATGCGCGCGCTTCCGACCGCGAGAGGATCGAGGTCGACGCCGGCCGAGGAGGAGCCGAGCGCCTGGGCGGTCCCGGTGGTCCCGAACAGGGCAGCCGCGGCGAGGACGGCCGACAGGCCTGCAACGCCTGGCGTCAGACGAGCCACGCCGCCGCGTCGGCTGGGAGCTGACCGTCGACGAGGGGTGCGCTCGACATCAGCAGCTCGCCCGGAGGCAGCGGGATGGGTGCGTTCGTGGCGTTCAACGCGCAGATGAGCCCGCCTCGTCGCCGGAACGCGATGCACCCGGACGGGCTCCCGTACCAGTCCACCTCCGAACCGGTGAATTCGGGACGCAGTCCGCGCAGTTCGATCGCCGCGCGGTAGAGGCTGAGCATCGAGTCGACGTCCTCCAGCTGTGCCTCGACGGTCGACGACGCCCACTCCGGTGGCATCGGAAGCCAGGTCTCGGCGGATGTGCTGAAGCCGAACGGCGGTGCGGTTCCTTCCCAGGGGACCGGAACGCGGCACCCGTCGCGTCCGCGCTCGGCGTGGCCGGATCGCTCCCACACGGGGTCCTGCAGAACCTCGTCGGGGAGATCGACGTTCGGCAATCCGAGCTCTGCGCCGTTGTAGACGAACACGGCTCCAGGCAGTGCGAGCTCGAGAAGGATCATCGCCCGTGCGCGTCTCGTGCCGCGCTCGCCACCGCCGTAGCGAGTGACCTCACGCGCGATGTCGTGGTTGGACAACGCCCAGGTGGGGGTACCGTCGACCCGATCGACCGCGTCGATGGAATTCGTGACCGCGTCGCGAATGTCGGCTGCGTCGAAACGCGCCTCGGCCAGACGGAAATTGAAGCCGAGATGCAGTTCGTCGGGCCGAATGTAGTCGCCGAAGCGGACGTTGTCCTGCACCCAGATCTCGCCGATCGTCGTCGTACCCGGATACTCGTCCATCACCTTGCGAATGCCGCGGTGGATCTCGTGGACCGCGTCGTTGTCGAACCGAGGATCGTCGTCGTCGTTCCGCATCAACGCGTTGCCCTCGAGGTTCATGTCGAGGAGCTCGTCCGGCTTGGCCATTCCGTGCGCGACGTCGATGCGGAATCCGTCGATGCCGCGATCGAGCCAGAACCGCAGTGTCGTGGACAGATCTTCGACGACCTCCGGGTTGTTCCAGTTCAGGTCCGGCTGTTCCTTCGCGAAAATGTGCAGGTACCACTGGCCCGGCGAACCGTCGGGATTCTCGACGCGAGTCCACGCGGGCCCGCCGAAGATGGACGGCCAGTTGTTCGGTGGCTGGGAGCCGCCCGGACCCGACCCGTCTCGGAAGATGTACCGCGCCCGCTCGGGACTGCCGGGCGCCGACTCGAGCGCGTTCACGAACCATGGATGCTGCTCACTCGTGTGGTTGGGGACCAGGTCCATCGTGACCTTGATGTCGCGGCTGTGCGCTTCCGCGATCAGCGCATCCATGACGTCCAGGTCGCCGAACAGCGGATCGATCGCGCGAGGGTCGGAGACGTCGTACCCGTGATCTGCCATCGGGGAGCGCATGACCGGGCTGAGCCAGATGGCGTCGACACCCAGCAGCTCGAGGTACCCCAGACGGTCGCGGACGCCGCCGAGATCACCTACACCGTCGCCGTTCGAATCGGAGAACGAACGAGGATAGATCTGATAGAAGATCGCGTTCTTCCACCATGTGGTGTCGGTCGCGTGTTCGTTCGGGTCGGTCACGACTGTCAAGTCTGCCAAATGGGACACGGTCACTCGACTCAGGGACGGCGCGCCGCACGAGTGGTGTCAGATCGGCGAATTCACCATCGAGTTGGCGGCCATGTCCATGTAATCGACGAGCTGAGCGCGGTGTGCGTCGTCCAGCACCGAACGGTCGATGGAGTCGATCGCGACGTACATGCACCGCAGCCACGCGTCGCGCTCCATCGGGCCGATACGGAACGGAGAGTGCCTCATCCGCAGTCGGGGGTGGCCGCGCTCGTCGGAGTACGTGCGCGGCCCGCCCCAATACTGTTCGAGGAACATTCGCATGCGTCGTTCGGCGGGTCCGAGATCTTCTTCCGGGTACAACGGGCGAACGATCTCGTCCTTCGCCACTTCCTCGTAGAACTTGGCGGTCAGCTTGTGAAAGGTGTCCGCACCGCCGACCGCGTCGTAGAACGTCTGCTGCGGTTCGGTCATGTCAGTGCTTCTCTCCGTGTTCGGTGGGACGTGCATTCGGGTCCAGTATCGCTACTTCGACAGGTCGGGGACGAATCCGCCCGCTCGACCTTCCGGATACGGCGCCCGGACGCCCGCGTTCTCGAACGCCTGGAGGATTTCTCGGTGCATTCCGCGCTGCACGGCCCACTGACGTCCCGGACGCGTCTTGACGGTGATGCGAATGGTCACGGTGTCGGCGCTGACGGCGTTGACACCCAGCATCTCGGGTGCGCCGAGCAGGTCTTCTTCGAAGACGTTCGACTCCACGACGTCCAGTGCTGCCTTCTCCGCGACCTCGCACGCCTCGTCGACGTTGGCAGTGTGCGCGACCGGTAGATCGAGAACGGCGACGGCGAAGCCCTGGCTCATGTTGCCGACGCGCAGCACTTCTCCGTTTCGGCAGTACCAGACGGTGCCGTTGACGTCACGAACCGTCGTCACGCGTAGACCGACGCTCTCGACAGTGCCGATCGCTTCGCCGAGGTCGACGACGTCACCCACGCCGTACTGGTCTTCGAGGAGCATGAAGATGCCCGACAGGAAGTCACGAACGAGGTTCTGGGCACCGAAACCGAGGGCGACGCCGACGATGCCCGCGGAGGCGATGAAGGGTGCGACGTTCACTCCGACGACGTCGAGCACCGACAGGACGAACCAGGTGAGGATCACGACGGACACGCCGGACTTCATCACCGACCCGATGGTCGTGGCTCGTTGCCTGCGCCGTTCGGACAGGATGGTTCCCTGCAGCGACGTCGCCGCACGCTCACGCAGCGGGCGAAGCAGCAGTGGCGGCTTGGAGGAGTCGCTCGAGCTCCGACGCGTGAAGCGGTCGATGAGCTTGTGCAATACGAGTCGAAGGACGATCGCGAGAGCTACGTAGCCCGCGATTTGCAAAGGCCTGTCCACCAGCCAGTCCCGACCGGTTTCCGTCAATTCGAATGCTCGCGAGTCCAATGACAAGGCGGTGATGGATGAACGTGGATTCGGATCGATTGGAGACACCTGGAGAGTCTACGGACGGCGCGAGATCTCGCCACCCGCGTCGGCGACGGCTCCTCGTTCGCCCGGAATTCACCGATCCGCAATCGTTCGATCCGCAAAAAGAGGTGTGCGCGCAGGTCGGATTCGTGTTCCACTGTTCCTCGTGTTCCGCGCAAGCCATGCGCGGGCGCCGACTGCTCTGGGAGACCACCCATGAAGAAGAAGCAACACCACCGACAACTTCCGCCCACTGATGCCTACGAGACCGCAGACCAGCGGCTACGGACATCAGGGGCGAATGCTCTACACGTAGTCCCTCCCGACGGTTCCGCCGGGCATTCCCATATGGCGGAGGACGTCGTGCCCGCCTGGGTCAAACGACGGGTTCTGCTTCTCAACGCCACGTTCGAGCCTCTCACCGCGCTTCCGATGCGCCGAGCCGTCGTGCTCCTGGTGTGTGACAAGGCCGACGTCATTCATGACGATCCCGAAGGGCCGTTCATCCGATCCGCGGATTTCTCGGTCCAGGTTCCGTCCGTCATTCGTCTCCGGACGTTCGTCAGGGTTCCGTATCGCGCCCGGGTTCCGATGACCCGAGCCGCGCTCATGCATCGCGATCGCTTCCGGTGTGCGTATTGCGGCGGGAAGGCCGAGACGGTCGATCACGTCGTACCCCGTAGTCGCGGGGGAGGCCATTCGTGGGAGAACTGCGTCGCATGCTGTGCCCCGTGCAATCACCGCAAAGCGGACAAATTGCTCAGTGAGCTGGGATGGACGTTACGCGCACAGCTCGTGCCTCCGAAGGGCCCACACTGGCGGCTGCTCGCCAGCACCAAGGAACTCGATCCCTCGTGGCTTGCTTATCTGGGTGAAGGCGCAGCCTGACGGCCACCCGCCGTCGCTCTGCCGGGAAAAATGGACTAACGTCACACCCCGTGAGCATTCTCGAGACCTTGCTGATATTCGGGGTGATCCCGCTTGCGATCGTCGGGATCATCGGCGCGTTGTCCTACGTTGCAGCCAAGCAGCCGGGCCTGGACATCACGCCCTACCGGTTGACCGACAAGTGGACACGTGGCCCTGTGCTGTGGAGCGCGACCGACGAGGTGACCCCGCACGGCGGTGGCCACGGATCGCACGCGTCCGCAGTCGATTCGATCGGAGGTTCGGCAAGTGGCAAGTGGTGAACTGACACGCACTCATGTCGACGAGAGCGACCTGCCCTACGGCGCAGCGCTGACGTCGAGCGGCCGCATCTCGGCGGTGCACGAATTCGGAAAGCCGAACCCCGAGCACCTGCCGTTCGCGACGCAGGACCTCGTGGCCCTCGACGACGCCCTCACCGAAGCGACGCGTGCAACGCAGATTCGCTTCAACGTCTTCGTCGGAGACCTCGGCGCCAACCCCGCACTCGGAGCGAACGAGGTGTTCCCCGGAACCCCCGACGCCATCCGATCGGTGCTCGTCGCAGTCGACCCCGACAACAAGGCCATCGAGATCCGGACCGGCCGGCGCGTGTCCGACCGCGCGACGGACCGCGTCGCCCAGCTCGGCATCACGGCAGCGATCGGGCCGTTCCGCGACGGCAACCTGATCGACGGGCTCGTCAGCTCGATCCGCGTCATGGCTGCGGCGATCGTCAGCCCGTAACAACCTCTGCTCGCTACGACAGCGCCCCCGGGATATCCCGGGGGCGCTGTCTGCGTCGATGGACCCCGAGGGTCAGCTCGCGTCGAAGCGACGCGCCTTCAGCGACCGCACGATTCCGGCGCGTCCCTCGATGACGAGGCGACGCAACGCAGGCGGCAGATCACCGTCCAGGAATCGGTCCGCGGCCGCCACCGACTCGTCGCTGATCGACCACGACGGGTACAGGCCCACGACGACGGTCTGCGCGACCTCGCTCGACCGACGTGCCCAGACACCCGAGATGGCCTCGAAGTAGCGATCGACGAACGGCTCGAGCAGTGCGGACTGTCCCGGTCCGGCGAACCCGCCGATGATCGAGCGCGCAGTGATGTTCGGAACCGAATCGTCGTCGACGACAGTCGCCCATACCTGGTTCTTGACCTCGGCATCGGGACGAGCCGCGCGAGCGGCCGCAGCCGAACGGGCGCCTGCGGCGGTGTTGTCGCGGGCTGCTTCGGCGTCGATGACGGGTGACGCCGAGCCGCCGGAGTCGATCGCGCCCGCTCCGGCCAGAGCGGTGACGATTCTCCACCGCAGATCGGTGTCGACGTCGAGTCCGGCCAGACCCTGACCGGCGGCGTCGCCGTCGAGCAGGTCCTTCAGCACGTCGACGTGGCGGTCGGCCAGCACCGAACCGGTGAGTGAGTTGACGAACGCCAGCTGATGATCGGATCCGGCGTCTGCCGCGCGAGCCAGTTCGAGCAACGCGTCGGCGAACTCGGGCTGCCCGGTGGTCTCGGCCCAGTGCGGATCGGCGTAGCTGTTGATCGCCGTCTGTGCCTGCAGCAACAGACGCTGCACGACGCCGACCTCGGTCTCCGCGGCGATGCCACGCTGGACGAGCGCGACGAAATCGCGTGCCTTCATCTCGGCCTGACGCGTCATCTCCCAGGCGGCCGACCACGCGAGCGTCCGGGGGAGCGGATCGACGATGTCACCGATGCGCGTGATCAGAGTGTCGAGCGACTCCGAATCGAGACGCACCGAGCAGTACGTCAGGTCGTCGTCGTTGACGAGAACCAGTTTGCCGCGCGAGACGCCGACCAACTCGGCGATCTCGGTGCTCTCGGCCGCGTCGAGATCGAGTTCGACGCGCTTCGTGCGGACGAGCTTTCCGCCCTCGTCGTCGTAGATTCCGACGGCGATACGGTGCACGCGTCGCTCACCGGCGCCCGGTTCCGCACCGCCCTGTACGACGGCGAAGCGCGTGAAGTTGCCGGCGTCGTCGACGTCGAAGTCGGGGCTCAAGGTGTTGAGGCCGGTCGTGCGGAGCCACTGGTTGCCCCAGTCGGACAGATCGCGTCCCGACGACTTCTCCAGCGCCGACAGCAGGTCCGAGAACGTCGCGTTTCCGAAGGCGTGATCGACGAAGTACGCACGGAGGCCGGCCAGGAAATCGTCCTTGCCGACGTACGCGACGAGCTGCTTGAGAACGCTGGCGCCCTTGGCGTACGTGATGCCGTCGAAGTTGACCTCGACTGCGGCGAGGTCGGGGATGTCCGCGGCGATGGGGTGTGTGGACGGCAGCTGATCCTGCCGGTACGCCCATGACTTCTCGACGTTGGCGAACGTCGTCCACGCGTTGGTGTACTCGGTGGCCTCCGCCTGGCACAGCACGGACGCGAACGTCGCGAAGGACTCGTTGAGCCACAGGTCGTCCCACCACCGCATGGTCACGAGGTCGCCGAACCACATGTGGGCCATCTCGTGCAGCACCGTTTCGGCGCGCCGTTCGTACGAGTAGCGCGTCACCTTGGACCTGAAGACGTAGTCCTCGAGGAAGGTCACCGCCCCTGCGTTCTCCATCGCACCGGCATTGAATTCCGGGACGAACAGCTGGTCGTACTTGCCGAAGGCGTACGGGGTGCCGAAGTTGGCGTGGTAGAAGCCGAATCCCTGCTTGGTCTCGGTGAACAGTCGCTCGGCATCCATGTGCTCGGCGAGCGAGGCGCGGCAGTAGATGCCGAGGGGGATGGTGCCGTGGTCGTCGCTGTAGGAGTCGGTCCACTCCGCGTACGGACCTGCGATCAGCGCGACGAGGTAGGTGCTCATGAGCGGCGTCGTGTCGAAGACGTGTTCACCCGCGGCCGGTTCGGCGGCGTGCGCGGAGTTCGAGATGATCTTCCAGCTCTCGGGCGCGGTGACCTTCAGATCGAAGGTGGCCTTCAGGTCCGGCTGATCGAAGCACGCGAACATCCGTTTGGCGTCGGCCGTCTCGAACTGGGTGTACAGGTACACCGAGCCGTCGGAGGGGTCGACGAACCGATGCAGTCCCTCACCGGTGTTCGAATAGACGCACTCGGCATCGACTATCAGCTCGTTCTTCTCGGCGAGGTCGGTCAGCGCGATACCGGTCTCTTCGTCGTAGGACGAGATGTCGAGGTCGACGCCGTTGAGCGTGGCGGAGCGGATGCTGTCGGCGACGATGTCGACGAAGCTCGACAAGCCGGGCGTCGCGGAGAACTGGATCGTCGTCGTCGACAGGAACGTCTTCTCGCTGGGGTTGCCTGCGCCGTCGGTGAGATCGAGAACTATCGAATAGGTGGGGTCGCCGAGGACGGACGCGCGCGTCGCGGCCTGGTCGCGAGTCAGGTTGGGAGCAACCACGTTGTGTAGGCACCTTCTCGAGTAGGGAAACGATGGATGCCACCATCCCATCACGTTCCTGTTGCGGCATGCTGGTCAAGGGAGGGCATGGAATTGTTCGGCGCCGTCCGCAGTTGCGTGTTCTCGTAGTGGCTACGAACCCTTGGACGAAGGAGATGGACGTGACCGACAGTGCACAGAAGGACACCGCCGACTTTTGGTTCGACCCGCTGTGCCCCTGGTGCTGGATCACCTCGCGATGGATTCTCGAGGTCCAGCAGGTTCGCGACATCGACGTGAACTTCCATGTCATGTCGCTCGCAGTGCTGAACGAGGGACGTGACCTACCCGAGCAGTACGCGGACCTGATGAAGAAGGGCTGGGGACCCGTCCGCGTCGCGATCGCAGCCGCGCAGGAGAACGGCGACGAGATCCTCCCGGCCCTGTACACGGCAATGGGCACTCGGATCCACAACGAAGGCAACAAGGACTTCACCGAGGTCGTCGAACAGTCGCTCGCCGAGGTCGGTTTGCCTGCCGAGCTCGCCGAGGCTGCCGACAGCACCGACTACGACGAGGCCCTCCGCACGAGTCACCATGCCGGCATGGACAAGGTGGGCGACGACGTCGGAACGCCGACGATCCACGTCAACGGAGTCGCGTTCTTCGGGCCGGTTCTGTCGCGTATTCCGCGCGGCGAAGAGGCAGGCAAATTGTGGGACGCGTCGGTGATCTTCGCGTCGTACCCGCACTTCTTCGAGCTCAAGCGCACGCGCCACGAGGATCCCGAGTTCGATTAGGCGGCTTCGCCGCTCGTGCGTGCGAATGTATACCCCGCTATACATTCGCACGCACGAGTTCCATCAGGCGACGATGCGATCCGTCGCAACGACGGTTCCGAACACCCGGTGCTCGCCGCGGCTGAACCGCCACGCCGACCACGCGGCCGCCGCTGCGTCCACGGCGTCGTCGACGACGGGACCGACGGGCAACTGCGCGAGACCGGCGGCCAGTTCTCGGAGATCGAGCCAGGTTCCGAGGGCGGCCAGTCTCTGTCCCGCTCCGCGTGCCGACTTCTTCGACACGAACACCGTGTCCGGCGCCATCATCCGAAACGCGCACTCGGGATGCACCTCGACGACGCGTTCGACGTCGAAAGTCGCTGCATTCCACGCCCGCACCCCGGCCATCAGGTACCACGTCTGCTTGCTGATCGCCTTGCCTGTGAGGGACCGAGAGATTGCGCACGCGTTCTCGTACGAATCGGTGTCGAGGACGGCGCGCACCGGCGTGTGAAAGATCGACGAACGCGCCGGCCCGAGGAATGCTCTTGCCTCGGATTCGCTTACGCGGACGCCCTTCTCGGGCATCGACAACGGCATGTCCACACCCACGGCCGAACAGTCTTCCGTCGCGCGCAGAACCTCGTCCACGTCGGCGGCCACGGACCACTCGACGCGTCGCCCGTCGTACCGGGCGACCACCCACTCACCCTTGGCGCCGTCCACTCCGGCGACCGCGTTCCCCGCGCGCACATCCACCTGTCAGACTCTAGGCATGCGCGTATACCTGGGTGCCGACCATGCCGGACTCGAGTTCAAGAACCAGATCATCGAACACCTGACGAAGACCGGGCACGAGCCCGTCGATTGTGGTGCTTTCGAATACGACCCCGTCGACGACTACCCGGCGTTCTGCATCGACGCAGCCCGCCGCGTGGTGGCCGATCCCGGCAGCCGCGGCTTGGTGCTCGGTGGTTCCGGCAACGGCGAGCAGATCGCCGCGAACAAGGTTCCCGGCGCTCGCTGCGCGCTGGCGTGGAGCGTCGAGACGGCCACACTCGCCCGCGAGCACAACGACGCCCAGCTGATCGGCATCGGCGGACGCATGCACACGTTGCCGGAGGCCCTCGCGATCGTCGACGCGTTCCTCGGTACTCCGTTCTCCGGCGAGGAGCGTCACCAACGACGCATCGACATCCTGTCCGAGTACGAGCGCTCGGGTGACGCTCCCGACGTGCCCGGCGGCCAGAAGTTCGACGGTTCGTCGACGCCTGCGTAACTGTGCCGGAAGGGCATACCCTGCACCGCCTGGCGCGGTTGCACGGGCGACGGTTCGGCGGGGCACCGGTCGCGGTGAGCAGTCCTCAGGGACGGTTCACCTCCGGTGCCGCGCTCGTCGACGGACTCGTGCTCGAGAAGGCCGAGGCCTGGGGCAAGCATCTGCTGCACCACTACGAGTCCGATCTGATCGTGCACATCCACCTCGGCTTGTACGGCAAGTTCACCGAACATGCTGTGCCGCTTGCCGATCCGGTCGGTGCAGTCCGAATGCGGATGGTGGGCGACGAGTACGGAACCGACCTCCGTGGTCCGACGGCCTGCGAGATCTACACCGAGCAGCAGGTCGAGAACCTGAAAGCTCGACTCGGGCCCGACCCGATCAGGAAGGATGCCGATCCCGACAAGGCGTGGGCTCGAATTTCCAAGTCCCGCACCGCCATCGGCGGCTTGTTGATGGATCAGAAGGTCCTCGCAGGCGTCGGAAACGTCTACCGGGCCGAGATCCTGTTCCGTCACGAGATCAACCCGATGCGGCCGGGGAAGGACGTCGACCGGTCCGAATGGGACGCGCTCTGGATCGACCTCGTCGACTTGATGAAAATCGGTGTGCGACGCGGAAAGATCATCACGATCCGTCCCGAGGACGATCACGGGGAAGCGGGCTACGGACCGAAACGGCCCCGCACCTACGTGTATCGCAGGGCGGGGCGTCCGTGTCGAAACTGTGGAACCGAAATTCTGCATTCGGTGATGCAGGGGCGAAACTTGTTCTGGTGTCCGGTCTGTCAAGCCAACTAGCTCCGCTTCGTCAGAAGCCGCCGAAATCGCCTCCACCGAAGTCCCCGCCGCCGAAGTCGCCGCCGAAATCACCACCGCCGTCACCGAAGTCGCCTCCGCCGTCGCCGTAGTCACCGCCGAAATCTCCGCCGCCTTCGGACCCGTCGCCGGCTCCGCTCGCGAAATCCTGTTCGCCGTATCCGACTCCGGCCATGCCCGAGAACATCGCGGAGAACAGGAACATCGAACCGACGCCCCAGGCGCCTGCGACGAGCGCGGGCTTCCACCAGGGCTCGGAGTACCAGCCCGCCGGTACCGGGCGACCTGCGACCTTGCCGCCGGGGTAGTAGTTCGGTGTCCGGTCGGACGGGTTCGGTGACGCCTCGACCTGCCTGCCTTCGAAGTCGACCTTGCGATCCTCGGTGACCTGGCCTGCGGAGCGCTGACCGTCGATGCCTTGAATTTCGGGTCCGGGGTCCATGCCCATCGCGAGCCGTGCCGCACGGATGTAGTACAGGCCTTCGAGTGCGGTCTGCTTCGCCAGACGAGCCTGTTCGACGGTCTTCGCCTGATCGATCTGAGATCCTGCGGCGATGTTGCGTTCCGACGCGTCGGCCAGAGCCTGCTTCGACGCGGTGTCGGTGCCGGTGAGGTTGTAGATCTGGCCGCCGAGACGTTCGATCGACTGTCGCGCATCCGCCTTCGCGTCTTCCAGCGTGCTCGCCGTCCGGGCTGCGGAGTTCTTCTGGCTGCGCATGACCAGATACACGACTGCCGCGACGACGATGACGACGAGTAACAATGCTTCCACTGTGACCCCTTCCGGGGATTCTTCCGGGGGCGGACGATCACCGCGACCCCGTCGGACAAATCGGACACTATCGAGTTTACGCGGCGGATATCCTCGCTCCGATGACGTGACGATGTCAGGATCGCCGGTATGACACCTGATCAACAGTTGGATCTACTTGCCGCCGAATGCACCCGCATGGGGTCACTGTCCTTGGACGACGCGAGCGCACCGGTCCCGTCGATGCCGGATTGGACGGTCGAGAAACTGGTCAGGCATGTGACCTTCGTCCACCGGATGGCGCGCGCGGCACTGTCCGCGCCTGCGGCCGACGGCATGGCGAAAGTCATTGCGGCAGTAAATAAACCAGAACGTGGGCCGGCGGTGCTCGACGACTACGCCGAGGCTGCCGCGGCGATGCTCGACGACTTCCGACGCGTCGACTTGCAGCAGCCGGTGGCGACATGGGCAGGCGAGGGGACGGCCGATTACTGGATCCGTCGGCAACTGCACGAGGTGACCGTCCACCGCTTCGACGCTCAGGACGCCGTGCACGCACGCGGGGGAGCGGAACCCGACGCGGCCGACCCTGCCGGGGCCGCCGACGGCGTCGCCGAATGGGCCGAGGCGTTTCTGACGCGTGTGCCGCTGGAGCGTGTGCCGGACCTGCGCGGGCGCACGATTCATCTGCACACCGACGACGGAACGGACATGGAGCTGTTCGTCGACTTCACCGGGGACGCCGTTGTCGTCACTCGTGAGCATCGCAAAGGGGATGTGGCACTGCGAGGATCGGCGCAGGACCTGTTGCTGACGGTGTGGCGTCGGCGGCCGTTCGAGACTCTGGACGTCGTCGGCGACGAGGCGGTGGGGCGGGCGCTGTACGACGGCGTCCGAATCTAGGCCTGGCCCGGCATCGATGGCACACCACAGCCGCTGGGCGGCATGGATGGTGCTTCGATGCCGGCAGGAAAGCAACGAAAAAGGCCCGGTCCGCAGGTGCGGGCCGGGCCTTTCGATGAGCCGATGACGAGAATCGAACTCGCGTAGCCTGTTTGGAAGACAGGGGCTCTACCATTGAGCTACATCGGCGTGCGAGCAGTCGGTGGATCGGTGATCCCCGTTGCTTGCGATTCGAAACTCTACATAATGCGGCTTCGAGATTACAAACCGCCTGCATGTAGAGTCTGTCGAGACGGAAACGGTGGCCCTGTGTGGGGTACCGCCGACGTCTGCTGTTCAATGGTGCCTGTAGGTTGGACGGTGTTCGCACGAGGTTTCCGTTGTCGTGCGGGAAGCCGCAGCGTGCGGAGCAGTACGACGGGGTGTGGCGCAGCTTGGTAGCGCATCCGCTTTGGGAGCGGAGGGTCGCAGGTTCAATTCCTGTCACCCCGACAGAAGGCCGCGGGGTCCGAACGGATCCAGCGGCGTCCGCGTGAACGGTTCGCCGTCGACGGTGAGCCGGTCCGACAGCAGAGGCAAGACCACCAGAAGGAGCATGTCCCGTGAAGAGCACCGTCGAGCAGCTCAGCCCGACGCGAGTCCGTATCAACGTTGAGGTGCCCTTCGAGGAGCTCAAGCCTGATTTCGACCGCGCATACAAGGCACTCGCGCAGCAGATCCGTCTCCCCGGATTCCGCCCGGGCAAGGCTCCGGCGAAGCTCCTCGAAGCACGCGTCGGCCGCGGCGCCGTGCTCGAGCAGGTCGTCAACGACGCTCTCCCGGCTCGCTACTCGGAGGCCGTGACGGCCGAGGAGATCAAGGTCATCGGCCAGCCCGAGATCGAGATCACCAAGATCGAGGACGGCGAAGAACTCACGTTCACCGCCGAGGTCGACATTCGCCCCGAGATCACGCTCCCGGACTACTCGACCATCAGCGTCACCGTCGACCCGCTCGAGATCACCGACGAGGCCGTCGACGAGCAGCTGCAGTCGCTGCGTCAGCGTTTCGGCACCCTGACGGGCGTCGAGCGTGCGGTCCAGACCGGTGACTTCGTGTCGATCGACCTGTCGGCCACCGTCGACGGTGAGACCGTCGAAGAGGCGTCGGCCGAGGGCCTGTCCCACGAGGTGGGCTCGGGTCAGCTGATCGAGGGCCTCGACGACGCCATCGTCGGTGTCGCAGCAGGCGAGTCCAAGGACTTCACGTCGACCCTCGTCGCAGGCGATTACGCAGGCAAGGAAGCCGTCGTCACCGTCAAGGTCGTGTCGGTCAAGGAGCGCGAGCTCCCCGAGGCCGACGACGAGTTCGCTCAGCTCGCCAGCGAGTTCGACACGCTCGACGAGCTCCTCGCCGACCTGAAGACGCGCGTCGAGCGCGTGAAGAAGGTCGAGCAGGCCGGTCAGATCCGCGACAAGGTGCTCGAGACGCTGCTCGAGACCGTCGAGGTTCCGGTGCCCGAGGCCGTCGTCAAGGCCGAGGTCGACAACCAGGTCCACGAGGCCATCCACGGTCTCGACCACGACGAGGCCAAGCTCGCCGAGCTGCTCGAGTCGCAGGGATCGAGCCGTGAAGAGTTCGACAAGGACGTCAAGGAGACGGCCGAGAAGTCGGTCCGCACCCAGCTGCTGCTCGACGCCATCGCCGAAGCCGAGAAGACCGAGGTCGGCCAGGACGAGCTCACCGAGCGGATCATCTTCCAGGCGCAGCGCTACGGCATGTCGCCCGAGCAGTTCATCCAGCAGGTGCAGCAGGCCAACCAGCTGGGCGCAGTCTTCGCGGACGTGCGTCGCGGCAAGGCCCTCGCGTCGGTCGTCGACCGCGTCAAGGTGACCGACACTGCCGGTGCGGACATCGACACCTCCGAGCTCTTCGGAAGCCCCGCGGAAGCCGAAGAGCCTGCAACAGGCGATTCTTCCGAGGGTGAACAAGAGAAGTAACGCTGACAGCGAACGACGGCGGTTCCGGGACTCCGGGGCCGCCGTCTTTCGTTAGTGTCTGTATCAGGAACCAACGATCGTATGGAAAAGGCAGGTACCGTGACTGTTCAGAATCCGGCGGCTTCGCACCAGCAGAGTCCCGTCATGACTTCGGCCTCTTCCGGCCTGAATCTCAGTGACTCCGTGTACGAGCGCCTGCTTCGCGAGCGCATCATCTTCCTCGGTACTCAGGTCGACGATGACATCGCCAACAAGCTCTGCGCACAGATCCTTCTCCTGTCGGCCGAGGATCCCACCCGCGACATCTCGCTCTACATCAACTCTCCCGGTGGTTCGGTCACCGCGGGTATGGCCATCTTCGACACGATGGAATTCGCCGAATGCGACGTTGCCACCTACGGCATGGGACTCGCGGCCTCGATGGGCCAGTTCCTGTTGTCGGCAGGCACGAAGGGCAAGCGCTACGCCCTTCCGCACGCCCGCATCATGATGCACCAGCCGTCGGCGGGCATCGGTGGTAGCGCCAGTGACATCGCCATCATGGCGGAGCAGTTCGCTCACACGAAGCGGGAAATGGCCGAGCTGATCGCTCAGCACACCGGACAGACCGTCGAGCAGATCACCGCGGATTCCGATCGTGACCGCTGGTTCACCGCAGAAGCGGCCAAGGAGTACGGCTTCGTGGACCACGTCATCTCGCGCGCGCGGCAGGCAGGCGGCACCGGCTCCTGATCAGGAGCCGCTCGTCCCTCACGATCACTCACTTCATGGAGAAACGATGACAAACTTGTTCGACCCGAATCAGATGCCGTCCTCGCGGTACATCCTGCCGTCCTTCGTCGAGCACTCCAGCTACGGCGTCAAGGAGTCCAACCCGTACAACAAGCTGTTCGAGGAGCGCATCATCTTCCTCGGTGTCCAGGTCGACGACGCGTCGGCCAACGACATCATGGCGCAGCTGCTCGTGCTCGAGGGGCTCGACCCAGACCGCGATATCACGATGTACATCAACTCGCCGGGTGGATCGTTCACGTCGCTGATGGCAATCTACGACACCATGCAGTACGTCCGAGCAGACGTCGCGACAGTGTGCCTCGGCCAGGCGGCGTCGGCTGCGGCCGTTCTGCTGGCAGCGGGAACGCCGGGCAAGCGTGCCGCACTGCCCAACGCCCGCGTGCTGATTCACCAGCCCGCCAGTGGTGGAATTCAGGGTCAGGTCTCGGACCTCGAGATCCAGGCCGCCGAGATCGAGCGCATGCGTCGCTTGATGGAGACGACGCTCGGCCGCCACACCGGTAAGGATCCCGACGTCATCCGCAAGGACACCGATCGCGACAAGATCCTCACCGCCGAGCAGGCGAAGGAATACGGAATCATCGACACCGTGTTCGATTACCGCAAGTTGTCGGCACAGAAGTAGTACCGAACAGGTATCTTCGCGAAGACCGTTGCGCGTGCCGAGTGGAGTAGAGCTCGTTCCACTCGGCACCGCACACATCGCAGGCCGGGTCGACGTAACAGTCGGGGGCCCGCGATTCGATGGTCGGTATGGCAGTGAAGAGGTGGCGTCGTTCGAACCGAGTACTTCTCGGATTCGTCGGCGAATCACCGGAAACAACTCGCCCATGTTCGACGAACACGGGTACGGTCGCATCAGGGCTCGAAAGCTATGGCTCATCGTGTCATCGCTCGAACGCTGTGGATCGAGAAGTTGCACACGGCCGGCGCAGTACCCGGTAGGGGTGTTCGCCGGTCGAACGCGGACAAGGAAGTAGGAACCTCCGAATGGCACGCATCGGTGACGGTGGCGATCTGCTGAAATGCTCTTTCTGCGGTAAGAGCCAGAAGCAGGTGAAGAAGCTCATTGCGGGGCCGGGTGTGTACATCTGCGACGAGTGCATCGACCTGTGCAACGAGATCATCGAGGAGGAGCTCGCGGAGTCGAGCGAGGTCAAGCTCGACGACCTGCCGAAGCCCTCCGAGATTCGGGATTTTCTCGAGAACTACGTGATCGGCCAGGACACCGCCAAGCGCACGCTTGCCGTGGCCGTCTACAACCACTACAAGCGCATCCAGGCCGGCGACAAGGCTCGTGACACGCGCGGCGAGAGCGTCGAACTGGCCAAGTCCAACATTTTGATGCTCGGCCCGACGGGCTGCGGCAAGACGTACCTGGCGCAGACCCTCGCCAAGATGCTGAACGTGCCGTTCGCGATCGCCGACGCCACCGCGCTCACCGAGGCGGGGTACGTCGGTGAGGACGTCGAGAACATCTTGCTGAAGCTGATCCAGGCTGCCGACTACGACGTCAAGCGCGCCGAGACCGGCATCATCTACATCGACGAGGTCGACAAGATCGCCCGCAAGAGCGAGAACCCGTCGATCACGCGGGATGTCTCCGGCGAGGGCGTGCAGCAGGCACTGCTGAAGATCCTCGAAGGTACGCAGGCCAGCGTTCCGCCTCAGGGTGGACGCAAGCACCCGCACCAGGAATTCATCCAGATTGACACGACCAACGTCCTCTTCATCGTGGCCGGAGCGTTCGCCGGCCTCGAGAAGATCGTGTCGGACCGCGTCGGAAAGCGCGGGCTCGGCTTCGGTGCCGAGGTCCGGTCCAAGGCCGAGATCGACACGCAGGACCACTTCGCCGAGGTCATGCCCGAGGATCTGATCAAGTTCGGTCTGATTCCGGAGTTCATCGGCCGTCTGCCGGTGGTCGCGTCGGTCACCAATCTCGACAAGGACTCGTTGGTCACGATCTTGTCGGAGCCGAAGAACGCGCTCGTGAAGCAGTACAGCCGGTTGTTCGAGATGGACAACGTCGAGCTCGAGTTCACCAAGGATGCGTTGGAAGCGATCGCCGAACAGGCGATCCTCCGCGGCACCGGCGCTCGTGGCCTGCGGGCGATCCTCGAGGAAGTGCTCAACCCGGTGATGTTCGACATCCCGAGCCGTGACGATGTCGCGAAGGTCGTCGTCACGTCGGAGACCGTCAACGACAACGTCCTCCCGACGATCGTTCCGCGTAAGCCGGAGCGCGAGCGTCGCGACAAGTCGGCGTAGTCACCTACACCCCGAGACCCGGTCGTCCACGGACGGCCGGGTCTCGTCGTCTGTTCAGCGTTCGATGCGGTCGGCGCGCGAGTAGATGTTCATGTTCTCGCCGCGGAGGAACCCCACGACGGTGAGTCCGGACTCCTCGGCCAGGTCGACGGCGAGCGACGAGGGCGCCGACACCGCAGCGAGCACGGGTATCCCGGCCATGACGGCCTTCTGTGCGAGTTCGAAGGATGCTCGTCCGCTGACCATCAGAACCGTTCCTCGCAGCGGCACTCGGCCTTCGCCGACCGCCCAGCCGACCACCTTGTCGACGGCGTTGTGCCTGCCGACGTCCTCGCGGACCACCAGCATCCGGCCGTCGCGGTCGAACAGCGCTGCAGCGTGCAGTCCGCCCGTCGATTCGAACACCTTCTGGGCGTCACGCAACGTCGTCGGCATGGTCGTCAGCACCGACGCCTTGACCCGCACGTCGTCGGACGCGGGGGAGTGAACCGATTTCAGTCGAACGGCATCCAACGATGCCTTGCCACACACGCCGCACGACGACGTCGTGTAGAAGTTGCGTTCGACGCCCGGCTGGGGTGGTGCAATCCCGTCGGCGAGCGTGATGTCGAGAACGTTGTAGGTGTTCTGCCCCTCGTCGTCGACGCCGTCGCAGTACCGGGCTATCGCGATGTCGTCGCGGCTGCCGATGACGCCCTCGGTGAGCAGAAACCCGTGAGCGAGTTCGACATCGTGGCCCGGAGTGCGCATCGTGACGGCCAACGGGTTCCCGTCGACGCGGATCTCCAGGGGTTCCTCGACGACAAGCGTGTCGGGACGGCTGGTCTCGTGTATCCCGCGGATGCGTACTACTGGCCGTCGCGTCGTGATGCGTCCCATCGTTCGAGTATGCCGCTACGCGACCCGTGCGCGGATAGTTGGCCCAGTGTCCGACTGTTCAGGCACGGGTGCGAAGCGCCTCGACCAAAGACACCAACCTCGGATGATCGACGAGGTCGTCGACCCAGACGGCCTTCTTCTTGTCGTCGGCGAGAGGGACCTTCCAGTTCTCGTACTGGGTTTCGTCCGTTCCCGGTTGATTCTGAATGCGGTTCTCGCCGACGGCGTCCACGAGTGCGACACCGATCAGCACCGACGGACTGAGCCGGACGAGACGGTGCAACGCCTCGATCGTCTCCTGCTCGGACGCGTCGTCGGCGAGCAGTCCTCGATGTCGCGCGAGGTCGAGGACGGCCTCGCGAGCCGCGGTGTCCCGCGCGGTCTCCTCGTCGAGGTCGCGTTCGAGAAGCCCCAGCCGTGATCTGAGCGCGATGTGTTCGCCGCGCAGGTATCCGGCCGTCGGCGGCAGGTCGTGGGTGGTGACCGACGTCAAGCACAGGCGTCGGTAATCCTCCGGCGGAATGGGCGTTCCTTCGTCGTTCTCGAACCACAGGATCGACGTGCCGAACAGACCGCGGCCACCGAGGTACTCCTGCACCAGCGGTTCGAAGACCCCGAGATCCTCACCCACCACGACGGCGCCGGCACGCTCCGCTTCCAGGATCAGGATTCCGATGAGTGCCTCGTGGTCGTAGGTGACGTACGCGCCGTCGGCAGCCGACGTCGCCCCCTCGGGAATCCACCACAGGCGGAACAGACCGAGAATGTGGTCGACGCGAACGCCGCCTGCATGCCGGAGCACGGTGCGCAGCATGTCTCGATACGGCGCATATCCGAGCTCGCGCAACCGATCCGGGTTCCACGGAGGCTGATTCCAGTTCTGGCCCTGCTGATTGAAGTTGTCCGGCGGCGCTCCCACGGTGACCCCGGACGTCAAGGCGTCACCGAGCGTCCAGGCGTCGGCTCCGTGTCGATGCACGCCGACGGCCAAGTCGTGGACGACGCCGATATCCATGCCCGAGTCGAGCGCGGCGCGCTGTGCGCGGCTCAGCTGTTCGTCGCAAATCCATTGCAGCCACATGTGGAAGTGGATCCGGTCGGCCAGTTTCGTGCGCTGGGCCGTCGCGTGGTCGGTCCGCGGGTGGGCTGCACTGTCACGCCAGATCTTGCTGTTCGGACCGTGTTTCTCCGCGAGGGCACACCAGAGCGCGAAGTCTTCGAGACCGGACCCCTCGCGCTCGCAGAACGACTCGAACGCCGCCTGACGTGACGCCGACCTCTCGACTCGATGAACACGTTCGAGCGCACCGAGTTTCGCTCGGAACGACGGGTCGCGGTCGATGCGTCGAATTCGCTTGTTCGCCTTGGTGAATTCCGACGCCGACCTCCGCACCTTGGCGTACTTCTCGGGGGACAGATACGCGGTCTCCTCGATGTCCTCGACCCTGATGTACATGGGGTCGAAGAACCGTCGTGTGGACGGCAGGTACGGCGACGCCTCGACGGGCGGATTCGGACGCCCCGCATGCAGTGGGTTGACGAGGAGGTAATCGAACCCGTGGAGTCGCCCCGCGATCGATGCGGTGTCGGCCAGGTCGGCATAGTCGCCGACTCCCCACGAGCGGTTCGATCGCAGCGAATACAGTTGCGCGAGAAGACCGTATCGCTGACGATCGGTGATCGCGTCGTTGGCCGTCGAGCGCTCGGGTGTCACGGCGAGCGGGCACTGCGACGTCGTCACCTCGCCGTTTCCCGGGTCGCTCGCAGCCGTGACCGTGTGCCAACCGGCTGGGATTTCTGCGGGGATCTCGAACGTGGCCCGGCCGACGAGTGTGCCGTCGACCTCACGTGGATCGACCCATACTCCGAGTTGTTCGAGCTCGACACGGACCCCTGTCTCGGTGACGAGATGCACCGACAGCGGATCCCCGTGCGGCACATGCACTTCGACGCGAGCCGCCGTTCCCGCGATCGTGACGAGAACGGGTGGCAACATGCGACGCCACGGGGCGGTGTCGAGATCGTCCAGCGAGCGCGCGACGTCGTCCTCGTCTGTCGCCGCGATGCCCCTGGCTTCGAGGATCGCGCGGAGTGTCGCGTCGGATACCGAATGTTCGACGTCGTCCCATCCTCGGTAGGACGCTCCGATGCCGCATCGCCCCGCCAGTTCCCGCAATCGCTCCGTGTAGTCCACCTCTCGATCGTGCCAGTACGGGAGCCCGCCGTCACCTCGTACGACCGTGTGCCGTCCGGTCGGCAAGAGTTTCGTTATCGAATCGGGTTCGTCCGCCCCTGGGGGCAGGACTACTCTGGGGCACCAGCGTCCGCGTACCTGCCCCGGGTCACGGTCGCGGATGTCCCCGTCCACGCCTCCCCCCGGTTGGGACGGGGACGTTTTGCGCCTGTTGCCCGCTTCTGCCGTCGTCGCGCGAGCGGACCGCAGAGCCGCGCGGGATTGAACTGCGAAAGCCTGGGTATCCTTGGTCCGGTCGAAATGGAGTTCGACCTCGGTCTGAGTACATGCGAAACAACTGATAGGGAGCGCGGATGACTGGCGTCGGCAAGATCGAAGAGCTGGAACGAGATTCCGGCGCACCGGTCGAATTGCGGGTGATCGCCGACGCCGCGCAGCTTCCCGTCGTTCGTGCCGTTGCCGAAACCCTTGCGGTTCTGTCGGACTTCACGCTCGACGACATCGCCGACATCAAGCTGGTCGTCGACGAGGTCTGCTCGGAACTGATCGCCGGTGCGGTGCTCGGGGCCGAACTGTCGTGTTCGTTCGTCGTCGGTGACAGCGGCATCCGTATCGCCACGACGTCGACCGTGCAGACCGGCAAGCTACCGAAGCAGGACAGCTTCGGCTGGCACGTCCTGCAGACGCTGACGGATTCCATCGCGCTGACCGTCGACGATGTCGACGAGGGACACGTCGTCGCCGTCGACGTGATCAAGCGGAGGAGCACCATCTAGTGCCTGCGCCGTACGAGAAGTCCGGTCGGCGTCAGTCGGACGACTACAAAGAAGTCGTGCCCCTCATCCAGGAGATGCAGGCGCTCGACAAGGATTCACCGCAGCGACAGGTGCTGCGGGATCGCATCATCACTCGGTGTCTACCTCTGGCCGAACACATCGCCCGTCGATTCGGCGGACGCGGGGAGGCGCACGAGGACCTTCTGCAGGTCGCACGGCTCGGCTTGGTCAACGCCGTCGATCGATTCGACATCGAACGCGGTTCGGACTTCGTGTCGTTCGCCGTCCCGACGATCATGGGCGAGGCTCGTCGCTATTTCCGCGACGCGGGATGGTCGGTGCGTGTTCCGCGCCGCATGAAAGAACTGAACTCCATGATTTCCGGCGCGGTGGGAACGCTCTCCCAGAAGCTGGGACGTGCCCCGACGGCGAGTGAAATCGCGGCCGAGCTGGGCATCGACGTCAAGGAGGCCTCGCAGGCTCTGTTGGCGCGCAGTGCATACCAGACGGTCTCGGTGGATTCGGTCGTCAGCGACGATCGGCTTCCGCTGATGGACACTCTCGGCGAGGACGACCCCGAGCTGGAGAAGATGGAAAGTTACCTCACCGTCCGACCGGCACTCGAGAAGCTTCCCGAGCGTGAGCGTCAGATCGTGATCCTCCGGTTCTTCGGGTCCATGACGCAGACGCAGATCGCCGAGCGCATGGGTATCTCGCAGATGCACGTGTCCCGCATCCTGGCTCGAACGTTGACTCAGTTGCGTGAGGAGCTCGGTCCCAGCTGAGCGGCGGCTCCTGAAGGCTCCGGCTGTCACAAGGTCGTCGTAGGATCGGTTCGGCCGTAATCCAGTTCGACCCTTCAGGAGCGCGTACCAGTGTCAGACGGCATCTTCGACGATCTCGCCCAATACGTGGCTGAGCCGCGCGTGACCGACTTGGCGGTGACGGAGGACGGATCGCGCGTCGTCGTCGCAGTGTCCCAACTCGATTCGGGGGCAGCGTCTTACGTCGGTGCGCTGTGGGACGTCGACCCGTCCGGGCAGTCCGAGGCGCGCCGGTTGACGTTCGGCGAGGCAGGCGAGAGCGGTCCGGCATTCGGCGAGTCGGGCGATCTCTTCTTCCTGCGTCACGCGTCCAAGGACGAGAAGTCCTCGGCGATCTGGTCCCTGCCCGCACGCGGTGGTGAGGCACAGGTCGTCGCCGAGCGCGGCGCAGGCTTCTCCGGGTTGCGTCTGGCGGCCGGACGGATCGTGGCGTCGTCGAACGTGCTTCCGTCGGCGACCACCGACGACGAGGACGAGCGTCTACGCACTCTGCGCAAGGACGGCAAGGTCGACGCGATCCTGCATTCGGGCTATCCCGTGCGGTACTGGGACCACGATCTCGGCCCGGCCACCCCGCATCTGTTCGCCGGCTCGGTGGAGGGCGAGATGCGCCGCATCACCGCGAACGCCGGTCACGCTCTGCAGGAGGCGTCGTACGACGTCAGTCCCGACGGCACCTTCGTGGTGACGACGTGGACGGTGCCCGGCGCGCTCGCGGTGGCACGCACCGTCCTCGTCCGGATCGACGTGGCGTCGGGGGAGCGCACCGTCCTCGTCGACGACGCGGACGCCGATGTCGGCTCGCCCGCGATCTCCCCGGACGGGTCGAGTGTCGTGTTCGTGCGCGAGACGGTGACGACTCCCGAGGAAGCACCGCGAACGACGCTGCAGCAGTACGACTTCGACGGCGGAGTGATCTCGGATCTCGCGCCCGGGTGGGATCGGTGGCCGCGAGATCCGGTGTGGCTGCGCGACGGTAGCGGTGTACTCGTCGTCGCCGACGACGACGGCCGAGCCCCGATCTTCGTGGTCCGGGACGGATCGGTGACCAGGCTGACCGACACCGACTCCGCATACACGCACGTGCAGACGACCACCGGCGGGTCGGTGTTCGCGCTCGAGGCGTCGTACACGCAGCCGCCGCATCCCGTCCGGATAACTCTGTCGACCGGGGAGCTACGGCCTTTGCAGGCGGTGTCGCTGCCCGACGTGCCCGGCACGCTGACCGAGATCGAGACGCGTACGGAGGACGGCACACGGGTGCGTGCGTGGCTGGCGCTGCCGCCCGACGCGTCGGACCGTGCGAAGGCGCCGCTGCTGCTCTGGATCCACGGTGGACCGCTCGGATCGTGGAACACCTGGTCGTGGCGCTGGAACCCGTGGCTGCTGGTCGCCAAGGGATACGCCGTGCTGCTACCCGACCCGGCGCTCTCGACGGGCTACGGTCAGGACTTCGTCCAGCGAGGGTGGGGACGCTGGGGCCGCGAACCGTTCACCGACCTGATGGCCGTCACCGACGCCGCTGTCGCGCGCTCGGACATCGACGAGACTCGCACAGCCGCGATGGGCGGCTCGTTCGGCGGTTACATGGCCAACTGGATCGCGGGCCACACCGATCGTTTCGACGGCATCGTCACGCATGCGAGCTTGTGGGCGCTCGATCAGTTCGGACCGACCACCGACGTCGCGTACTACTGGCAGCGCGAGATGTCGCCGGAGATGGCGGTGGAGAACTCGCCGCATCTGTACGTCGCGGACATCTCGACTCCGATGTTGGTCATCCACGGTGACAAGGACTATCGCGTACCGATCGGCGAGGGGTTGCGGCTCTGGTACGAGCTGCTCAGCGAATCGGGACTGCCTGCCGACGACGAGGGCAGGACGGACCACCGGTTGCTGTACTTCCCGTCGGAGAATCACTGGGTGCTCGCACCCCAGCACGCCACGATCTGGTACCAGGTGGTCTTCTCGTTCCTCGCCGAGCATGTGCTGGGAGAGACGGTGGCGTTGCCCGAATCGTTGGGATGAAGGGCGAGCGGGAGGCGCTCGGCGCGACTACTAGAATCGTCGGGTGACCAGTTCAGCATCAGAGCGCCCCGAGTCTCCCGCCGACAACCTGCCCAAGAGCTGGGATCCCAGCGCGGTAGAGGCGGATCTGTACCAGGGCTGGGTGGATGCCGGCTACTTCGCGGCCGACCCGACCAGTGGGAAGCCGCCGTACTCGATCGTGCTGCCGCCGCCCAATGTCACCGGCAGCCTGCACATGGGCCACGCGCTGGACCACACACTGATGGACGCGCTGAGCCGTCGCAAGCGAATGCTGGGCTTCGAGGTGCTGTGGCTGCCGGGCATGGACCACGCGGGCATCGCGACGCAGACCGTCGTCGAGAAGCAACTGGCCGCCGACGGCAAGACCAAGGAAGACTTCGGCCGCGAACTCTTCGTCGACAAGGTGTGGGACTGGAAGCGTGAGTCCGGCGGCACCATCGGCGGGCAGATGCGCCGAATCGGCGACGGCGTCGACTGGAGTCGCGAACGCTTCACGATGGACGATGGGTTGTCGCGCGCGGTCCAGACGATCTTCAAGCGCATGTACGACGACGGTCTCATCTACCGCGCCGAGCGTCTCGTCAACTGGTCTCCAGTGCTGCAGACGGCGATCTCCGATATCGAGGTCAAGTTCGAGGACGTCGAAGGCGAGCTGGTCTCGCTGCGGTACGGCTCGCTGAACGACGACGAGCCCCACGTGATCGTCGCGACCACCCGTGTCGAGACGATGCTGGGTGACACCGCCGTCGCCGTCCATCCGGACGACGAGCGCTACCAGCACCTCATCGGCACCACGCTCGAGCACCCGTTCACCGGTCGGCAGATCCCGATCATCGCCGACGACTACGTCGATCCCGAATTCGGTACCGGCGCAGTCAAGATCACGCCTGCGCACGACCCCAACGACTTCGAGATGGGTCTGCGACACGACCTGCCGATGCCGACCATCATGGACAAGGCGGGCCGAATCGCCGACACCGGAACGGAATTCGACGGTCTCGACCGCTTCGAGGCTCGTGTCAAGGTTCGCGAGGCGCTCGCCGCGCAGGGACGCGTCGTCGCGGAGAAGCGGCCGTATCTGCACAGCGTCGGTCACTCCGAACGCAGTGGCGAATCGATCGAACCGCGGCTGTCGCTGCAGTGGTGGGTCAAGGTCGACGGACTGGCCAAGGCTGCCGGTGACGCAGTGCGCAACGGGGACACCGTGATTCACCCGGCAAGCCAGGAGCCTCGCTGGTTCGCGTGGATCGACAACATGCACGACTGGTGCATCTCGCGCCAGCTGTGGTGGGGTCACCGCATCCCGATCTGGTACGGCCCGAACGGTGAGACCGTCTGCCTCGGCCCCGACGAGACGGCCCCCGAGGGGTGGGAGCAGGATCCCGACGTTCTCGACACCTGGTTCTCGTCCGGCCTGTGGCCGTTCTCGACGATGGGCTGGCCCGATGCGACCGACGACCTCGCGACGTTCTACCCGACGTCGGTGCTGGTCACCGGCTACGACATCCTGTTCTTCTGGGTCGCGCGCATGATGATGTTCGGCACCTACGTGTCGCAGGACGCGTCGGTGACCGCAGGTCCGAACGGCGGCACGGTGCCGTTCCAGGACATCTTCCTGCACGGCCTCGTGCGAGATCAGTTCGGCAAGAAGATGTCCAAGTCCCGTGGCAACGGTATCGATCCGCTCGACTGGGTCGATCGCTTCGGCGCAGACGCGCTGCGGTTCACCCTCGCTCGCGGCGCCAATCCCGGCGCGGACCTGTCGGTCGGCGAGGATCACGCGCAGTCCTCGCGCAACTTCGCGAACAAACTGTTCAACGCGACCAAGTTCGCATTGATGAACGGTGCTGCGCCCGCGGCACTTCCGGACCGCTCCGAGCTCACCGATGCCGACCGCTGGATCCTCGACCGGCTCGAACAGGTTCGTGCCGAGGTCGACGCAGCGTTCGAGCGCTACGAGTTCAGCAAGGCGTGCGAGGCGCTCTATCACTTCGCGTGGGACGAGGTCTGCGACTGGTACCTCGAGATCGCCAAGGTCCAGTTCGGCGACGACAGCCACGGCGAACACACCCGCGCAGTGCTCGGCAACGTCCTCGACGCGCTGCTGCGTCTGCTGCACCCGGTGATCCCGTTCGTCACGGAGACGCTGTGGAAGGTGCTGACCGGCGGCGAGTCCGTCGTCGTCGCGTCGTGGCCGGAGGCCACCGGCGTCGCCGTGGACGAGATTGCGGCACAGCGCATCTCGGACATGCAGAAGCTCATCACCGAAGTGCGACGGTTCCGCAGCGACCAGGGGTTGAAGCCGTCGCAGAAGGTTGCCGCGAAACTCGTCGGCATCGACGAGGCTGACCTGATCGATCAGGTGGCGGCCACCCGTGCACAAGCGAAACTCACCGAGCCGGACGCGGAGTCCACCGCCACGGCATCGGTCGAGGTGCGCCTGTCGAAGGCGACGGTCGTCGTCGAACTCGACACGTCGGGCACCGTCGACCTCGTCGCCGAGCGTGCTCGGTTGGTCAAGGATCTGGCGGCCGCGGAGAAGGAACTGGCCCAGACGACGGCCAAACTCGGAAACGAGGCCTTCCTGGCCAAGGCGCCCGACGCCGTCGTCGACAAGATTCGTACGCGTCAGCAGATCGCCACCGAGGAGATCGCACGAATCAACACCCGCCTCGAAGCGATGGGAAGCTAAGTGAGCGAATCCGGCTCGCCGCGAGACGATTCCAGGCGAGGGGAGCCCAGCCCGGTCGACATGGCCGAGCTGGCCCTCGTGGAGGCCGAGCTCGACAAGCGGTGGCCCGAGACGAAGATCGAGCCCAGCACCGCTCGCATCGCGGCGTTGATGGATCTTCTCGGCTCGCCGCAGAAGGCGTACCCGTCGATCCACGTCGCCGGAACCAACGGCAAGACGTCGGTGACTCGCATGATCGACGCGTTGCTGACGCACTTTCACCGTCGCACCGGCCGGACCACGAGCCCGCACCTGCAGCTCGCGACGGAGCGGATCAGCATCGACGGCAAGCCGATCTCGCCGCGGCTGTACGTCGACACGTACAACGAGATCGCGCCGTTCGTCGAGATGATCGACACCCAGTCCCAGGCTGCGGGCGGGCCACGGATGAGCAAGTTCGAGGTGACGACGGCCATGGCGTTCGCGGCGTTCGCCGAAGCCCCCGTCGAGGTCGGTGTGATCGAGGTCGGACTCGGAGGTCGGTGGGACGCGACCAACGTCGTCGACGGAGAGATCGCCGTCATCACGCCCATCGATATCGATCACGTCGAATTTTTGGGCAGCGATCTCGCCGGAATCGCGCGAGAGAAGGCCGGGATCATCAAGAAGGCTCCCGAGCGGCTGGTACCACGCGACACCGTCGCGGTCATCGCCGAGCAGAAGCCGGAGGTGGCCGACGTGCTGTTACGTGCTGCCGTCGAGGCCGACGCGGCTGTGGCGAGGGCAGGGAGCGAGTTCCGTGTGCTCGGCCGACGTATCGCGATCGGCGGTCAGCAGCTCGAACTGCAGGGGCTCGGCGGGGTCTACACCGACGTATTCCTCCCGCTGCACGGCGAGCATCAGGCGCACAACGCGTCGCTCGCGCTCGCCGCGGTCGAGGCGTTCTTCGGGGCCGGTGCGGATCGTCAACTCGACGAGGACATCGTCCGCGCTGCGTTCGCGTCGATCGTCAATCCCGGCCGGCTGGAACGAGTCAGGAACGCGCCGACGGTCTTTCTCGACGCCGCACACAACCCGCACGGGGCACGCGCCCTCGTGCAGGCGCTGTCCGCGGAATTCGACTTCCGCAAGTTGGTCGGCGTCGTCAGCGTGATGGGGGACAAGGACGTCGAGCAGATGCTGACGGTGCTCGAGCCCGTCTTCGACGAGATCGTCGTGACCCACAACGGATCCCCGCGGGCGATGGACGTCGACGACCTCGCGAACATCGCCGTCGCGAAATTCGGTGACGAGCGCGTCGTCGTCGCGCCCACGCTGCCCGACGCGTTGGAGACCGCGATCGGTCTCGCCGAGGAGGTGGCCGACCCGGGTGAATCCGTGTCCGGTGCCGGTGTGGTGGTGACCGGCTCGGTCGTGACCGCGGGGGCGGCCAGGACATTGTTCGGAAAGGAACCGATATGAGCGACGGCACGGAACCTGCACAGTTCAAGCCGCCGGCGAACGACCCGTGGAAGGGATTCCGCGGTGTGTGCTCGGGCACGCTGATCCTCGAAGCCATCGTCGTGCTGCTGGCGCTGCCCGTCGTCGCGACGGTCGGCGGCGGGCTGAGCTGGTTCTCGACGACGTACATAGTCGGGGTCGCGATTCTGTTGATGCTTGCGCCAGGAGTGCAGGGGCGTCCGCAGGCGATGCAGATCAACCTGATCCTTCAGGCGCTCGTCCTGGCCGGGGTGTTCATCCACCTGTCGATCGGCATCGTCGGTGTCGTCTTCGGTGCGGTCTGGGCTTACCTGATCTACCTCCGCCGCGACATCACCCGTCGGATCGAACGCGGCATGCTCTACGGACAGAGGGACTGACCGAATCGGCCACGCTTTCGTCCACTACTGTCGTCAGTCGTGACCGAACGCACCCTTGTACTGATCAAGCCCGACGGAGTCGCCCGCCGCTACGTAGGGGAAATTCTCGGCCGCGTGGAGAAGAAGGGACTGAGCATCGCAGCACTCGAGCTCAAGCCTGTGACGCTGGAGCTGGCCAGTGCCCACTATGCCGAGCACGAGGGCAAGCCGTTCTTCCCGGCGCTCCTCGACTTCATCACATCCGGACCGGTCGTCGCGGCTGTGCTCGAAGGTCCGCGGGCCATCGCTGCGTTCCGCCAGATCGCAGGCGGTACCGATCCGGTCGAGAAGGCGGTTCCCGGAACCATTCGTGGCGACCTCGCTCTCGACGGCCAGCAGAATCTCGTGCACGGATCCGACTCGGTGGAGTCGGCCGAACGCGAGATCGCGCTGTGGTTCCCCGAGCTTCCCTGACCGAGTCGCACCGACGATCGAGTCGTCGTACCAGCGCGCCCGCCACGCCGCCGATCCAGTGATCGGAGCGGCGTGGCGGGTTCACTTCGTTCGGTATGGGATACTCGTGATGGTTGCTTTCACAACACAGGCTTCACGAAGACACATCTACACCGCACCAACACGCTTTACGCTCGACCCAGGGCGGCACGGCAGTGGACGACACTGCAGTGGCGCTCGCGTGGTAGCAACCGGATGACACCTGGGGTTCGATGCCCGTCATCGCTGCGCGACGCGTGAATTCTTCTCACGCCGACCGCATGCTTGATGATCCGGCGCTCGGGCTCGCAGGCGCCAGAGCCAACCAGCCAGGCCCCGCGCCCGGCGCACCGGTCACCGACGGTGACAGCGCACCAGACGCGGAGCGAGACCGAACAACCGACGCCACGCCCGGCGTCGGTACACATGGATTGCCCCCGCGTGGCCGCGTCACACCCACCAGTAACGCAGGTGGACGCGCCCGGGGGCCCGAGGAGATTACGTGGCCGATCAAGCCCCGCCCGAAGATGTACAGAACTCGAACTCGGGAAGTTCAGCAGGTGACGCGTCGTCGTCGGCCGGCGAAACCCCGACCTTCCCGGATCGGCTGCGCGTTCACGCTCTGGCCAAGATCATCGGCGTCACCAGCAAGCAGGTGCTCGCGAAGCTGGGCGAACTCGGTATCGAGGCCCGTAGCGCGCAGTCGAGTCTCGGCCGCGATGCAGCGACGACGGTGCACACCGCGTTCACGGCACCGGAAGTTGCACCTGTGGAGCAGGCTGCCGCAGAACCCATCGCAGCGGAACCCAGCGTCACCGAACCGCTGACCGGTGAACCCGCCCCCGTCGAGGTGGAACCGGTCGTCGAGGAGCCGCAGCTCGGCACCGAGCCTGCAACCACCGAGCCCGCTACCGACGAGCCCGCTACCGACGAGCCTGCAACCACCGAGCCCGCAGCCGACGAGCCTGCGGCCGAGGAGTCTGCGGGCGACGTCTTCGGTGCCGCGACGCGGCCCGAGGTTGCGCCCGCGTCACGTCCGCAGTTCTCGACCCCGCTGTTCCTGCAGCCCGAGGCGCCCGTCGAGGCGCCGCCGAAGCGCCGTCGCAGCCGTAAGGCGGCCGGACCCGCCGAGGACTCGACGTCGACGCCGGAGACCGACATCCCCGAGACCGCCGAGGCGACGACCCGGGTCGAGGACCCCTCTGTTCCCGCCGAGGCCGACGCTGCAGCCGACACGGACACCGAGTCTTCTCGAACCGACACCGACACCGACCGCAGCGAGGACGACGACGAGCAGTCGCAGCCGCGTCGCAGGCGGCGCGGACGTCGCGGTCGCGGCCGTGGCCGCGGGGAACAGTCCGACAGCACGGGTGACGAGTCGGATTCGCAATCCGACGACGAGTCGGGGTCCGGCACCGACAGCAGCGCGGAAGACAAGTCCGCCGACGATCGGTCGGACGTCGACGAGGCCGCGTCGGACGAGACCGAGGGCGAGGACAAGCAGGCAGGAGAGCGTCGCACGCGTCGTCGTCGCTCGCGTTCGGGAGACAAGAGCGAGACGTCCGAGCAGGACGAGTCGACCGAGTCCGACGACACGGACGAGGAGTCGGACTCCGCGGAGGAGTCGTCGGAGCACGACGAGGACGAGTCCTCGGACGGATCGAGCCGTCGCCGTCGCCGGAGGCGTCGTCGCCGCAGTTCCGGGGAGTCGTCCGAGCCGACGTCGGCCGACGACGATCCGCCGAACACCGTCGTGCACGAGCGTGAGCCGCGCAACAAGTCGCGCAGCAAGGACGAAGTCCAGGGCATCACCGGGTCGACGCGTCTCGAAGCCAAGCGTCAGCGTCGTCGCGACGGTCGCGACGCGGGTCGCCGCAGGCCGCCGATCCTGACGGAGTCGGAGTTCCTCGCTCGTCGTGAGTCGGTCGACCGCGTCATGGTCGTTCGGGAGAAGGCGTTCCCCGACCACGGCGTCACCACCCAGGTCGCGGTGCTCGAGGACGGCGTCCTCGTGGAGCACTTCGTGACCAGCAGCGCGTCGGCCTCGATGGTCGGCAACGTCTACCTGGGCCGCGTTCAGAACGTGCTTCCGAGCATGGAGGCCGCGTTCATCGACATCGGCCGTGGCCGCAACGGTGTTCTGTACGCCGGTGAGGTCAACTGGGATGCAGCAGGTCTCGGTGGCAATTCGCGCAAGATCGAACAGGCGCTGAAGCCGGGCGATCAGGTGCTCGTCCAGGTCAGCAAGGACCCGGTCGGACACAAGGGTGCGCGTCTGACGACGCAGTTGTCGTTGGCCGGCCGCTACCTGGTGTACGTGCCGGGTGGCAGTTCCACCGGAATCAGCCGCAAGCTGCCCGACACCGAGCGCAAGCGTCTCAAGGAGATTCTCCGCGAGATCGTGCCGCCCGAGGCAGGCGTCATCATCCGTACTGCCGCCGAGGGCGTCAGCGAAGAAGAACTGGCACGCGACGTGACGCGTCTACAGGCCCAGTGGACCAGCATCGAAGAGGCGTCTAAGAAGGCCGAGTCGAGCAAGGGGACGCAGCCGCAGACTCTCTACGAAGAGCCCGATCTGCTCGTCAAGGTCATCCGTGACCTGTTCAACGAGGATTTCGTCAAGCTCGTCATCGAGGGTGACAAGGCGTGGCAGACGACGTCGTCGTACATCGAGACCGTGGCCGCCGACATGTTGCCGAAGCTTCAGCGGCACGTCGCCGAACCCGGTCAGCCGGACGTGTTCGAGGCACACCGCATCGACGAACAGCTTGCCAAGGCACTCGATCGCAAGGTGTGGCTGCCGTCGGGCGGAACGCTCGTCATCGACCGCACCGAGGCGATGACCGTCGTCGACGTCAACACCGGCAAGTTCACCGGTGCCGGGGGCAACCTCGAAGAGACGGTGACCAGGAACAACCTGGAGGCTGCCGAAGAGGTCGTCCGCCAGATGCGTCTGCGCGACATCGGCGGCATGATCGTCGTCGACTTCATCGACATGGTTCTCGAATCGAACCGTGATCTCGTGCTCCGGCGTCTCACCGAGGCACTCGGACGCGACCGGACACGGCATCAGGTGTCCGAGGTGACGTCGCTCGGCCTCGTTCAGATGACGCGCAAGAAGCTCGGTACGGGCCTGGTCGAGGCATTCTCGACGACGTGTGAGCACTGCCAGGGACGCGGCATCGTCGTGCACCCGTTCCCGGTCGAGGCCAAGGCCACCGAGAACGACTCGCGTTCGAACTCGTCGCGTGGCGAAGGCGGCTCCGGCCGTAAGCGTCGTGGTCGGGACAAGTCCGACAACAACCAGGCGCAGAACGCGCCTGAGCAGCCCCAGCATGAGCACACCGTCGACCCGTCGGTGAAGCGTGCGCACCCGGTCGCGTTGGCCATGGCCGCGCATCACGACGAGGTCGTCGCCGACGTGACGCCTGCCGACGTGGTCGAAAAGGCACAGGACGCGTCGGACGCCGCGCCCGAGATCATCGACGCGACCGATGTCGCTGCGGTGCAGGGAGAGTCGGTCGAGACGACTCCCGCCGAGGTCGAGGTCACGGGGAAGTCCGAGGCAGCCGAGAAGCCCGAGGTCACGGAAAAGTCCGAGGTAGCCGAGCAGCCCGAGATCACGGAGACGGGCGACGGCGTCGCGGAGACCGGATCGGACGGACAGGCAGCAGCCGAGGAGTCGGCCGTCGCGCAGCCCGTGGTCGAGGAACCTGTCGAAGAACAGGCGATCGTCACGCCGCGCCGGGCCAGGAGAGTGGCCCGTAAGGCGGCTGCGCCGACGACAGAGGCACCCGACGCCGGAACCGTGTTCGTGATTCCCGCCACGCAGTCCCCGACGGACCTGGCGGCTCCCGAATCGGTGCACACGACATCGGGTCCGAGCACGGCGTCGAACTCGGATTCGGCTGCCGACCTGCCCGTACGGAAGCCTCGTCGACGAGCAGCAGCTCGCCCGGCAGGCCCGCCGGCCGACGAATAACGATGAGCCGTCGAGGTCGGCGGATGGGCGGTTTGACCATGACTGCCCATCTGCCGTAACCTTGATAAGTCGCTCCTGGTGACACTGTTCTGCTGTGCCTTGATCCCGGTTCTTTCGGAACGGGAATGGCCTGTGCGGGTAACCCAGGAAGCAGAAAAAACAAGCAAGACCCAGACCAGTCGTGTTGCCCTGCGGTAGCGCGAGCAAGTTCGAAGAAGCAAGGGGTAGCCCTCCGATGGCAACGTATGCGATCGTCAAGACCGGCGGAAAGCAGTACAAGGTCGCTGTTGGTGACCTCGTCAAGGTCGAGAAGATCGAGGGAGCGCCCGGCACTGCTGTCTCGCTTGCTCCGGTCCTCGTCGTCGACGGATCCGACCTGACCACCGACGCCGACAAGCTGGCCGAGATCTCGGTCACCGGTGAGGTCGTCGAGCACACCAAGGGCCCGAAGATCCGCATCCACAAGTTCAAGAACAAGACCGGTTACCACAAGCGTCAGGGACACAGGCAGAAGCTGACCGTCCTCAAGGTCACCGGCATCAAGTAGCCAGTTCTTCCGCGCTGGCATACTTGACAGTCGGCGTTCTTCACGAGCACATCACCCGAGGAGGGTATGCAACATGGCACATAAGAAGGGTGCATCCAGCTCCCGTAACGGTCGCGATTCGAATGCTCAGCGCCTCGGCGTCAAGCGTTTCGGTGGCCAGACGGTCAGCGCAGGCGAGATCCTGGTTCGTCAGCGCGGCACACACTTCCACCCCGGCGTCAACGTCGGCCGTGGCGGCGACGACACGCTGTTCGCTCTGGCTGCAGGCTCGGTCGAGTTCGGCGCCAAGCGTGGACGCAAGACCGTGAACATCGTTCCGGTTGCAGTCGAGGCCTGAGTCTCCGCTGCATCATCTGCGTCGGTAGCGCCCCTCGGGGCCGATCCGACGCGCCCAGCACTTCGATAAGGGCGGACCAGGGTCGAAAGAACCCGGTCCGCCCTTATCGTGTTTGTGGGCATCGAAAATTTCGGCCGACGAGGCCGGGGAAGGATCGAGGGCAGTCATGTCGCGATTCATCGACCGCGTGGTGCTCCACGTCACCGCCGGCAAAGGCGGCAACGGCTGTGCGTCCGTCCACCGTGAGAAGTTCAAGCCGCTCGGCGGCCCCGACGGCGGCAACGGCGGACGCGGCGGCAACGTCGTGTTCGTGGTCGATCGCGGTGTGCACACGCTGCTCGACTTCCATTTCCATTCGCATGCCAAAGCCACCAACGGAACCCAGGGCATGGGTGCCAACCGGCAGGGTTCCGACGGCGAAGACCTGATTCTGAAGGTGCCGGACGGCACCGTCGTCCTAGATCGCGACGGCAAGATCCTCGCCGACATGGTCGGAGAAGGAACGCGTTTCGACGCGGCCAGCGGCGGTCGCGGAGGTCTCGGCAACGCGGCTCTGGCGTCGAAGGCCCGCAAAGCACCTGGCTTCGCGCTCCTCGGTGAAGAGGGTGTCGAACGCGATCTCGTTCTCGAACTGAAGTCGGTCGCCGACGTCGGCCTCGTCGGATTCCCGTCGGCCGGTAAGTCGTCGCTCGTGTCGGTGCTGTCGGCGGCGAAGCCGAAGATCGCGGACTACCCGTTCACGACGCTCGTTCCGAACTTGGGCGTGGTCTCCAGTGGTGAGACGACCTTCACCGTCGCCGACGTTCCCGGTCTGATTCCCGGCGCCAGCGACGGTCGCGGCCTCGGTCTCGAATTTCTGCGGCACCTCGAGCGGTGTGCCGTGCTCGCCCACGTCGTCGATTGCGCGACACTCGATCCCGGCCGTGACCCGATCTCCGACGTCGACGCCCTCGAAGCCGAACTCGCGGCGTACAAGCCTGCGCTGTCCGGCGACGCGAGTCTGGGTGATCTCGCGGACAGGCCGCGCATCGTCGTGCTCAACAAGGCCGACGTGCCCGAGGCTGCCGAACTCGCCGAGATGGTCACGCCCGAGTTCGAAGCCCGCGGTTGGCCCGTGTTCACCATCTCGGCCGTCAGCCGAGAAGGTTTGAAGCCGTTGATCTTCGCGCTCGCGAAGATGGTGGAGGAGTACCGCGTCGCGCACCCGCCTGCTGCACCGAGGCGCGCCGTCATCCGGCCTGTCGCGCGGGACGAAGAAGGCTTCCAGGTGGTCAAGGATCCCGACGTGCCCGGTGGCTTCATCGTGCTCGGTACGCGTCCCGAGCGATGGGTCGCACAGACGCAGTTCAGCAACGACGAAGCCGTCGGCTACCTCGCGGACCGGCTCGCCAGGCTCGGTGTCGAGGACACGCTCATCAAGATGGGTGCCGAACCGGGAGCGTCGGTCACCATCGCCGACGTCAGCTTCGACTGGGAACCGCAGACCCCGGCAGGCGTCGACGTCACGAGAACCGGACGAGGCACGGATGCGCGTCTGGACCAGGTCGAACGCATCGGCGCCGACGAGCGCAAGCACGCACGTCGAGTCCGTCGCGGTCTCGACACCGACGAGTGAGGGCCTGTGACGGCTGAATCCGATTCCGAAGTGCTCACCTCGACCACGAGGGCACGCGTCGCGGACGCCAAGAGAATCGTCGTCAAGATCGGTTCGTCGGCACTGACGTCGCTCGTCGGTGGGTTGGACACGGGTCGACTGGATCGCCTTGCCGACGCCGTCGAAGCGCGCATGCGGGGCGGCACGGATGTCGTCGTCGTGTCGTCCGGTGCTATCGGTGCGGGCATCGCGCCACTCGGATTGACCAAGCGCCCACAGGATCTCGCGACGAAGCAGGCAGCGGCGAGCGTCGGACAGCTTGCTCTCGCGCATGCGTGGGGCACGTCGTTCGCCCGATACGGACGCACCGTCGGACAGGTGCTGCTGACCGCCGAGGACATCGCGCGGCGGACCAATCACCGTAACGCGCAACGCACGCTGGATCGACTGCGTTCGCTGGGTGCGGTGGCGATCGTCAACGAGAACGACACGGTCGCGACGGCCGAGATTCGCTTCGGTGACAACGACCGGCTCGCTGCGCTGGTTGCGCATCTCGTGGGAGCCGACGCTCTCGTTCTGCTGTCCGACGTTTCGGGTCTGTACGACGGCGACCCACGCAAAGGGCACGCGACGCTCATCCCCGAGGTCGACAGTCCCGAAGACCTCGACGGCGTCGTCGCCGGATCCGGCGGTGCACTGGGGACCGGCGGAATGGCGTCGAAACTGTCCGCAGCGCGCCTCGCCGCCGACGCAGGCGTTCCCGTGTTGCTCGCGGCAGCGTCGGACGCCGAGGCAGCGCTGACCGACGCCAGTGTCGGAACGGCATTCGCGGCACGCCCGACGCGTCTGTCGGCGCGCCGGTTCTGGGTGCGACATGCCGCCGACGTCTCCGGTGACATCCATCTGGATGCCGGGGCGGTGCGCGCCGTCGTCGAGAAGCGTCGATCGTTGCTGTCGGCGGGCATCACCGGCCTGTCGGGTCAGTTCTATGGTGGCGACGTCGTGTCGCTGCGTGGTCCCGACGGGCAACTCGTCGCCCGCGGGGTCGTGGCATTCGACGCGTCGGAGTTGACCGGGATGCTCGGCAAGTCGACGAGCGAGCTGTCGCCGGAGCTGCATCGTCCCGTCGTACATGCCGACGATCTGGTTCCTGCCTGAACCGGACAAAGCGGTCCGCCGTCGCGGGCTGCTACGGCGACGGGAGCGCCTCGAGAAGCGCGGTAACCGTCTCGGAGGTCCCCGCATGCGAGGTGACGGTCGCGAACTCGTCGCCTCGTGTCGGCCCTCGGTTGACGATCACGATGGGAATTCCGGCCTTGGCGGCACGACGGACGAACCTGAGTCCCGACATGACCGTCAACGACGATCCGAGGACGAGGACCGCGTCGCTGCGATCGACCAGGTCGAAGGCCTCGGCCACCCTCGGCTTGGGCACGCTCTCGCCGAAGTAGACGATGTCGGGCTTGAGGACCCCGCCGCAGTACGCGCAGTCGACCATGCGGAAATGGGCCGTGCTGGTGAGGACGGCATCCGCGTCCGGGGCTATCTCGACGCCTTCCGCAGGCGCCACGCTCTCCAAGAATCCGGGGTTCAGCTCGTCGAGTCGCTGCGCGAGTGTGAATCGTGAGATGAGCCGTCCGCAGCTCAGGCACCGGACACGTGCGTAGACACCGTGGAGGTCGATGACGTGTCGGCTTCCCGCCTTGGTGTGCAGCATGTCGACGTTCTGCGTGATGACCCCCGACACCACGCCGCGACGCTCCAGCGCGGCGAGACTGCGGTGTCCGAGGTTCGGGCGTGCTGCGTCCATGTGACGCCAACCGACGTGGTTACGTGCCCAGTAGTGCCGGCGGAACTCGTCGTCGCCGATGAACTGCTGATACGTCATCGGATTCCGTGGAGGTGAGTCCGGTCCTCGGTAGTCGGGGATTCCCGAGTCGGTCGACATACCGGCGCCGGTGACGACGGCGACGGACTTGCCGGACAGTACCTCGACGATCGCGTCGAAGTCCGTCCCGGCGACGATGCTGTGAGTTCCAGGGGCCGACACCCCATCCAGGGTAGCGCCCGGCAGCCGCGCACCTGGTCGAGGCGCCGATACGCCGACGCCCCGTGCGACCGGCTCACGCGGTCGGACGGGGCGTCGGAGATGTCTCGGGGAAAGAATACCGCTGTCTTATGCAGGGACCTCGACGAGCGGGTACACGCCGTTCTCGTCGTGCGTCTCGTTGCCGACGACGGGCGGGTTGAACACGCACATCATGCGCATCTGGGTCCGCGGCTCCACCGTGTGGCGCTCGTGGCCGTTGAGCAGGTACATCGAACCCGGGCCCAGCTCGTACGTCTCACCGGTTTCACGGTCGGTCAGAGTGCCCTCACCTTCGATGAGCCAGACGGCCTCGACATGGTTGGCGTAGTGAAAGTTGTTCACCGTCCCGGCCTTGATGGTGGTCTCGTGGAACGAGAATCCCACCTTGTCGCCGCCGAGGATGATGCGCTTGCTGACCCACTGGCCGTCTTCACTCTTGATTTCGCGATCGGTGCCGGTGATGTCCTGGGTAGTACGAACGATCATGGATGATCTCCCTTCGGTCGAGTGAGTGCGTTACGCGGAAAGTGGCTCAGGAGCACACTTTTGCGGTCGCGCTTTCGATGATGTCGAGTCCGCGATCCAGTTCTTCGAGGGTCGTGGTCAGCGGCGGAAGCAGCTTGACGACCTCGTCGGACGGACCTGCGGTCTCGACGAGAAGTCCCTCGTCGTAGCAGAGCTGGGCGACCTTGGTGGCCTGCTCCGGCTCCTCGAATGCGAGTGCCTGCACCATTCCGCGGCCACGAGTGGACACGCAGCTGAACTTCGCGCACAGCTTGATGAAGCGATCCTGGATGTGAGCGCCCTTGGCGAGAATTTCCTTCTCGAACGTGTCGTCGGACCAGTACGTCTCGATGGCGACCTTCGACGTGACGAACGAAGGATTGAATCCTCGGAACGTTCCGTTGTGCTCACCCGGCGCCCACACGTCGAGCTCCGGCTTGAACAGCGTGAGCGCCATCGGCATTCCGTATCCACCGACCGACTTCGACAGCGTGACGATGTCAGGAACGATGCCTGCTTCCTCGAACGAGAAGAACTGACCGGTGCGGCCACAACCCATCTGCACGTCGTCGACGATCAGCAGGATGTCGCGACGCGAGCACAGTTCGGCCAAGGCGCGCAACCACTCCGGACGGGCAACGTTGATGCCGCCCTCGCCCTGGATGGTCTCGACGATGACTGCGGCCGGGCGGTTGATTCCACTGCCCGAGTCGTCGAGCACGCGCTCGAACCACTGGAAGTCCTCGGTGACGCCGCCGAAGTAGTTGTCGTACGGCATGGGAGTCGTGTGCACCAGCGGAATTCCGGCGCCGGCTCGCTTCATCGAATTGCCGGTGACCGACAGCGCGCCGAGTGTCATGCCGTGGAAAGCGTTGGTGAAGTTGATGATTGCTTCACGTCCGGTGACCTTGCGGGCGAGCTTGAGGGCTGCCTCGACCGTGTTGGCGCCTGTGGGACCGGGAAATTGCACCTTGTAGTCGAGGCCGCGCGGATCGAGGATGTTCTTCTTGAACGACTCGAGGAACTCACGCTTCGCGACGGTGGACATGTCGAGACCGTGGGTGATGCCGTCGCTCTGGATGTAGTCGACGAGTGCACCCTTGAGGATGTCGTTGTTGTGACCGTAGTTCAAAGCGCCTGCGCCGCCGAAGAAGTCGAGGTACTCACGGCCGTTCTCGTCCACGAGAGTCGAGTTCTTCGCAGTCTTGAACACAGCAGGCCACTGACGGCTGTAGCTCCGAACTCCGGACTCGACGGTCTCGAAGACGTCGGGCTTCTCGGTGATGGTCGACTCGGTCATGTTCTGCTTGTTCCTTTCGTGTGTGCGCACGGTGGCGGGGCCTACGGTGTAGAGCTCCTCCGCCTCGTGGCTATCAGGGAAATCTTTCGGCGCGAACAGGTCTGATTTGGTGATGTCCGTGCCCCGTGTTCGAGCAAGGGCGGTGAACAACGCGATCGACGCCTCGTTGTCGGGGCTGATCGTCGTTTCGAGATGGGTGATGCCCTGCGGCGCAAGCCGATCGAGAAGTTCGTTCAGCATGCGGCCGGCAAGTCCCTTGCCCCGTTGATCCGCATCGACTGCCACCTGCCACACGAAAAACGTTGTGGGGGAGTCCTGTCGGATGTAACCGGTGACGAACCCTACGGCGCGACCATCGACGTCGGAAACGACGGATGTCGCAGCGAAATCTCTGCACCACAATACATATGCGTAGCTCGAATTGAGGTCGAGTACGCGCGAATCTCTCGCGATTTCCCAGAGCCGGACTCCGTCGGAAACCTGTGGACTACGAAACGTCACTGCGTCCGGCGCAGTGATTGGGGTCGCTCTCAGCTGTGCGGGCTTCATAGGAAATACCAACGTAACAAGGTGACCATGGCATTTCATGTACCCCCGGAAATTGGTTCGATAAACCTTGTCGCTTTCCCAGGTAAGAGGGTGAATGTGAGGCTGGTCACATTCGTGGGATTCGAGGTAACGCCCGCGCGAGACAGCGACGATGCTTCGAGTCAAAAAACGTCGATGCACAGGGTGGACTTATCGTCTTCTGTGATCGACCCAGAGTTGTCTCGGAGGCGGAGCCCGGGCTACTTGGGAGTCGCAAGAGCGAACGGTAGGACAGCCGCTGCTCCGGCCTGGCGGAGCGCGACCGACGCGCACGTGAAGGTCCAGCCGCTGTCGGTCAGCAGGTCCAGCAGCAGAACCGGGCCATCGGTGCTGGTCAGGTCCGGTACGTCCCAGGAATCGATCAGCCCGGCGACGCGGAATGCCGAATTGGCGGCCGACACGGGTGGGTGGTCCGGCCGAGGGGCGAGGATGCCCAGGTCGTCGAGCCTACCGATACGTGCGAGCTCGCTCGACACGGATCGAACGAGCTGTGGGTGTGTGTCGGACTCGAGCGCGATGACGGAGGTGGGCCTGGTCTCCCAATCCCAGTTCGCGAGGACGCTGATACAGCCGTCGAGCAATGCCGCAGGCGCGGGACCGTCGGGGCCGTCGAGCAGCTGACGCAGCCTGGCGCCCCAGCCCAGGTCGGTGAGCCTACCCAGGATTCGGCCGGGTCGCGGGCCGTCGGCAATCTTGCCGGACAGTGACACGCCGAGCTTCTTCATACCGCTCGGCCATTGCTTCCGCGGCGGTAGATCCACGCCCGGTCGGTCCAGGCGGGCCCTGGTCGATTCGAGTGCGGCTTCCTCGACCTGCACCGAGTAAGACTGCCCTGTGCAATTGTCACAGCGGCCACAAGGATCGGCGCCCTCCGCGAGTTCCGGGTCGTCGAGCTGTCGTCGTAGGAATTCCATGCGGCACCCGTCGGTGCGCTGGTAGTCGATCATCGCCTGCTGCTCGGAGTCTCTTGCCTGCTCCAGCCGTTCGTAGCGCGACGCGTCGTACACCCACGGTTGTCCGGTGGCGATCCAGCCGCCCCGTACGCGCTGGACGGCGCCGTCGACGTCGAGCACCTTCAGTACCATCTCGAGACGGCTCCGGTTCAGGTCGACGAGCGGCTCGAGCGCCGGAGTCGACTGCGGCTTCACCTCGTCGAGCACCTCGATCACCTGCCGCACGACGTGCTCCCGGGGGAACGCGACCGACGCGAAGTAACTCCAGATCTGCCGGTCCTCGTGCCCGGGGAGCAGGATGACCTCGGCGCGCTCGGTGGCACGCCCGGCACGGCCCACCTGCTGGTAGTAGGAGATGGGCGACGACGGCGCGCCCATGTGGACCACGAAGCCCAGATCCGGTTTGTCGAAGCCCATGCCGAGCGCAGACGTCGCGATCAACGCCTTGACCTCGTTGTTCAGCAGGTCCGCCTCGAGCGATTCGCGTTCGGTCGGATCGGTCTGGCCCGTGTACGCAGCGACAGCCAGACCCTGGTCGGACAGCAGGCTCGCGAGATCGTGGGCGGCGGACACGGTCAGCGTGTACACGATGCCGGACCCGGGGAGTTCGGCCAAACGGGATGCGAGCCACGCGGCGCGTTCGGTGGTGTTCTCGATCTGCACCACCGACAGGTGCAGCGATTCGCGCTCGAGCCCACCGCGGAGAACGACGGTGTCGCTGCCGCCGACGCCGAGCTGTGCCGCGACGTCGGCGACGACGCGGTCGTTTGCCGTCGCAGTGGTGGCGAGCACCGGAATGCCGTCGCGCAATTCGGAGATGAGGGTACGAATGCGTCGATAGTCGGGACGGAAGTCGTGACCCCAATCGGACACACAGTGCGCTTCGTCGACGACGACGAGACCTGCGTCCGCGGCGAGCGACGGCAGCACCTGGTCCCGGAAGTCCGGATTGTTGAGCCGCTCGGGGCTGACGAGCAGGACGTCGAGACGGCCGGCCGCCACGTCTGCGTGCACGTCCTCCCACTCGGTCATGTTGCCCGAGTTGATCGTGGCCGCGCGCACCCCTGCACGTTCGGCCGAGGCGACCTGGTTGCGCATCAACGCCAGCAGAGGAGAGACGATGACGGTCGGGCCGAGGCCCTGCTCGCGCAGCAGCTTGGCGGCGATGAAGTAGACCGCCGACTTTCCCCACCCGGTGCGCTGCACCACCAGAGCGCGCCGTCGGCCCACGACCAGTGCCTCGATGGCGGTCCACTGATCCTCGCGCAGCCGGGCGCCGGGCCCGGCCAACTCGCCGAGGAGACGTTCGGCGTCGTCGCGAAGATCGGTCGTGGGTGCTTCCGATGTGGTCATGGCCCCATGGTGCCGCACGCGTCCGACAGAGTCCGGTGCGGAGCCGGGGCTAGGCTCCTGCCGGAGGAGGTGGCATGTCGACACAGGGAGACGACCCGGCGGAGTCCTCGCACGGTGACCCACACGACGAGTTACCGACGGATCCGGACGTCGTCACCGCGACGGCGGCCTCGCTCCGACCTCTGCACCGGCAACCGCTGGCGTTGCTGTTGGTGTTCGCCGGCGGTGTGGTCGGCACCCTGGCTCGTCACGCGATCGAGACGGCGATTCCGCACCGGACGCCGGACTGGCCTGTCGCGACGTTCGCGATCAACGTCGTCGGGGCGTTCGTGCTCGGCTCGTTGCTGGAGGCGTTGGCCCGGCGGGGGCCTGACACCGGTGTGCGGCAACGACTTCGGCTGTTCGCCGGCACGGGATTCTGTGGTGCCTTCACCACGTACAGCACACTCGCGCTCGAAGCCGTGATCTCGACGCGCGACGGTCACGCGGTGACGGCAGTGCTGTACGGCGTCGTCAGCGTCGTGCTCGGTGCTCTCGCGGCGTGGGCGGGCATCGCGGTCGCGTCGCATCGGAACAGGGGAACACAGTGATCGTCCTCGCTCTCGCGATCGCCGGGGCGCTCGGTGCCGTCGCCCGATTCGCGCTCGACTCCGTCGTCAGGACGAAGCTGCGCGGCGCTTTTCCGTGGGCGACGGTGGCCATCAACATCTCCGGATCGCTGCTGCTCGGATTCATCGCCGGACTGGTCCTGTTCGACGGCGCATCGAGCGATCTGCAGACCGTCGTCGGCACCGGCTTCTGTGGCGGCTACACGACCTTCAGTACTGCCAGTGTCGAGACCGTGCGGCTGATGCAGCAGGGCCGACGTCTGTCGGCGCTGGCCAACGCGGTCGCGACGCTGGTCCTGTCGGTCGGCGCCTGCGCGGTCGGAGTGGCCATCGCAGCGTGACTCAGCTGCCTGCCGCAATGTCGAGGAAATCCCGTCGTGGCCCACGCAGTGGTTCCTGTCGGTTCCAGATCGCGCGGAGCTGACGCGGCATGCTGAGGCCGTCGACGACGACGCGGATCAGTCGACCGTCCCGAATATCGGTGTCGACCGCGAGTGACGACAGAACGCCGGGCGCGTGCGCCGTTGCCACCGCCGACTTGATGGCGGTCACCGAGTTCAGCTCGAGCAGCGGCTGCGCCGACGGGTGCACGGTGTTCTCGTAGGTCGTTCGCGTTCCGGAACCAGGCTCGCGCTGAACCAGCGGTGTCGCGGCCAACTCGTCGACGGTGACCGATCCGCGACGCGCCCACGAATGGCCGGCCCCGGTGACGACGACCAGTTCGTCGGCCGCCACCACGCGCACGCCGAGCCCGGACGGGACATCGGGGCCCTCGACGAATCCCAGATCCGCACGCCCGTCGAGGACGTGCTGCGCCACCTCGGTCGAGTTCATCAGCCGCACCTGGGTGGTGACGTCGGGGTAGCGCGAGCGCATCATGACGACCCATCCCGGCACCAGATGCTCGGCGACCGTCATGCTCGCCGCCACCGTCAGGTGTGCCCGGTCTTCCTGCAGCAGGGACTGAACGCCCGTCGCGAACGTGTCGGCCGCGGTCAGGACGCTCTCGGCCCACTCCAACACGGCAACGCCTTCGGGAGTGAGTTCCACTCCGCTCGTCGTGCGATGGAAGACGCGCAACCCGATATCGCGTTCGGCTGCACGGATTCTCGCACTGACCGCCTGCTGACTCATGCCGTGTTCACGCCCTGCGGCGCTCATGCTGCCCAGCCGAGCGACCGACACCATCACGTCGAGCGCCGTGAGATCCGGGACGCGTGGGGAGAGTGTCATGCGAGTACGGACTCGATCTGGGCCCGTGTGCCCGACGACGCTCCCGCGCCGCGTCGGGTCGCCGCGAATGCGCCCGCTGCACAAGCCCATCGGACCGCGGCCTCCGGACCCTTCGGCCATTCGGCCACCAGCGCACCGGTGAACGCGTCGCCTGCGCCGGTGGTGTCGATCGCGTCGACGACGGGTGCGGGGACGGCGAATTCGCCTGCAGGCCCGGAGTAGCGTGCGCCGGATGCGCCGAGGGTCGTCACGACATGCGTGACGCGTTCCAGCAGGTCGGAGCCGAGTGCCGCGGCCTCGGCCTCGTTGAGGACCAAAACGTCGACCGCATCGAGAAGCTCGTCCGGCGCGGCGTGCACGGGAGAGGGATTCAGTACGACGAGAGTCCCGTTCCGTCGCGCGTGTTGTGCTGCCGCTGTGACCGTGGACAGCGGAATCTCGAACTGGCACAACAGAACATCGGATTCGGCGATGGCGTCGAGTTCCTCGCCGGTCGGATCGGTGACGAGCGCGTTGGCCCCGGGAACGACAACGATCGAGTTCTCGCCCTTCGTGTCGACCGTGATGACGGCGATGCCGCTCGGCCCGTCGGTGCGGCGCAGCAGGGACGCGTCGACGGATGCATCGCGCAGCCGCGCGGCGAGGTCGGTCGCGAACGCGTCGTCGCCGACCGCTCCGAGGAATGTGGTCTCGGAGCCGGAGCGGGCCGCAGCGATCGCTTGATTCGCGCCCTTGCCGCCCTGCGCGGTCGCGAACGCGTCGCCGAGAACCGTCTCGCCCGGAGCGGGGAGGTGGTCGGTAACCGCAGTCAGGTCCATGTTGATGCTGCCCAGAACGGTCACTCGCGTCGCGTGCATGGGATGACACTATGCGGCCGGGGTGAGGGTGCGGGGGAGGGGTGAGACGGACCGAGGGCGTCCCGTGCTTACTCAGAGTGACCGAATGCGTCATTCGGTCCGGTGGGCGCCGAACGCCCGAACACCAGCGAGGGCGTCCCTCGCTTACTCCGAGTGACCGAACGTGACATTCGGTCCGGAAATGGGGCGGGTGGGGGCGCCCAAAAGTCAGTTGCAGATTGTTGACAATCGGCAATACTGCGCCCACGATGGAGCGCATGACAGCGTCGACCACTCACCTCAGTCCAGCCCTGAAGCAGGCGACCCCTGTCGTCGTGGACCATGCGATCGGCAGTTGGATTCACGGGACGGACGGGAACCGGTACCTCGACTTCACGACGGGGATCGGCGTCACCAGCACCGGGCATTGCCATCCAAGGGTCGTCGAGGCCGCGCGCGAGCAGGTCGGCAAAATCATCCATGCGCAATACACGACCGTCATGCACAAGCCCCTCCTCGAGCTGACCGAGAAGCTCGGCGATGTCCTGCCGGCCGGTCTGGACAGCGTGTTCTACGCGAACTCCGGGTCGGAGGCAGTCGAGGCGTCGATTCGTCTGGCGCGCATGGCAACCGGGCGTCCGAACATCATCGCCTTCCACGGCGGATTCCACGGCCGGACCGTCGCGGCTGCGTCGCTCACCACCGCGGGCACGAAATTTCGGTCCGGCTTCTCGCCGATCATGGGCGGCGTCCACATCGCACCGTTCCCGTACGCGTTTCGTTACGGCTGGGACGTCGACACCGCAGTGGCCTTCGCGCTGAAGGAGCTCGACTACCTGCTCGCCACCGTCTCGAGTCCCGCCGACACCGCGGCGTTCATCATCGAACCGGTCCTCGGCGACGGCGGTTACATCCAGACCCCGCCCGCGTTCCTCGAAGGACTGCGCGAACGCGCGGACAGGCACGGCATCGTGTTCGTCGTCGACGAGGTGCAGGCAGGCGTCGGACGCACCGGCAAGTTCTGGGGTCACGAGCATTCGGCAGCGAAGCCCGACATCGTGATCACGGCCAAGGGGCTCGCGTCGGGCTTCCCGATCTCGGCGATCGCGGCGTCCACCGAGCTGATGTCGAAGGCATGGCCGGGTTCGCAGGGCGGGACATACGGCGGCAACGCGGTCGCCGCGGCCGCGGCCATCGCAACGCTCGACGTCGTCCGCGACGAGGGTCTCGTCGAGAACGCGGCCAAGCAGGGCGCTGCGCTGCTCGACGGTCTCCGGGGTCTGAAAGAGCAGTACTCGGCGATCGGTGATGCACGTGGCGTCGGTCTGATGCTCGCGCTCGAATTCGTCGACGACGCAGGTGCACCCGACGCGGCCGCCGCGACCCGTGTGCAGCAGACCGCGATCTCCGAAGGCCTGTTGCTGCTCACGTGTGGAGGGATGGGCAACGTCGTCCGTGTAATTCCTGCGTTGGTGGTGACCGACGACGAGATCGCCGAGGGCGTCGACGCGCTCGCCCGGACCTTGAAGCGTGCGCTGTGACCGAATCAGCGATGATCGCCGCCCACTACGGAAAGGAGCGGCTCCGGTGACCGCGACAACTACTCGACCCCACATCGATACTCCGACAGGACTTTTCATCGCCGGTGCGTGGCGCGATACGGAGGCGACATTCAACGTCGTCGACCCTGCCACCGGTGAGGTGATCGCCGCCGTCGCCGATGGAACGGTCGCCGATGCAGAAGCTGCGATGACTGCCGCCGCCGATGCGCAGGAGGCCTGGGCTGCGACGGCTCCTCGCGAACGCAGCAACATCCTGCGTCGGGCATTCGAGCTGATCGTCGAGCGCACGGAGCAACTGGCCGCCGTGATCACCGCCGAAATGGGCAAACCGCTGGCCGACGCCCGCGGCGAAGTCGCCTACGGCGCGGAATTCTTTCGATGGTTCTCCGAGGAGGCGGTACGCATCTCGGGTGATCACACGTCGACCGGCGACGGCAAGAACCGCATCATCGTCACGCGTGCGCCCGTCGGGCCGTGCATTCTGGTGACGCCGTGGAACTTTCCGCTGGCCATGGGTACCCGCAAGATCGGGCCTGCGCTGGCTGCGGGATGCACCGTCGTGTTCAAGCCCGCCGAGCAGACTCCGTTGACCGCGCTGGCGCTCGCGGACATCCTTCACGAGGCGGGCGTGCCCGACGGTGTCGTCAACGTCGTTCCGACGACGAACGCGTCGGACGTCGTCGGCTCGTGGATGTCGAGCGGCCTCGCGCGCAAGATCAGCTTCACCGGCTCGACCGAGGTCGGCAAGATCTTGCTGGCGCAGGCTGCACCGACCGTCATGCGGGCGTCGATGGAGCTCGGTGGCAACGCACCGTTCATCGTGGCCGAGGGCGCCGACATCGATCGAGCGGTCGACGGGGCGATGGTCGCCAAGATGCGCAACATGGGGGAGGCGTGCACCGCCGCCAATCGATTCTTCGTCCACCGCAGCGTCGCAAAGGAATTCGCCGACAAGCTCGGCGCGCGCATGGGGTCGCTGACGGTCGGTGCCGGCGCCCGGGACGGTGTCGAGGTGGGTCCGCTGATCGACCAGGACGGACGCGCCAAGGTGCAACGCCTCGTCGACGACGCACTGTCGCGGGGGGCTCGTGCGGTGGTCGGCGGGATCCAGGACGACGGACCCGGCTACTTCTATCCGCCCACCGTGCTCGACGACGTCGACGCGTCCTCCGATCTCATGTCGACCGAGATCTTCGGCCCCGTCGCCGCGGTCGTACCGTTCGACACCGAGGACGAAGTGATCGCGCTCGCGAACGACACCGAGTGGGGACTGGTCGGGTACGTGTTCACGCAGGACATCGACCGCGCGCTGCGCATGGGGGAGCGGCTCGAGGTCGGCATGGTCGGACTCAACACAGGATTGGTGTCCAATCCGGCGGCGCCGTTCGGAGGCGTCAAGCAATCCGGGCTCGGTCGTGAGGGTGGCAAGGTTGGCATAGACGAGTTCTTGGAATACAAATACTTTGCGATCCCGAGGTCTTGACAGGAGGCATGACGATGACCGGTTCGAGGCGGCTGACGCCGATCGATGCGCGGAACACCTCGATGGTGATCGCGGATCAGATCCGCGATCGCATCATCGACGGCTCCTACGCACCAGGGGAGCAGATCAACGAGGCGAATGTCGCTGCAGAGCTTCAGATTTCACGTGGCCCGGTACGCGAGGCGTTGCAGCGTCTCAATCAGGAAGGTCTGCTCGTCAGCTACCGGAACCGCGGTGTCTTCGTCGTCGAACTCAGTGTCGACGACGTCGCCGAGATCTACGGGGCGCGCGCCGCGATCGAGGTGGGTGCCGCGTGGACGCTCGTGAACGGAGATCTCGCGGTCCTGAAGTCCACTGCGGTGGAATTGTCGGACATCGTCGGTCAGATGCAGCCGTTCATCGATCGTGCCGACTGGCTCGGGCTCGCCGAGCGTGACCTGGCCTTCCACACCGCGTTGGTGGCGGCGACGTCGAACAGCAGGATGTCTCGGATGTACGCGACGCTTGCGGCCGAAGCGCGAATCTGCATGGCCAACTTGGAAACTGCGTACTACCGGCCGGAAGCGCTCGTCGAGGAACATCAATTGCTCGTCGACCTGTTGCTCGGCTCGGATTGGGCGGCGCTCGAAGCGGGCCTGCACGAGCACATGGACACGGCCGTCCACGATCTGACGACGGCGATGGCGGCGGAGTCGGCCCCCGCCGAGCACGTACCACTCCTGGCCTCGTCCTGAGCGGTCCGGGCTGCCGTCGGCTGTCCGCAACGCAGAAGTAACACGACATCCCTTGCAGTGGCTGGGTTTCAGCACCTAGCCTGATTGTCAACAATCTGCAAAACGCGTACAGGCTGGTCCCTGCCGTCCGCGACATCTCGAAAGGGGGTACCAGTGAACGAGAACGAACATCCCGTCGTCGCGCTCACCAGCGCAGTCGGACCGGAGCATGCACCGGGTCTCGCCGAATACGTGGATCTGCCGAACAGCACGCCGATCACCTTCACCGAGGACGAGTACTCCCGTCGTCTGGCCGCGGTGCGGGAACGCATGACCCGGCAGAATCTGACGGCCCTCATCGTGACCGACCCGTCCAACCTCTACTACCTGTTGGGCTACAACGCTTTGTCGTTCTACACCCCGCAGATGCTGTACGTCCCACTCGAAGGAGAGCTGTACTTCTTCGCGCGGGCGATGGACGCGGCAGGCGCATTCCGGACGTCGTGGTTGCCGCAGGATCAGACGTTCGGCTACCCCGAAACGTTCGTGCAGCGCAAAGATACGCACCCGTTCGTGTGGGTCGGCCAGAAATTGCGGGAACTCGGTGTGGTGAACAACTTCTCGCACGGCCAGGTCGGTCTGGAGATGGATTCCTACTACTTCAGCCCGCGCGCCTTCGAGGTTCTCGTCAAGGCACTGCCCGAGTATCGATTCACCGATTCCTACGAGTTGGTCAACTGGGTGCGCGTCGTGAAGTCACCCGCCGAGATCGATCTGATGCGGGGCGCCGCGCGTGTGTGCGAATCGGCGATGGAGGCGGCGTTCGAATCGGTCGAGATCGGACGGCGGCAGTGCGACGCGGCCGCCGCCATCATGAGCGCGCAGGTGAAGGGCACCGACGCCTTCGGCGGTGACCACCCGGCAATCGTGCCCATGCTTCCCACCGGTGCGGGCGCGGACACACCTCACCTGACGTGGTCCGATCAAGCTTTCATCGCCGGTGAGACCACCGTCGTCGAGTTGGCCGGTGTGTTCCGTCGGTACCACGTCCCGATGGCCCGCACGATCGTCCTCGGCACTCCGAGCACGCGGCTCGACTATCTGGCGAAGTCGACCGGCGAGGCCTTGAACGCCGTTCTCGACGCCGTTCGTCCCGGTGCCACGACCAGCGATCTGGCGCAGACCTGGAACATCGCTCTCGCCGAGCACGGCTTGCACAAGCCGTCGCGCATCGGGTACTCGATCGGCATCGCCTACGCACCCGACTGGGGCGAGCGCACGGTGAGCATCCGCACCGACGACGACACGGTTCTCGCCGAGAACATGACCTTCCACATCATCGGGGGAATGTGGATGGACGACTACGGATACGAGGTATCCGAGGCCGTCCGAGTAACCGACAGCGGAGTCGAGACGTTCACGTCCTTCCCGCGGCACCTGCTGACGAAGGAGTGAAATGATTGCGACCACACTGCCCTGGGCGATGCGCACCGACAAGCTCGTGGGTTCGGTGATCGACTCCTCGACATCGCTCCTCGCGTCGCAGAAGCATGACATCGTTCGATTCGCCATGGGATCACCTGCCGCCGAAACGGTTCCGGCGCAGGCGTTCTCGGAGATCGCGTCGTCGGTCCTGACGGCCGATGCGATGGATTACGCTGCGACCGAGGGTGATCCGGCGTTGCTCGACGCGCTGCTCGGCTATCTGGATTCGGTGGGGGAGCCGACGTCGGCGGACCGACTCGTCATCACCTCCGGTGGTATGCAGGGTCTCGACCTCGCGTGCAAGTTGTTCGTGGATCCGGGAGATCTGGTGATCGTCGAAAGTCCGACGTACACGAACGGAACGGCGACGATTCTGAGCTACGGAGGCGACGTTCTCGAAGCGCCGATGGATTCCGACGGTCTCGTCGTCGAGGCCCTCCCGGAGCTGGTCGAGCGCGCGGGCAGACGCCCCAAGATGATCTACGTCATCCCGAACTTCCAGAACCCCTCGGGTACAACGATGTCGCTCGCGCGTCGGACCATGTTGCTCGAGCTCGCGCACGCATGGGGTTCGGTGATCCTCGACGACGACCCGTACGGGCTTCTCCGATTCGAGGGCGAGCACATTCCGAGCTTCCCGTCGCTGAGCCCGAACGATCCGCTCGTGTTCTCGGTACGCACGTTCTCCAAGATGATCGCTCCGGGCCTACGCGTCGGATGGGTGGACGCCGCCCCCGAGGCTCGGCAGCTGATCATCAACGCGAAGCAGGCGATGGACACGTGCACCAACCTGCCGAACCAACGGATGATCGCCGAATTCATTCGACGCGGGTACCTCGACGCTCATCTTCGGTCGCTCGCGGCGGTCTACCGCCCACGGAAGATCGCCATGCAGCAGAGCATCGCGACGTACTTCGGCGACAGCCTCGTGACCACCGACCCCGAGGGTGGATTCTTCCTGTGGGCCACGTTGCGCGGCGAGGCCGCGTCGATCTCGACGCAGGAATTGTTCGAAGTCGCACTGGCCGAGGGTGTTGCCTACATTCCCGGACCTGCACTCTCGGTCGCGGGCGCGTTCCACGACTCGCTGCGGCTGTGCTTCGCGTCGTCGACTCCGGATCGGATCGACGAGGGTGTGAAACGCCTTGCGGTGGCGGTCGACAAGGTCGTCGACGCACGATCGGGTAGCTCCCGTCGATGACGGACGCCCTCGAGCGTCGAATTCTCGAACGTATCGACGACGACGCGATCGTGTCCCTGGCGTCGGCGCTGATCGATGCCGGTGGTGAGAACCCCGGCAGCACGGAGGGCTCCGTCGCGGCAGTACTCGACGAGCATTGTCGCGCTCTCGGATTCGACGTCGAGATCGACGATGTCGCGCCCGGTCGTCCCAATGTCGTTGTGTCGGTGGGCGGTTCCGACGAGCCGGGGGTGCTGTTCGTCGGCCACTCCGACGTCGTTCCGGCGGGGAGCGGATGGACGTCCGACCCGTTCCGCGCAACGGTGCGAGACGGCCGACTGTTCGGCCGTGGAGCGTGCGACATGAAAGGTGGTCTCGCAGCGGTCGTCATGGCCATGGCTGCGTTGAAAGAGGCAGGCGCGGTGGGTGCTTCACCGGTGTCGCTCGCGTGTCTCGTCGACGAAGAGGACACCGGACTCGGCATTCGCGCGTACGTGCGTGCGCCGCATCGGAGGACGTATGCGTCGTGCATCGTCGCCGAGCCGACGGATCTGGTGACCATCGTCGGATGCCGGGGCGCTGCGAATCTCGAGATCACGGTGACCGGTCGGTCCGCACACGCGGGGCGGCCCAGCAACGGTCGCAATGCGATCTCCTCAGCCGCGCGCATCGTCGGGCTCCTCGACACCATGGCCGAGGAACTGAGGGCATCCGCGCACCCCACCCTGGGGCCGGGCACGTGGAACGTCGGAACGATCGCGGGCGGCACGGGTACCTCGATGGTCGCGGATCGCTGCGTCATCACCGCCGACCGCCGGCTTCTTCCCGGCGAGGATGCGCACGACATCGCAGCACACCTGGCGAACCGTGTCCGCGCAGCGGGCATCACAGGCGATGGAATCGACGTGTCGGTCGATGTCGCGATGGAGATGCCCGGTTTCCTGACCTCGATCGATGCCGCTGTCGTCGGCACGGTCGTCGGCGCCGTCACCGATGCGGCAGGATTCCGCGGAACCGACGTGTGGACGGCGTCGTGCGACGGAGGTTTCGTCGCGCGCGATCTGGGTACACCGACCGTCGTGTTCGGCCCAGGAGAAATAGAAACGCAGGCTCACCAGCCCGACGAATCGGTGTCGGTTCGGCAATTGTGCGACAGCGCAAGGGCGTACGCATTGATGGCGTCCAGAACCATTGTGCGACCAGCAGTTATGACAAAAACCTAGGGGTAGTGCGAAAAGTCGAATTTTTGCTTCCGTAGTGTGAAACGCTGCGAAGTACCTGCCCGACGCTCCACGTTGTTCACAAAGCGAGAGGTAATGGACCGTGACACGATCTTCCAGTAGTGGGTCTAGCAGTAGCGAGTCCGACAGTTCGACCACCGGTTATCCGCCGGACACCAAAGAGTTGAACCCGGAGGAGAAGAAAGTTCTGCATCGAGCCATCGGTGGCTCTGCACTCGGTAACGCCGTCGAATGGTTCGACTACGCGGTCTACGGCTACCTGGCCGTCTACGTCGCCGCGAACTTCTTCCCGTCGGAGGACGGCGGGGCCAGCCTGTTGTCCACGTTCGCGGTTCTCGCGGCGTCGTTCATCATTCGCCCGATCGGCGGAATCGTTCTCGGACCACTCGGTGACCGTATCGGTCGCCAGAAGGTGCTGGTCCTGACCGTCACGATGATGTCGGTCGCGACCGCAGCGATCGGCATTCTGCCGACCTTCGACACCGTCGGCATCCTCGCGCCGATCCTGCTCCTCGTCTGCCGGCTCGTGCAGGGGTTCTCCACCGGTGGCGAATACGGTGGCGCCGCCGTGTTCATGGCGGAATACGCCCCGGACAAGCGTCGCGGATTCTTCGGTTCGTTCCTCGAATTCGGCACTCTCGCAGGCACTGTCGCAGGCGCCACTCTGTGCACGTTGCTCAACCTCGGTCTCGGCGACGACACGATGGAGGCATGGGGTTGGAGAATTCCGTTCCTCGTGACGTTGCCCCTCGGCATCATCGCGCTGTGGCTCCGCACGCGACTCGAAGATTCGCCGGTGTTCTCCGAGGCGAAGGCCGACGGCGAGACCGTCTCCGAGGGCTCGGAGGGTGGCGGCGCGATCGCGTCGCTCAAGACCACGATGACGTACTGGCAGCGCATTCTCATCCTGATGGGATTCGTTCTGCTGCTGAACATCGCCTACTACACGGTGCTCACGTTCCTGCCGTCGTACCTCAGTGACACGTTGGGGCACAGCACGACTCAGTCCAACTTCACGCTGGTCGTGATCATGCTCGTCATGATGGCCATCATCAACCCGATCGGATCGCTGTCCGACCGCGTCGGCCGAAAGCCTCTGCTCCTGGCGGCGTGCGTCGGCTACTTCGTGTTCAGCGTGCCGCTGTTCCTGCTCATCATCAACACCGGACTGGTCGGTCAGACGATCGGTCTGCTGGGTCTCGGCATCCTGCTGGTCATCATGTGTTCGTGCGTGTCGTCGACGCTGCCCGCGCTGTTCCCGACGCAGGTTCGGTACGGCGCGTTCGCGATCGGCTACAACGTCTCGACGTCGTTGTTCGGCGGTACCGCACCTCTGATCCTGACGTTCCTGATCGACCGGACCGGCTCCAACCTGGTGCCCGGTTTCTACATGATGCTGGCTGCCGCAATCGCTTTCGTTCCGATTCTGCTGATGCCGGAAACTGCAGGACGTTCGTTGCGCGGCACCCAGTGTCCAGGTGACAACGACGACGAGGTCGCGGCGTCGGGCGTCGAGCTGGTGGGGTACAAGGGTTGACGGTCGATCGGCCGATCGTCGTCGTCCTCCACGCCGATCACCTCCCCGAGGGGCTGGACGCGGTATCCGCTGTGGCCGAGGTGCGTTACGCCACGGCGGATACCCTCGGGGACGCCATGCCCGGCGCGGACGTCCTGCTGCTGTGGGATTTCTTCTCGTCGGCGGTCCCCGATGTGTGGGATCGTTGCGATTCGCTGAGATGGATTCACATCGCCGCGGCGGGCGTCGACTCGCTGATGTTCGACGCTCTCGCGGAATCCGATGTCGTCGTGACCAATTCGCGAGGAGTTTTCGACCGTCCCATCGCCGAATTCGTACTCGGCCAGATCCTGGCGTTCGCCAAGGATTCCGCGGTGTCCGCGCAGCTGCAGCAGCGACGCGAATGGCGGCATCGAGAAACGGAACTGATCGACACCACACACGCGATGGTGGTGGGTACCGGCGCCATCGGCCGTGAAATCGCCCGCATCCTGACGGCGGTGGGCATGAAGGTCAGTGGCGTCGGACGCACCTCTCGCGACGGGGACCCCGATTTCGGTGTCGTGCATGCCAGTTCGACGCTGGCAAAGGTGGTGCACGACGTCGACTATCTGATTCTCATCGCCCCGCTGACCGACGCGACGCGGCGGGTCGTCGATGCAGACGTGCTCGCCGCGGCCAAACCGGGTGTTCGCGTCGTGAACGTCGGGCGCGGTGAATTACTCGACAGCGCAGCGCTTCTCGACGCGCTACGCAGTGGTCACGTCGGCGGGGCGGCGCTCGACGTGTTCGACACCGAACCGTTGCCGGAGGACAGCCCTCTGTGGTCTGCCGAGAACGTCGTCGTCACACCGCACATGAGCGGCGACGCCGTGGGCTGGCGCCGCCGCCTGGCGGATCTGTTCGTCGCGAATTTCGAGCGGTATGCGTCGTCGACCGATCTCGAGAACGTGGTCGACAAGAAGCTCGGTTTCGTCTCGAGCTGACCCCATGTGCACGAAAATACACAGCGGGCTACGTATTTTCGTGCACGTGGATCAGAAAGCGCGCTCGTACTGCGGAGCCACGGCGGGCGCGATGTCCGCACCGAGTTCGCGCGCCGCGCGGCGGGGCCAGTACGGGTCGCGCAGCAGTTCACGGGCGAGCAGGACGGCCTCCGCCTCACCGGAGGACACGATGTCCTCGGCCTGCTTCGGTTCGGTGATGAGGCCGACGGCCGCGGCAGGGATTTTCGTCTCGTTCTGCACTCGCTTCGCGAACGGAACCTGGTAGCCGGGTTCGACCGGGATCTTCGCGCGCACGTTGCCGCCGGTGGACACATCGATCAAGTCGACGCCGTGGTCGGCCAGCAACTGAACGAGCGCGACGGTCTGATCCGACGTCCAACTCGGCGCCTCGAGACCCTCGGTGTCCTCGTCGAGCCAATCGGTTGCGGAGACACGGACGAACAGTGGCAGTTCGGCAGGCCAGACCTCACGCACCGCGTCGACGATCTCGACGAGCAACCGGGTACGGCCGGCGAAGTCGCCGCCGTACTCGTCGGTGCGAGTGTTGCTGGCGGGGGACAGGAACTGGTGCACCAGATACCCGTGCGCGGCATGGATTTCCGCGACCTTGAAGCCGGCGCGCAACGACCGTTCCGCCGCGGCGACGAAGTCGCGCACGATCCGCGAGATGTCCTCGGTCGTCGCGGCGCGCGGCGTCGAGTAGTCACCGAACGCGACAGCGCTGGGTCCGATGGTCTCCCATCCGAGTTCCTCGTCGGCAGGAATGGACTTGCCGCCGAGCCACGGAGCGGTCGTCGACGCTTTCCGTCCTGCGTGTGCGAGCTGGATCCCCGGAACCGAGCCGTGCTCCTCGATCTTCGCGACGATCTCGGCGAACGCCTCGGTCTGCGTGTCGTTCCAGATTCCGAGGTCCGCTGGACTGATTCGCCCGTCCGGGCTCACCGCAGAGGCCTCCGTCAGAATGAGACCCGCTCCGCCGAGCGCACGACTGATCAGATGGGTCCGATGCCAGTCGTTCGGCGCTCCGACGCGGTCACCTGCGGTATCGGCGGAGTACTGGCACATCGGTGCCATCCACACGCGATTCGGGAACGTCACGCCGCGCAGGGTCAGGGGTTCGAACAGGGCACTCAAGAAACTCTCCTTCGTCGAAATACACTCGCCGTTTCGGTAACCCACCCGAGCGGAGGTGCATTCCCTCGATCACGCTGCAACCCGCCGGGCCGTTCTGGTTACTGTGTAGTGCATGACTGCACCATCCTTTGCGGAGTCTCAGGCCACCGGCGGTACGGACGAGCGTGAGCAGGTGCACGTTGCAGCTCGGCGTGCACGGGTGGCGTCGCGGGCACTGGCCCTGCTGACCACCGCAGAGAAGGATGCGGCGCTGCATGCGGCAGCCGACGCGGTGCTGGCCGCCGCGCCGCAGGTCATCGCAGCGAATACCGAGGATGTCGACGCTGCTCGCGCCGCGGGGACCGACGAGGGACTGCTTGACCGACTTCGCCTGACCGAGGCGCGAATCGACGGCATTGCCGCAGGACTACGTCAGGTGGCCGGGCTGCCCGACCCCGTCGGCGAGGTCGTACGCGGATCGACGCTTCCCAACGGCCTGGACATTCGCCAACTGCGGGTTCCGCTCGGCGTCGTCGGCATGGTCTACGAGGCTCGTCCCAACGTCACCGTCGACGCGTTCGGGCTCGCGTTCAAGTCCGGCAACGCCGCGCTGCTGCGCGGCTCGTCGTCGGCTGCACGGTCCAACGCTGCCCTGGTCGACGCGATCCAGGGTTCGCTCGCTGCGCGCGGCCTACCGGTGGACGCCGTACAGCTGCTTTCCAGCGCGAGCCGAGCGTCCGTGACCCACCTCATCCAGGCTCGTGGTCTCGTCGATGTCGTCATTCCTCGCGGAGGCGCAGGGTTGATCTCGGCGGTCGTGCGCGACGCCACGGTTCCGACCATCGAGACGGGCGTCGGTAACTGCCACGTCTACGTGCACGCGGCAGCAGACCTCGAGATGGCCGAGAGGATCGTGCTGAACGCCAAGACCCGACGCGTCAGCGTGTGCAACGCCGCCGAGACCATCTTGGTCGACGCGGCCGTCGCGGAGACCGCCGTGCCACAGTTGCTGCAGGCGCTGCAGGCGCACAGCGTCGTCGTACACGGCGACCTGCCCGGTTTGGTTCCGGCGACGGACACGGACTGGTCGGAGGAGTATCTGTCGCTCGACGTCGCGCTGAAGGTCGTCGACGGCATCGACGCGGCGATCGCACACATCGACACGTTCGGCACCGGCCACACCGAGGCCATCGTCACCTCGGATCTGAAGGCCGCCAAGGAGTTCACCACCCGAGTCGACGCGGCCGCCGTCATGGTCAACGCGTCGACGGCGTTCACCGACGGTGAGCAGTTCGGGTTCGGCGCCGAGATCGGCATCTCGACGCAGAAGTTGCACGCACGCGGGCCGATGGGTCTTCCCGAGCTGACCTCCACCAAGTGGATCGTCTGGGGCGAAGGCCACACCCGACAAGCATGAGCTGACAGCAAAGGACACCAGACGTGGATCGAGCGCTTCCGACTTCCCCTCCCTTGTTCGGCAGTGTCGACGACGTAGTCGCACGACTCGCCGAGACCGGATATCTGGCGAACAAGGCCACGGCGACGTCCGTGTTCCTGGCCGACCGGCTCGGCAAGCCGCTTCTCATCGAGGGTCCTGCCGGTGTCGGCAAGACCGAGCTGGCCAGGGCGGTGGCACAGACGTCGGGCGCCGAGCTCGTTCGACTGCAGTGCTACGAGGGCGTCGACGAGGCGAGAGCGCTCTACGAGTGGAACCACGCGAAACAGATTCTGCGTATCCAGTCGGGATCCGGCGGCGCGCAGGATTGGGACGAGACCAAGCTCGACGTGTTCTCCGAGGAGTTCCTGCTCGCGCGGCCGCTTCTGCAGGCCATTCGTCGTGAGGAACCGACGGTCCTGCTGATCGACGAGACCGACAAGGCGGACGTCGAGATCGAGGGCCTGCTGCTCGAGATACTCAGCGATTTCGCCGTCACCATCCCCGAGCTCGGAACCATCACGGCGACGCGCACCCCGTTCGTCGTGCTCACCTCGAACGCGACGCGCGAGCTGTCGGAGGCGCTGAAGCGGCGGTGCCTCTTCCTGCACCTCGATTTCCCGGACGCCGATCTCGAGCGACGCATTCTGGCCAGCCGGGTGCCCGAGCTTCCGGAAGCCGTAGCCGAACAGATGGTCCGTACGGTCCGTGTGCTGCGCGCGATGCAGCTCAAGAAGCTGCCGTCGGTTGCCGAGACCATCGACTGGGGACGCACGCTGCTCGCCCTCGGGCTGGACACCCTCGACGACGACGCGGTGCGTACGACGCTCGGCGTGGTGCTCAAGCACCAGTCGGACCAGGACAAGGCTGCAGCCGAGCTTCGGCTGAACTGACATGCACTCCCCGCACGGGTTTCCCGGTCATCTCGTCGACTTCGTCGAGGCGTTGCGCAGGCGTGGTGTGGCCGTCGGGCCGTCGGAGACCGTCGACGCGGGCAAGGTCGTGTCGGTCCTCGACCTGATGGACCGGGAGGCGCTGCGCGAGGGGCTCGCGTGCTCGCTGCTGCGTCGCCCGACGCATCGGGCCACGTTCGACGCGCTGTTCGACCTGTGGTTCCCCGCCGCGTCGGGGCATCGGGAGTCGGGAAACATCGACACGTCGCTGCCGCGCACACCGGACGGGCAGGTCGATTTCCCCGCACTGCGCGACCTGATCGCCGAGCTGCTGATCGACGGCAGCCCGGACGCCGTCGAACTCACCGAACTGCTCGCGGCTCAGATGGTGGAAGAACTCGGTCAGTACAAGTCCACGAACGGTCCGTCGTTCTCGGCGTATCAAGCGCTACGCGACGTCGCACCCGACACGCTGCTCAGCAGGATTCTCGAAGGACTGCTCGGTCAGGCGGACGACGGGTCCACCCGGTCGGCAGGCGGTTACCAGGACGAGGTGGCCAAGCGGACCGCAGCGCAGCGACTCGCAGATCTGCGCAGAATGGTCGACCAGGAAACACGCCGCCGCGCCGCCGAACAGTTGGGACGCGAACGCGTCGCGAGTTACGGAGTTCCCAAGCTGGCCGAGGAAGTCGACTTCCTTCGCGCGTCGGACACCGAGATGGTTGCGCTTCGACGCAGTGTCGCTCCGCTCGCGCGCCTTCTGGCCAGCAGGTTGGCCGTGCGACGCAGTCGAAGCAGGGCAGGCGCGATCGATCTACGACGCACGCTGCGCAAGTCCATGTCGACGGGCGGCGTCCCGATCGACCTCGTGCAACGCAAGCCGCGCCGGGCGCGTCCCGAGCTGGTCGTGTTGTGCGACGTGTCGGGATCCGTCGCTGGTTTCAGCCACTTCACGCTGCTGCTGGTTCATGCGCTGCGCGAACAGTTCTCACGCGTCCGGATCTTCGCGTTCATCGATTCGACCGACGAGGTGACGCAGTTCTTCGACTCCGGCTCGGACCTCGGCGCCGCGATGACGCGCATCGTCAGGGAAGCGAATCTGATCACGTACGACGGCCACTCCGACTACGGGAATGCGTTCCGAACGTTCGACGATGGGTACGCGTCGGCGGTGACGTCGCGCTCCTCGGTTCTGGTGCTGGGAGACGGCCGGACCAACTACCGCGACCCGGGTACCGACGCGCTCGCGCGCACGGTGTCCGTCGCCAAGCACGCCTACTGGCTGAACCCGGAACCGAAGGGGCAATGGGGGAGCGGTGACTCCGCGGCGAACGTGTACGGCGAGGTGATCGGCATGTACGAATGTCGTTCGGCGGTCCAGCTCTCGGACTTCGTCGCACGTCTGCTGCCGGTGTGACGACACTCGCCAGATAAGCTCGACAATCGTGCACCGACCACCCCAGACCAGCGACTCGTCTGCACACCGTCCTGCGGTCCGCAGACTCGGTGTGATGGGCGGGACGTTCGACCCCATTCACCACGGTCACCTCGTCGCTGCCAGCGAGGTCGCGAACAGCTTCGGATTGGACGAGGTCATCTTCGTCCCGACCGGAACACCGTGGCAGAAGGAAGGCAAGGCGGTCAGCCCCGCCGAGGACCGGTATCTCATGACGGTCATCGCGACCGCGTCCAATCCACGTTTCTCGGTAAGCCGGGTCGACGTCGACCGCGAGAAGCTGACGTACACCGTCGACACACTGCGTGACCTTCGAGCCCAGCACCCGACCGCCGAGCTGTACTTCATCACGGGAGCGGACGCGCTGGAGAGTATCCTGACCTGGCAGAACTGGGAGGAACTGTTCGAACTGGCCAAGTTCGTCGGTGTGTCGAGGCCTGGGTTCGAGCTCGGAGTCGAGCACCTCGCGGACCACCTGCAGGCGCTTCCGGACGATGCGTTGACGCTCATCGAAATTCCGGCGCTGGCCATTTCGTCGACGGATTGCCGGTTGCGGGCGGCAGAGAATCGGCCGGTCTGGTACCTCGTGCCCGACGGCGTGGTGCAGTACATCTCGAAGAGAAATCTCTATCGACCCAGAGGCGAGCAACGCCTCGACGGTTCCGTCACAATGTCGGAGCCGGTGCCCCAGAAGATCAAGCAGGCCGATTCCGTGACCGAGGAGTCGAGCCCGAACCAGTGGGAGAGAAGCTAAGTGACTGCAACTGACGAGGCCGTGAACGTCGCACGAATCGCGGCGCTCGCGGCCGACGACAAACTGGCGACCGACGTCGTCGTTCTCGACGTCTCGGAGCAGTTGGTCATCACGGACTGCTTCGTCATCGCCTCCGCTCCCAACGAGCGCCAGGTCAGCTCGATCGTCGAGAACGTCGAGGACAAACTGCGCGAGGCGGGATACAAGCCGGTCCGCAAGGAAGGCACTCGTGAGGGCCGGTGGGCGTTGCTCGACTTCGTCGACGTCGTGATCCACGTCCAGCACAACGACGAGCGCAACTTCTATGCTCTCGAGCGTCTGTGGAAGGACTGCCCGACCGTCGAGGTTCCCGGCATCGGCGAACGCCGGGACGCCGACTCGGAATCGGAGCAGTGAGTATCGCTGCGAAGCGGCAGTTGATCCTGCTGCGCCACGGTCAGACGGAATACAACGCGAACGATCGTATGCAGGGCCAGCTCGACACCGATCTGACCGAACTAGGTCGCACGCAGGCGAAGGACGCGGCCGCCGTGTTGGCGGCGCGCTCGCCGCTCCGCATCGTCTCGTCGGACCTGAAGCGCGCATTCGATACCGCGTCGGCTCTCGGCGACGCGGCGGGCCTCGCCGTCACCTCGGACGAACGCCTGCGTGAGACGCACCTGGGCGAATGGCAGGGGTTGACGCATCACGACGTCGACGCCGTGGCACCGGGTGCGCGGCTCCGGTGGCGCGCCGACGCGCAGATGGCTCCGCCCGGTGGGGAGAACCGTGTCGACGTCGCTCGCCGTAGTGTGCCGGTGGTACAGGAACTGGTCGCGGCGCTGCCGGAATGGGGTGCGTCCGGCGCCGATCATCCGGTCGTCCTCGTTGCGCACGGCGGCCTGATCGCTGCACTGACCGCAGCGTTGCTCGATCTTCCCGTCGACCGATGGCCGGTCTTCGGCGGGCTGTCGAACACCAGTTGGGTGCAGCTCAGCAGCCACGGCGACGTCGCCGACCTGGGATGGCGTCTGGACGTGTGGAACGCGTCGGCGCGGGTGGCCAGTGACGTCCTCTGACGACTACTCGGCACCACCGGTGGCCGAGGGGACGCCGCCGGTACTGCTGGTGTTGGCGGACTCGCTCAGTTACTACGGCCCCAAGGGCGGCCTGCCGGTCGACGACCCGAGGATCTGGCCCAATCTGGTGGCGTCGGAGCTGGGGTGGACGGTCGAACTGGTCGCTCGGATCGGCTGGACCAGCCGAGACGTGTGGTGGGCACTGACGCAGGACCCCCGCGTGTGGGCAGCGATCCCGAAAGCGGGCGCGGTCGTGTTCGGCGTCGGCGGCATGGACTCGCTGCCGTCACCGTTGCCGACGGCGTTGCGCGAGCAGATTCGCTACGTCAGGCCGCCGGCTCTCCGTCGTCTCGTTCGAAACGGATATCAGTGGGCGCAGCCCCGGCTGTCGCCGCTCGGATGGCCCGTCGCGTTGCCACCCAAGCTCAGCGTCGAATATCTCGAGAAGTCCCGTGCCGCTCTGGCGTACGTCCGACCCGACCTGCCCGTCGTCGGCACCTTGCCCTCGGTGCATCGCAGCGACGCGTACGGCAACGTGCACACCGGGCGGCCCGCAGCCGAGCGGGCACTGCGGCGCTGGAGCTCGGACACCGGCGTGCCGCTCGTCGATCTCGCCGAGGCCGTCCGCGCGAACATCATGTCCGACAACGCGAATCCCGACGGCATCCACTGGGGCTGGGACGCACACGTCGCTGTCGCCGACGCGATGCTCGCGGAACTGCGTCCCCGCGTCAGCGCGGACGGGCAGCAGGCATGAGCGTCGTCGTCGTCACCGATTCCTCGGCGTGCATCGACGACGCCGTAGCCCGGCGAGAAGGCATGGCAATCGCGCCGCTGCACGTGTTCGTGGGAGGTGCCGATCTTCGTGAGGGGATCGACCCGATTCCCGACGACTTCGCCGCCGACGGCCCCGTGACGACGGCCGGCGCGTCGCCCGACGAACTGCGACGGATCTACGGTGACGCGCTCGACCGCAGTGGCGGCGACGGCGTCGTCGCCGTGCACATCTCGCGCGGACTCTCCAGCACGTGGGAGGCGGCCCGGCAGGCTGCCGCCGAACTGGGAGACGGCATACGCGTCGTCGACTCCGGGGCGGCGGGAATGGGCGTCGGGTACGCCGCGCTGGCGGCGTCGTCGACGGCTGCGGCAGGCGGGAACCTCGACGCCGTCTACGACGCAGCGGTGTCGGTGTCGGTGCGCGTGCGCTCGTTCATCGTCGTGGACAAACTCGACCATCTGCGCCGCGGTGGCCGGATCGGCGCAGCCGCAGCGTTGCTCGGGACGGCGCTCGCGATGAAACCCGTCCTCCATCTGAGCGAGGGGCGGCTCGTCCTCGCGGAGAAGGCGCGCACGTCGACGAAGGCGCTCGGAAAACTCGTGAACGCGGTCGCGTCGGTCGCAGGCGAGCACGGCGTCGCGCTGACGGTGCATCACATGCAGTGCCCGGAACGCGCCGAGACGCTCGCATCGCAACTGGCAGAACGTGTTTCGCAGGTCGACCGCGTCGACGTCACACCGTTCGGAGCGGTGCTCGGTGCGCACGTCGGGCCGGGAGCGGTCGGCGTCGCGGTCTGCCCCGACGCCTGATCGTCCACAGCCGTCCGGTCTGTCCACAGGGCAATTTCTCACCAGCGCAGAGGAGCCAGGCCGGAATCGTCGCCGGGTTAGCGTCGGCCCATGGCAAGTCTCGAGAACCGTACGGTGTCGCGCGCCGGATCTGCACCGCCACGATCGACGGGCGAACACGACGACGATCGCACCGGACAACCGAACTGGTTGCTCGCCGACGATCGTCGCGACACAGCCCTGTCGGCGTATCTACCCGAACGGTGGCGCGGCGCGCGCGTGGACCCGGGACGCAAGGGAATGTTCGCGTTGGCGGGGGTGGGCCTGGTCGTCGTCCTCGTGGCGGCGTACGGCTGGCTTCGTGACGCGCCCGCCGTAGCCCCGGTTCCGGCTCTCCCTGTCGTGCAGCCTGTTTCGGAGGGCGCTTCGGCGTCCGGTAATGCTGCGTCCGGCGGTGCTGCGTCCGATGGTGCTTCGTCCGGAGTTCCCGAACCGCCGGTCGACATCGTCGTCAGTGTCGTCGGGCTCGTCGTCAACGCCGGTCTGGTTCATCTCCCGGTCGGATCCCGCGTCGCCGATGCCCTCGCCGCGGCGGGTGGAGCCCGCGACGGCGGCGACGTCGTCGCGCTCAATCTCGCGGCGAAAGTCGCCGACGGCGATCAGATCGTGGTCGGCGCGCTGCCGCCCGAGGGGCGTCCGATCGTCAGCGGAACGACGAGTCAGGCTGGTACGCAGGGCAATTCGACGGCGGCAGCCGGCCCTGTCGGCGGCGGTCCGGTGAATCTGAACGACGCGTCGGTGGCCGAGCTCGACGCGCTGCCGGGCGTCGGTCCTGTCACGGCCGCCAACATCGTCGCGTGGCGGGAGGTGAACGGTCGCTTCACCTCCGTCGACCAACTGTCGGAGGTCGACGGCATCGGCCCGGTCCGACTGGAGAAGCTGCGCACTCAGGTCTCGGTGTGAACGAACCGGCCATCCGGCCGTTCGATATTCGGTTGGTACCCGCCGCGGCCGCGGCGTGGACCGCGACCGTCGCCGGGGTGCTGTTCGGATCGGCCGTCGCCGTGGTTCTCGCCGTCGTCTGCACGAGTGTTGCTGCGCTGCTGTGTGTTTCGACCAGAGGAGTGGGATGGGGCGTCGGGTTGATCGCGTTCGCGGTAGCGGGCGCCTGCTACTCGGGCGCGACGGCACTGCACTCGTCGGCAATCGAATCGAGCCCTGTCACGTCGGCAGCGGCGGACAAGGCGTGGGTCAGCGCGGCGGTCGTGGTTCGTGAGGATCCCCGTCGGTTGCGCTACCCCGGTCCCGCAACGGTGTCGGTACGAGCGGAACTCGAGCAGATCGACATCGGAGGTGTTCCCGTTCGTCACGGCGGTCGAATTCTCGTCGTCGCGCCCGCCGACGGGTGGGAGCACGTGGTGCCAGGCCAATCGGTGACGCTGCGTGGTCGGCTCGCACTGCCGGACCGCGCCGATCTGACGCTCGCGGTCGTTCGAACGCAGGGACCGCCGCTGCTGGTGGGCGATCCAGGTCCGATCGGCGTCGCAGCGGATTCGATACGGCGTGATCTGACGTCGGCCGCCGGGGCAGCGCTGCCCGACGATCAGGCCGGGCTGCTGCCCGGTCTCGTCGTCGGAGACGTCTCGGCACTGCCCGACGACGTCGAAAGCGATTTCAAGGCAGCAGGTCTGACACATCTGAACGCCGTCTCGGGAGCCAACTTTTCGATCGTCCTGGGTGCCGTGCTGTTGTTGACGCGGGGGATCGGAATCGGTCCACGCCCGACGGTGGTGGTGTGTGCCGTCGTGTTGCTGGGTTTCGTCGTGGTCGCGCGTCCGTCGCCGAGCGTGTTGCGCGCGGCCGTGATGGGCGGAATAGGACTGCTCGCGCTCGTGACGGGGCGCCGTCGTCAGGCGGTCCCCGCGTTGTGCACCGCAGTGCTGGTGTTGCTCGCGTGGTGGCCGGAACTGGCAGTCGACTTCGGATTCGCGTTGTCGGTGCTCGCGACCGCCGGTCTCGTCGTGCTCGCGCCGGTCTGGGTGGACTGGCTGCGTCGTCACGGGTGGGGGAGGGCCGGTGCCGAGATCGTCGCGGTGGCGGTGGCGGCTCACGCCGTCACGGCCCCGGTGGTGGCGGCGATGGCGGGCACGTTCTCGGTGGTCGGTGTACTGGCCAACATCGTGGTCGCGCCGGTCGTCGCGCCGATCACCGTCGTCGGTGCGACCGCGGCAACGATCGCACCGGTCTCGATCGGACTCGCCGCACTCGTCCTCGAACTGGCGTCCGCGCCGCTGTGGTGGTTGATTGCCGTCGCGCACTGGGCCGCGTCGGCTCCCGGGGGTGCGATCGTCGTTCCGGACGGCATCGCCGGTGCAGGGCTCGTTCTCGGCGGCACGCTTGTCGTCCTCGTGGCATTGCGATTCCGGCCCATCCGATGGGTGTGCGGAGTGCTCTGTGCGGCGGCGACACTCGCGTGGGTGGCAACGGCACTCTTGTGACGTCGGCGCATTCGGAGAGCGTCGGACCGGCATGGCACGATCTGTGCTGTGACTGCGACAGCCTCGGTTTCTCCTCTGCACCTCGTACTCGGCGACGAGGAATTGCTCATGGATCGGGCGGTCGCGTCGATCGTCGCCGATGTGCGCGCCGGGGCACCCGAGGGTGACGAGGTGCCGGTCACCAAGCTGCGTGCAGGCGATGCCACCGCCCCCGAACTCGCCGAGCTGCTCAGCCCGTCTCTGTTCGCGGAGGACCGCGTCGTCGTGCTGGAGGCGGCAGCCGAGGCGGGCAAGGACGCCGTCGCCCTCGTGCTCGACGCGGCCGCGGATCCGCCTGCCGGGGCCGTCCTCGTCGTCATGCATTCCGGCGGTGGCCGCGCGAAGGCGATGGCCGGTGCGCTGCAGAAGGCCGGTGCCGTCACGCACGACTGCTCCAAGCTGAAGCCCGGCGACCGCCCCGACTTCGTCAAACGAGAATTCACCGCTGCGGGTGTCAGGGTCAGCGGCGACGTCGTCGAGGCCGTCGTCGAATCCGTCGGTTCCGAACTGCGTGAACTAGCGGCGGCGTGCTCGCAGCTGGTCGCCGACACCGCGGGCAAGGTCGACGTGGCCGCGGTACGCCGCTACTACTCGGGCAAAGCCGAAGTCTCCGGTTTCGACGTCGCCGAGAAGGCCGTCGCAGGGGATGGTGCAGGCGCGCTGGAGGCCCTGCGGTGGGCGATGCACCGGGGTGTGCCCCACGTCCTGCTTGCCGACGCGCTCGCCGACGCGGTGCGGACCATCGCGCTGGTCGGGTCGGCGGGTCGCGGGGACCCGTTCCGTATGGCGAGTGAACTCGGCATGCCGCCGTGGAAGATCAAGAAGGCGCAGGCCCAGGCGCGCAGCTGGAACGGGCAGTCGATCGGGGAGGCGTTGCAGATCGTCGCGCAGTTGAACGCCGACGTCAAAGGCCAAGCAGCCGACGCGGATTACGCCGTCGAGCACGCGGTGGCCGTCGTGGCCGGCCTCGGTAGTTGACCGGCCGAAGCGGAGCGAACAGCAAAGAACCCGCTCGGTGATCCGAGCGGGTTCTTGCGAGGTTCTCTACGAGAAGGTCTGAATCAGAGCTTGTTGACAGCCAGAGCCAGAGCTGACTTCTTGTTGGCTGCCTGGTTCTTGTGGATGACGCCCTTGCTGGCTGCCTTGTCCAGCTGACGACCTGCGGTGACGGCGATGGCGGACGCCGTTGCCTTGTCGCCTGCAGCCTCAGCGGTGCGGAAGGAGCGAATGATCGTCCGCAGCGAGGACTTCACCGACTGGTTGCGCAGGCGGTTGCGCTCGTTGGTGAGAATGCGCTTCTTCTGGGACTTGATGTTGGCCACGCGTAAAATCCTTCTGTCTTCGTCGATATTCCGGTCAGGGCGATCCATGCTGGAATGCCCGAAGTCTGCTGCGGAGCCATTGCAGCCCAGCGCCGAAGATCGAGAATACCAGCTGGGCGTCGCAGAACCCAATCCGTCGACGCGGCGTCGCGCCGGGCCGTGCGGGACGGGCCGTGTTTCGAGAATTTAACGTGTCCAGCGCGCTCGACGCCAGTCTCTGTAGCAACATGTCGACAATGAGTCCGCGATCCGGAGGCGCCGCAGCCCCAGAGGCCAAGGCCAAGACGAAGTCCAAATCCGCGGCACGTGCGAATCCCGTCATCGACGGGGTGTTCGACGGTTACCTCGACAACGGGAAGTACGGCTCGGCGTTCGACGAGATGTTCGACGGCGAAGGAAAGACCCGAACGCCCTACAAAGGAATTCACACTGCACTCGAACCGTCGAGCTCGGCCGACCTGGACGCGCGGTCCGATGCGTTGGGCCGCGCTTTCATCGACCAGGGCATCACGTTCTCGCTGTCCGGTCAGGAGCGGCCGTTTCCGCTCGACCAGGTGCCGCGCGTCATCGCGGCGGGTGAGTGGTCTCGACTCGAACGTGGCCTCAAGCAGCGCGTCAAGGCGTTGGAGATGTTCCTCGCCGACATCTACGGAGACCAGGAGATTCTGCGCGACGGCGTCGTCCCGAAGCGCCTCGTCACCTCGTGTGAGCACTTTCACCGCGAAGCGATCGGCATCGTCCCGCCGAACGGTGTCCGTATCCACGTCGCCGGCATCGACATCGTGCGCGACGCCCAGGGCACCTTCCGCGTCCTCGAGGACAACCTGCGCTCGCCGTCCGGCGTGTCCTACGTCATGGAGAACCGCCGCACGATGGCGCGCGTGTTCCCCGATCTGTTCGCGACGCATCGAGTCCGCGCGGTGGGGGATTACGCGTCGCACCTCCTTCGCGCCCTGCGTGCGTCCGCCGCACTGAACGAGGCCGACCCCACCGTCGTCGTTCTGACCCCGGGAGTCGCGAACTCGGCCTACTTCGAACATTCGCTGCTCGCTCGTCTGATGGGCGTCGAACTGGTCGAGGGGCGAGACCTGTTCTGCCGCGACAACGTCGTCTACATGCGGACCACCGAGGGTGAGCGTCAGGTCGACGTCATCTATCGACGCATCGACGACGATTATCTCGACCCGATGCAGTTCCGGCCCGACTCGGTTCTCGGCGTCGCTGGGCTCGTCAACGCCGCGCGTGCCGGCAACGTCGTCATCTCCAGCGCCGTCGGAAACGGTGTGGGCGACGACAAACTCGTCTACACGTACGTACCGACGATCATCGACTACTACCTGGGCGAGAAACCGTTGCTCGCGAACGTCGACACGTTTCGTTGCTGGCTCGACGACGAATGCGAGGAAGTGCTCGATCGCGTCGACGAACTCGTCATCAAGCCCGTCGAAGGTTCCGGCGGCTACGGCATCGTCTTCGGTCCCGACGCGTCGCCCAAGGAACTGGCGACCATCAGCAAGAAGATCCGTGCCGATCCGCGCGGGTGGATCGCTCAGCCCGTCGTCCAGCTGTCGACGGTTCCCACCAAGATCGGCGACCGGCTCGTGCCGCGTCACGTCGATCTTCGCCCGTTCGCGGTCAACGACGGGGACGACGTCTGGGTGCTGCCCGGTGGTCTGACGCGCGTCGCGCTCCCGGAGGGGTCCCTGGTGGTCAATTCCAGTCAGGGTGGCGGCAGCAAGGACACCTGGGTGCTGGCGACGCGAACGTCGCAGGAGGAGCAGGAGCTCGCGGGCGAGGAGATCGTCAGTGAACCGCCCGAGTCGCCGACGGTCGAGCAGGGCCCCGAACTGACGATGGACCAACAGCAACAGCAGCAACAGCAGCAGCAGTCGAACGGTGGTGTCAGCTAGATGCTCGCTCGGAACGCGGAATCGCTCTACTGGATCGGGCGATACGTCGAGCGGGCGGACGACACTGCCCGCATTCTCGACGTCACGGTGCACCAGCTGCTCGAGGACGCGACCGTCGACCCGGACCACATCTCGCGAGTTCTGTTGCGCGTGCTGGGTTTTCGGTACGAGCCCGACGAGTCGTTCGACGTGTGGTCGCTCACCGAGCTCGTCGCGTTCAGCCGGACAGGCGGCGGGTCCATCGTCGACTCGCTGTCCAGTGCGCGCGAAAACGCCCGCGGCGCACGGGAAGTCACGTCCACCGAGATGTGGGAATGCCTCAACACGACCTACAACGGGCTGAGTGATCGGATCCGCGCGTCGAAACGCACCGGTCCGCACGAGTTCTTCAGTTACATCGAGGAGAGGGCGGCGATGTTCGCCGGTCTCGCCGACTCGACTCTCAGTCACGACGACGGCTACCGCTTCCTCATCCTCGGCCGTTCCGTCGAACGCGTCGACATGGTCGTGCGGCTGCTGCTCTCACGCGCGGGGGACAGGCCGTCGTCGCCCGCGTGGGTGACGGTGCTGCGCGCGGCAGGTGCGCACGACACCTACCTTCGGACGTACCGAGGGGCGCTCGACGCGCAACGCGTGCTCGAATTCATGTTGTTGGACAGGCTTTTTCCGCGATCGGTGTTCTATGCGCTCAGCGAGGCGGAGCGGTCGCTCGATCAGCTCGATCATCAGCCGAACAGCCGCGTCGGCGCTCGTGCGGAAGCCCAGCGGTTGCTGGGTCGAGCCCGAAGCGAACTGGAGTTCCTGCGCCCCGGTGCGTTGTTGGACGATCTGCAGGACCGGCTGATCGCGCTGCAGGAGACGTGCCGCGAACTCGGCGACGCCATCTCCAAGCAGTACTTTCACGCCGCGCCGTGGGTCGCGTGGACCGACGCAGGCAAGGGGAGCTACGAAGATCAACTGGAAGGTGAGCTGTGAGTTGGCGTATGCGCGTCGTGCACACCACGGGCTACAAGTACGACGCGCCGGTGACGTCGTCGTACAACGAGGCGCGTCTGACGCCACGAAGCGACCACCGACAGAACGTCATTCTGAACCGGGTCGAGACCAATCCGGTCACTCGATCGTTCCGGTACACCGACTACTGGGGAACCGCGGTGACCGCGTTCGACCTGCACGCGCCGCACACCGAACTCGAGGTGACGGGGTCGTCCGTCGTGGAGACCGACCCGTTCACGCCGCCCGAGGAGACGGCGTCGTGGGAGTACCTGGCGAGCGAAGCAGTCGTCGACCGCTTCGACGAAGTCCTCGGCTTCACGGTCTACGTGCCGCAGAATCGGCAACTCGCGTCGATCGCGAAGAAGCTGACGAAGGGCCTACCGCCCCAGGAATCGGTCGTCGCAATTGCCGAATGGGTACACGAGGAGATGTCGTACGTCCCCGGCACGACGGGCGTGCACACGTCGGCTGTCGAGGCGTGGTCGGAGAAGAAGGGCGTCTGCCAGGACTACGCGCATCTGACGCTTCTGCTGCTGCGTAGCGTCGGTATCCCGAGTCGCTACTGCTCCGGCTACCTGCACCCGAAGAAGGAAGCAGTCGTCGGTGCGTCGGTCGAGGGGCAGAGCCACGCATGGATCGAGGCATGGACCGGCGCCTGGTGGGGCTACGACCCGACCAACGCCATTCCCGTCAGCGAACAGCACGTGTCGGTGGGTCTCGGACGCGATTACGCGGACGTCCCGCCCCTGAAAGGTATCTATTCGGGTGGTGGTTCCACCGACCTCGATGTCGTGGTAGAGATCACACGACTGGCGTAACCTACTGCTCGGCAGGTTTCTCTTTTCGACTTTTCGATCGAGCAGAGGTGGGCTATGTCGACGGCACAGGAGTACGTGGAACCCGAGGTCATCTCCGATACCAAGAAGTACATCGTCGAAGCGATAGGCACGTTCGTGCTCGTGTTCACCGCAGTCGGTACCGCGGTCTTCGCCGGCGACAAGGTGGGAAATCTGGGCGTCGCGCTCGCCTTCGGCCTGACCCTGTTGTTCCTGGTCTACGCGATCGGCCCGATCTCCGGATGTCACGTCAATCCGGCCGTGACGTTCGGGCAGTTGCTCGTCGGCCGTCTGACGATCGTTCAGACGGCGCTGTTCATGGTTGCCCAGGTCGTCGGCGGCTTGATAGCCGGCGCGGTGTTGTTCGCGATCGCGAACAGTCTTCCCTCGTACGACCGCAGCGTCGACGGCCTCGGCGCCAACGGCTGGGGACCGCACAGCCCGTCGGCGATCGAAGGCCCGTTGGGCGGGATCCTGGAGAACGGGTACGGCATCACGGCAGCGATCGTCGTCGAGGTGCTCCTGACGGCGTTGCTCGTCTTCGTCGTGTTGGCCTCGACCGACCAGATCTCCGACGTCCCGCTCGCCGGCGTATCGATCGGCTTCACGCTGGCGGTCATCCATCTGGTGTCGATTCCGATCGACAACACGTCGGTCAATCCGGCCCGAAGCCTGGCCGTCGCCCCGTGGCAGCCCGGCGCGATGGGACAGGTCTGGCTGTTCGTCGTCTTCCCGCTCGTCGGTGGAGCATTGGGCGCGCTCGTCTACCGCGGGGTGTTCGGTGCGGCTGCGCCGCCCGTGCGCGGATAGTTGCACCAGAGGCCAACTTTCCGCGCACGGGTCGCGGAGCGGCACTCAGGACCAGCTGTACTCCGAACGCAAGCGCGCCGCGACGGCGTCGAACTTGCCCTTCGCGAGAACGGCACCCTCGCGGCGGATTCCGGTCTCCGGGACGTCCAGGACACGGTCGAGTCGGATCCAGCTCGGCCGTCCTTCGGCATCCCATGTTCCGGAGCCGATCGCGACCCAGTCTCGGTCACCGTCGTGCTTCTGCTGGCTGGACAACATCAGTCCGAGAAGGGTGCTGCCGTCGCGGCCGACGACGAGGACGGGACGGTCCTTGCCCTGGCTCGCGTCCTCTTCGTAGGTGACCCACGTCCACACGATCTCGCCGGGGTCGGCTTTGCCGTCGAGGTCGGGGGAGTATTCGACGCGTCGTGCCCGGTGTGCCGTGGGAACGGCGTTCGACGACACCGGCCGCCCGGCGGGAGCGCTCGGGGCGGGCGTGGTCCTGGAGGCGATAGCGTCCTTGCCCTTCTGGAGGGCACCGGAGTTCTGCAGCTGGCGAAAGAGCCTGGGGCCCTCGCGGAGTGCGATCTTGCCGAGTTCCTTACCGAGTCTGCTCCAGTTGCCAGCCATGGGAGCCGAGTGTAGTCAGGCGGTGAATCGGCTGCGGCGCGACGCGGAACCGGTGGAACGACGCCGGTGTGGGACGGGCGGGAGTGAAGCCTGCGGAACGACCCTCGTGTGGGAGCATGGAGCAGTTGCTCCTGCAAACGCCAGCAAAGGATACGAGTGCCCAGCTTCGCCGACACGACGTTCACCGATCCCACCCGGATCAGGAACTTCTGCATCATCGCCCACATCGACCACGGAAAGTCGACGCTGGCCGACCGGATGCTGCAGCTCACCGGTGTCATCGACGATCGCTCGATGCGGGCGCAGTACCTCGACCGCATGGACATCGAACGCGAGCGCGGCATCACGATCAAGGCGCAGAACGTCCGGCTGCCGTGGACGGTCGACGGCGAAGAATTCGTGCTGCACCTCATCGACACACCCGGGCACGTCGACTTCACGTACGAGGTGTCGCGTGCACTCGAGGCCTGTGAAGGTGCCGTGCTGCTCGTCGATGCGGCGCAGGGCATCGAGGCGCAGACTCTGGCGAATCTTTATCTGGCGCTCGAGAAGGACCTGACGATCATCCCGGTCCTCAACAAGATCGACCTCCCTGCCGCCGACCCGGATCGCTACGCGGGCGAGATCGCGCACATCATCGGCTGCGAGCCGGACGAGGTGCTGCGTGTGTCCGGCAAGACCGGCGTCGGCGTCACGGAACTGCTCGACGAGGTCGTCAAACAGATGCCTGCACCCGTCGGCGACCCCGACGGCCCGGCCCGCGCGATGATCTTCGACTCGGTCTACGACACCTACCGCGGCGTCGTCACCTACGTTCGTGTCGTCGACGGCGAGCTCAAGCCGCGGGAGAAGATCACCATGATGTCGACGGGTGCGACGCACGAGCTTCTCGAGGTCGGCATCGTGTCGCCCGAACCGAAGGCGTCGACGGGTCTCGGCGTCGGCGAGGTCGGCTACCTCATCACCGGTGTGAAGGACGTGCGCCAGTCCAAGGTCGGTGACACGGTCACGACGTTCCGCAAGGGCGCCACCGATCCGCTGACGGGATACCGCGAGCCGCGCCCGATGGTGTACTCCGGCCTCTATCCGGTCGACGGCTCCGACTACCCCGATCTGCGCGACGCGCTCGAGAAGCTGCAGCTCAACGATGCGGCGCTCACCTACGAGCCGGAGACGTCGGTTGCGCTTGGGTTCGGCTTCCGCTGTGGCTTCCTCGGCCTGCTGCACATGGAGATCACCCGCGAACGTCTCGAACGCGAATTCGGCCTCGACTTGATCTCGACGTCACCGAACGTGGTCTACCGCGTCGAGATGGAGGACGGCACCGAGCACACCGTCACCAACCCGTCGTACTGGCCCGAGGGCAAGACACGCGACGTGTTCGAGCCGATGGTGCGATGCACCATCATCTCGCCGAGCGAGTTCATCGGCTCGATCATGGAGCTGTGCCAGGGACGACGCGGTGAGCTGGGCGGTATGGACTACCTGTCGGAGACCCGCGTCGAGCTGCGGTACACCATTCCGATGGCCGAGATCATCTTCGACTTCTTCGACATCCTGAAGTCGCGGACCCGCGGATACGCCAGCCTCGACTACGAGGAGGTCGGCGAGCAGAGCGCGGCCCTCGTCAAGGTCGACATCCTGCTGCAGGGTGAAGCCGTCGACGCGTTCTCCGCGATCGTGCACAAGGACGCGGCTGCGGCCTACGGCAACAAGATGACAACCAAGTTGAAGGAACTGATCCCGCGCCAGCAGTTCGAGGTGCCGATCCAGGCTGCCATCGGCTCGCGCATCATCGCCCGCGAGAACATCCGCGCCATCCGCAAGGACGTCCTCGCGAAGTGTTACGGCGGTGACATCAGCCGTAAGCGCAAGCTGCTCGAGAAGCAGAAGGAAGGCAAGAAGCGCATGAAGACCATCGGTCGCGTCGACGTGCCGCAGGAGGCCTTCGTTGCAGCGCTGTCGTCGGAGTCGTCGGCGGACAAGCCCAAGAAATAGTGCGCCTGCGGCGCCCGTGCGCGAAAAGTTGGCGCCCGCTCCAACTATGCACGCACGGGTGGCGCAGCCGCCGGGAGTAAGTTCGCACAGTATGACGACACGGATACTGAGCGAACTGAGGATTCCCATCGTCGGAGCACCCATGGCGGGAGGTCCGTCGACGCCCGAGCTGGCGGCAGCAGTGTCGAGCGCAGGTGGCCTCGGCATGATCGCCGGTGCGCTGCTGACGCCCGAAAAGCTTGCCGAGCAAGTGAATTGGGTGCGTGGCACGCTCGGGTCGGTGCCGTTCGGTGTCAATCTGTTCATGCCCGAGGACGCGACGGGCGCCGACGTCGACGCCTACGCAGCTCGGCTGCAGCCCTGGTTCGAGAAGTACGACGTCGAACCAGGAGCGCTGCCGCGTCGCGACGACTTCTACCCCGAGAAGTTCGAGTGGCTGATCACCGACCCGGTGCCCGTCGTGTCGAGCACGTTCGGCACGTTCACCGCCGACGAGGTCGCACGTCTGCACGCCGTCGGGACCGAGGTGTGGGCGACGGTCGCGCGCGCCGAGGACGCGTCGGTGGCCACTGCGAACGGGGTCGACGCGCTGGTCGTGCAGGGGCCGGAGGCCGGGGGTCATCGCGGTACGTTCGACGGTTCTGCGCCCGAGGCTCCGCTGGCCGAGGTTCTCGACGCGGTGGCCGCGGTCTCGGGCCTGCCGCGCATCGCAGCAGGCGGCCTCATGGACGGCAACGACGTTGCGCCGCTGTTGGATTCGGGTGCAGCGCACGCAGCTCAGCTCGGGACCGCGTTGCTCGACACCCCGGAAGCCGGCACGAGGCCGGTGCACCGTGAACAGCTCACCCGCATCGCGAACACTGCTGTCACGCGGGCGTTCTCGGGGCGCCCTGCACGGGGTCTCGAGAACGACTTCATGCGCGAGAACTCCGCTGACGCACCGCTGGCGTACCCCGACGTGCACTACCTGACCGGGCCGATGCGCGCGAAGGCCGCGGCCGCACACGATCCGTCGGCGCTGTCGATGTGGGCCGGTACGGGACATGCTCGCGTGCAGTCGCTTCCGACTGCCGAGCTGATGGCGACATGGGCGAGGCAGTTGGGCCGCTGACGCGGCCCGTGCGTGCGAATGTGCAGCCCGCTGCACATTCGCACGCACGAAAGGGTCAGCTGGTGTGCGCCGGCTGGAAGTGCCCGGCCGCCTGTGCTTCCTCCGCACGGATGACGTGCACGACGGCGTTGATCAGCGCGAGGTGCGTGAACGCCTGCGGGAAGTTGCCGAGGTGCCGACCGGTGCGCGCGTCGATCTCCTCCGCGTACAGCTTGAGCGGACTCGCGTATCCGAGCAGACGCTCGCACAGGTGCTTGGCCCGCTGCAGTTCACCGATCTCGACGAGCGCCGACACCAGCCAGAAGGAACAGATGGTGAAGGTGCCTTCCTCGCCCTCCAGGCCGTCGTCCGTGGTGTCGACCTTGTATCGGAGAACGAGTCCGTCGACGGTCAGCTCGTCGGCGATCGCGAGAACCGTTGCGCGGACGCGTTCGTCGTCGGCGGGCAGGAACCGCAGCAGCGGCACGAGCAACAACGACGCGTCGAGCGAGTCGTGGCCGTACCGCTGGGTGAGTACGCCACGCTCGTCGACGCCGTTCGCGAGCACGTCCTCGCGGATCTCGTCGGCGATCTTGTTCCACTCGTCCGCGTACTCGTCCTCGCCGTGGATCGACGCCAGCTTGGCGCCGCGGTCGAGCGCGACCCAGCACATCACTTTCGACGACGTGAAGTGCTGCGGCTCGCCGCGCACCTCCCAGATGCCGCGGTCGGGCTTTCTCCAATTGGCGATGGCCTCTTCGACCTGACGCTTGAGCAGCGGCCACAGCGACTCCGGAACGTGCTCCCGTGAACGCACGTGCAGGTACACCGAATCGAGCATGGTGCCCCAGATGTCGTGCTGCTCCTGGTTGTACGCGCCGTTGCCGATGCGGACGGGCTTCGCGCCGTCGTAGCCGGAGAGGTGGTTCAGTTCGCTTTCCTCCAGCGTCTTCTCACCACCGATTCCGTACATGACCTGCAGGGGATTGGCGCTGCCGTCGTCGGAGACCGAGACGTCCGACATGAACGAGAAGAAGTCGTTGGCCTCACGGTCGAGTCCGAGTGTGTACAGGCCCCACAACGCGAACGTCGAGTCGCGCACCCAGGCGTAGCGATAGTCCCAATTTCGTTCGCCCCGTGGGGTCTCCGGTAGAGACGTGGTCGACGCGGCCAGCAGGGCGCCCGTCGGCGCGTACGTCAGGCCCTTGAGAGCCAGTGCGCTGCGCTGAAGGTATCCGCGCCACGGGTGATCGGGGAAGCGTCCGATGGTGATCCACTGACGCCAGCATTCGGACGTGCGCCACATCTTCTCGGCGGCCTCGTCGAACGTCTTGGGTGCCGGGAGGTCGGACCACGAGAGTGCGACGAACACGTTGTCGCCTTCGGTCATTCGCGTGCGGGCGCGAGCCTCGCGACCTTCGATGCCGATGCGCAGGTTGGTGGTGAGCTTGAGCGTCGGCTGATCACCGATCGAACTGGCCTCGCACGTCGCAGTCGCTTCTTCGTAGACCTTGCCGGTGTACTCCCAGCGGGCGGGCGCTCGGTGGTAGTCGAACGCGGGCTCACAGCTCATCTCGAGTTCGACGGTCCCGCTGACGCATTTGACCGTGCGAAGCAGTATGTGTTCGGCGTCCCAGTCGCTCGGGGCGCGCTTGTGCGTGCGGGAACGCTGATCGGTGTTGTGCCAGGGCCCCATCACCAATGCGTCGCGCACGATGATCCACCCGGTTTCGGTCTGCCACGTCGTCTCGACGATCAGTCCGCCGGGCAGGTAGCGACGCGCGGCGGGAACCGACTGTCCGTAGGGGCCGACGCGGAAGTGGCCTGCGCTTCGGTCGAGGACGGCGCCGAAGACGCTGGGGGAGTCGGGACGCGGCACACACATCCACTCGACCGACCCGTTGCGCGCGATCAGGCATGTGGTCTCGCAGTCGGAGAGAAACGCGTAGTCGTCGATGGGGGGAAACGCGCTGCGGTAGGAGATCGGAGTCGAGATCGGGGCTTCCGTGCTGGCCAGGGCGCCCTGGCCGTCGTGTCCGTCCATGTCGGGTGCGCCCGGTAGCGGAATCATGTCGTCGCGTACGGGTACGTTGATCGACTTGTCCTCGTATGCCGTCATACGCCAATCATCGACGCAGGAGTGCGCGTCGTCCACCGATGCGGGTCGTCGGCGTGGCGGCTACTACAGTGACACAGGTGCACGCGTTAGCCACATGGTGGGACGGAATCGAGCTGTGGGTCACCGGACTCCCGTTCGTTCCCCAGTCGATCGTCGTGCTTCTGGTTCTCGTGCCGATCGCGTTCGGGGTGGCGCGGTTGTTCGACCGCGTGCTGGCCGAGGTTCTGCGTGCGCTCGGACGCGATGCCCGGTCCGACCGCGACGTCGCTGTCGCAACGGACGATTCACCGTCGAGGGAAGGTCACTGATGCCGAAGTCGAGAGTCACTCTCGCGCTGATCGCGCTGCTGGTACTCGTCGTACTGGCGTGGCTGCTGACCCGGTAGACCGACGCGATGAGGGGCGCGGAGTCGGATTTTCGGTCCGTCGAAGTCCTCTGCTAGATTTCTGACCGTGTCTGCCGCTGCCGAGTACCGGGTCCGCCATGAGTTGGCGTTGATTGCGGTCGGCAAGCTCGATGTCGCAGATATCGACTGTTGTCGAATCACGTCCTAGACGCGAACTGTTCTCCGGCGGTAGATCGCGCATCCATGTAGAGGGTGCGCCTGCGTCGGTGCACGTCTCGCGGACGGTTCGGCTCGTTCGTCGCCCTCTCGGGGGTTGTCGACGGCGCAGTCCACGGACCGTCCTCCGGCACGACTTCCGTACGACCTTCCGTGGATCCATCCGAGGCAACACTCGATGAAAGGCCCTACTCGATGAGGCACAGCTCTCGTTACCTGCTCACCACGTTCGCAGCCGTCGGAACCCTCGTTCTCGCTGCGTGCGGGGGTGGATCGAGTGACACGGTCGGCGGCTCGACCGACACGTCGAGCGGTCCTGCTCTGACGCTGGTCGGCTACGCGGTGCCGAAGAACGGGTGGGACGCCATTGCTCCCGCGTTCGCGGCCACCGAGGACGGCGACGGTACGTCGATCAATGCCGACTACGGCGCGTCGGGCAACCAGTCGCGCAAGGTGGCCGACGGCGCGCCCGCCGACATCGTCAACTTCTCCGTCGAGCCGGATGTGACCCGTCTGGTCAAGGCAGGCAAGGTCGACGAGGACTGGAACCAGAACGCATACGGCGGTGTTCCATTCGGTTCGGTGGTGACTCTCGTTGTGCGCGAGGGTAATCCGAAGAACATTCAGACGTGGGACGATCTGCTGAAGCCGGACGTCCAGGTCATCAGCCCCAGCCCGCTCAGCTCCGGCTCGGCCAAGTGGAACCTGTTGGCTCCTTACGCGGCCAAGAGCAACGGTGGCCAGGACAAGCAGGCCGGCCTCGACTACGTGCAGCAGCTGGTCTCCGGCCACTTCCCCGTGCAGCCCGAGTCGGGACGCGCGGCGACCGAGGCGTTCCTGCAGGGACAGGGTGACGTCCTGATCAGCTACGAGAACGAGGCGTTGCTCATCGAGGAGCAGGGACAGCCGGTCGAGCATGTCGACGTCGCCGACACCTTCCGCATCGACAACCCCGTCGCCGTCGTCAACACGAGCGCGCAACTCGACAGGGCGAACGCGTTGAACGATTTCGTCTACACCGACGAGGGACAGCGCATCTGGGCCGAGGAAGGGTTCCGGCCGACGAACCCGGAGATCGCCGCCGAGTTCACGGACAAGTTCTTCACGCCCGCGACGCTGCGCACGATCGACGATCTCGGTGGTTGGGAAGCCGTCGACGCCGAGCTCTTCGGTGACAACGGAGCCATCACCACTATCTACAAAGAGAACACGCAGTAATCACCATGTCCTCGACGCACATCGATTCGGCCCCCGGCACGCGGCCTTCCCCCCGAAAGGGGCGGAAGTTCCGCGGGTCGGGTTCGGTCGGGCCCTTCGGTCTCGGGGTCGCGGTGCTCTGGCTGAGCATCATCGTTCTGCTGCCGCTGGCGGCTCTGACCGTGAAATCGTTCGACGACGGCATCTCGGGCTTCTGGGATGCGATCACCGAGCCGCGCGCCATCGCCACGTTCAAGGTCACCCTGGAGGTGTCGGTGGCCGCCGCGGTCATCAACCTCGTGTTCGGAACGCTGATCGCCTGGGTGCTCGTCCGCGACGACTTTCCGGGCAAGCGCATCGTCAACGCGCTGATCGATCTGCCGTTCGCTCTGCCGACGATCGTCGCGAGCCTCGTGCTGCTGTCGCTGTACGGTCCCGCGAGTCCGATCGGTCTGGTGTTCAACGCGACGAAGCCGGCAGTCGTCGTCGCGCTGCTGTTCGTGACGCTTCCGTTCGTGGTGCGCGCCGTCCAGCCGGTCCTGATCGAACTGGACAAGGAAGTGGAAGAGGCCGCCGCGTCCCTGGGCGCGAACAACTGGACGATCTTCCGCTCGATCGTTCTCCCCGTGTTGCTGCCGTCGATTCTCAGCGGTGCCGGCCTCGCGTTCGCCCGTGCCATCGGCGAGTTCGGTTCCGTCGTGCTGATCGGCGGCAACATTCCCGGAGACACGCAGATCGCGTCGCAGTACATCCGTGAGCTGATCGAATACGACCAGCCCGTCGATGCCGCCGCCATCTCCGTCGTCCTGCTCGCGCTGGCATTCGTGGTGCTGTTCGTACTGCGCATCGTCGGTAACCGGCTCGCCCGGCGTGAGGAGCAGATCCGATGAAGGTCGGACTTCCCGTCAAACTGTCACTGCGCACGGTCGCGCTGCTGTACCTCGCGGCGTTGGTGCTGTTTCCTCTCGCGGCAATTCTGTTCCGCACGTTCGAGGACGGCTTCATGCAGTTCTGGGGCCTGATCACGACGCCTGCAGCGCAGTCGGCGCTGCAGTTGTCGTTGCTGATCGTCGCGATCGTGGTGCCGGTCAACGTCGTGTTCGGTGTCATCACCGCGTTGGCTCTCGTCCGCGGGCGCTTCCGCGGCAAGGGCATCCTCGAGGCCGTCGTCGATCTGCCGTTCGCCGTGTCGCCCATCGTCACCGGTGTCGCCCTCATCCTGCTGTGGGGTGCCAACGGATGGTTCGGTGGTGTCGAGTCCCTCGGTTTCAAGATCATCTTCGCGTTGCCCGGCATGGTCATCGCGACGATCTTCGTGACGCTTCCGTTCGTCGTCCGCGAAGTCGAGCCGGTGCTCTACGAGATCGGCGAGGAGCAGGAGGAGGCGGCATCGACTCTGGGAGCGTCGTCGTGGCAGACGTTCTGGCGCATCACATTGCCTGCGATCCGCTGGGGTCTGACCTACGGCATCGTCCTCACCGTTGCCCGTTCACTGGGTGAGTTCGGTGCGGTGATCATGGTGTCGACGAACCTCCCCGGCATTTCGCAGACGCTGACGCTCCTGGTGAACTCACGGTACGAGGACTTCAACCAAGCAGGCGCCTACGCCGCGTCGACTCTGCTCATGGCAATCGCCGTCATCGTGTTGCTGCTGATGACTGCCCTCGACAAAAAGAGGACGAAGTAATGACCGCACAGAAGAGTTCCGACATCGAGATCTCCGTGGTGGGTGCCAAGAAGAACTACGGCGACTTCGCGGCTCTCGACAACGTGAGCATCGACATCCCCAAGGGGTCGTTGACGGCGCTCCTCGGTCCGAGCGGTTCGGGCAAGTCCACGCTGCTGCGTTCGATCGCCGGTCTCGAACAGCTCGACTCCGGCCAGGTCATTCTGGCGGGCGAGGACGTGACGTGGGTCAGCCCGCAGAAACGCGAGATCGGCTTCGTGTTCCAGCATTACGCAGCTTTCAAGCACTTGAGCGTGCGTGACAACGTCGCGTTCGGATTGAAGATTCGCAAGCGTCCGAAGGACGAGATCAAACGCCGCGTCGACGAATTGCTCGAGATCGTCGGGCTCGCGGGCTTCCAGACGCGTTTCCCCGCGCAGCTGTCCGGCGGTCAGCGTCAGCGCATGGCGTTGGCGCGAGCACTCGCCGTCGACCCTCAGGTTCTGCTGCTCGACGAGCCGTTCGGTGCACTCGACGCGAAGGTGCGCGAAGACCTTCGGACGTGGCTTCGCCGCCTGCACGACGAGGTGCACGTGACGACGGTCCTGGTCACGCACGACCAAGAGGAGGCGCTCGACGTCGCCGACCGCATCGCCGTCATGAACAAGGGACGGATCGAACAGGTCGGGTCACCCGAGGATCTCTACGATCGCCCCGAGAACGACTTCGTCATGTCGTTCCTCGGACAGGTCGCCAAACTCAACGGAATGTTGGTGCGACCGCACGACATTCGCGTCGGACGGGATCCGGCACTCGCACTCGCGCAGAAGAACGGCACCGCGGAGTCGGCCGGTGTGACGCGGGCGATCGTCGAACGCGTCGTCCACCTGGGATTCGAGGTCAAGGTGGAGCTGAAGAACGCTGCGACGGGTGAAGCGTTCTCCGCGCAGATCACGCGAGGCGACAGCGAAGCTCTGCAGCTCGAACCCGGTGAGACGGTGTACGTGCGGGCGACGCGCATCCCGCAGATCGTCCCGACCGGCTAGGGGCCTGCGCCCCCCGTGCGCGGGAATGTACAGCCCGCTACGCATTCGCGCGCACGGGTGGTGGAGCCGCCCACCGCCGCGTCGTACCGTGCCGACACGACATCGGCGACGAAGGGGTGGTCACCGAGAACGTCGGCGTGGGTGATGTCGATGTCGAGTGCGTCGACCTCGTCGCGCACTCGGTCGGTGAGCAGCCCGGGGGCGATGAACCACGGGACGATGACGATGCGACGCGCCCCGGCTGCCGTCAGATGCGAGATCGCTTCGGTGGGACCAGGATTGCGGTTCGTCGCGAAGCACGTCACCGCGCCCGCCCATCCCGTTCCGGCGGACACACGCGCTGCCAGTGCGCGGGTACGCCGGTTCGCCGCCTCCCTGGACGATCCGACTGCCGCGACCGCGACGCCGATCGTTGGGTCGTCCACGTCCACGCCGGCGCCGAGAATGCGGGCACGCAGCGCATCGACGAGGCAATTGTCGTCGCCGAGGACCTCGGCTTGCACCAGCGAGAGGGACGGGTGCCGCCGTCGCGCGGCATCCAGAATCCCGGGCAGATCGACCCGGGCATGAAAAGCGTTGCCGAGCAACAACGGAACGAAAGCAGCGGATTCGTGCCCGTCGGCGGCGACCTCGTCGATGACCTCTTCGACGCTGGGTTCGGTCAGATCCAGATATGCGACCCTGACGTCGAGGTCGGGCCGACGCACGCGAACGCGGTCGACCACTGCGCCCACGGTCCGCGACGAACGAGGGTCGCGGCTACCGTGGGCGACGGCGATCAACACACCCATGTCAGGACGGAACCGGTTCTCCCAGTTCGACTGCCGACAGCGCGTCGCCGACGAGACCGGCGGCGAGGGTGTTGCCTCCGGCAGGATCGATCAGCAGGAAGCTGCCGGTGTGCCGGTTGACGGCGTAGTCGTCGGCCACGATGGGCTCGGCGACGCGCACTGAGATGCGCCCGATGTCGTTGAGCTCCAGCGTTTCCGGAGACGGGTCGGCCGTCAGGTTCTGCTCGTCGAACTTCTCGACCAGTGCGCCGACGATGGCCTGCGTCGTCCGGGTTCCGTGCTTGAGCAGCAGGCGTGCACCCGGGCGAAGGGGCTTCTCGGCCAGCCAGCACACGGTGGCGTCGAACTCGCCGATGGGCTCGGGAGCGTCCTGCGGCGAGACGATGGAGTCTCCGCGGGACACGTCGACGTCGTCGGCGAGGATCAGCGTGACGCTGCGTCCGGCGCTTGCGGAATCGAGTTCGCCGTCGGCGGTGTCGATGCGCTCGACCGTGGTCCGGGTACCGGACGGCAGGACGACGACCTCGTCACCGGGGGCGACGGTACCTGCGGCGACCTGGCCCGCGTAGCCGCGGTAGTCCGGGAATTCGGCTGTGCGAGGACGGATCACGTACTGCACGGGGAAGCGAAGTCCGACGCGGTGCGGCTCGGCGTCGACCGGAACCGACTCGAGGTGCTCGATGAGCGTCGGACCGTCGTAGTAGGGCGTGTTGGTGGATCGGACGGCGACGTTGTCTCCGTGCAGAGCCGACACCGGGATCTCGACGACGTCCTCCGCGGCCCAGCCGAGCGACGAGGTCAGCGAGTTGAACTCGGCGGAGATGTCCGCGAACACCGTCGCCGGATCCTCGACGAGGTCGATCTTGTTGACGGCCAGCACCAGCTTGGGCACACCGAGCAGGGCGAGAACCGCCGCGTGCCGACGCGTCTGCGTGATGACGCCCTTGCGCGCATCGACGAGCAGGATGACGAGCTGAGCCGTCGACGCGCCCGAGACGGTGTTGCGGGTGTACTGCACGTGGCCCGGGGTGTCCGCGAGAACGAAAGATCGTGCAGGCGTGGCGAAGTAGCGGTACGCGACATCGATGGTGATGCCCTGCTCGCGCTCGGCGCGCAGACCGTCGACGAGGAGCGACAGGTCGGGAGTGCTGAGGCCGCGGTCGACCGATGCGCGTGTGACGGCGTCGATCTGGTCCGCGAGAACGGACTTCGTGTCGTACAGCAGCCGACCGACGAGGGTGGACTTTCCGTCGTCGACGCTGCCCGCCGTCGCGAGACGCAGAAGCTGTGAATTGGACGAACTCATCAGAAATATCCTTCGCGCTTGCGGTCTTCCATGGCCGCCTCGGAGACGCGGTCGTCGCCGCGGGTGGCGCCACGTTCGGTGAGTCGGGAGGCGGCGACCTCGGCGAGAATCGCCTCGTTGTCCGCGGCGTCGGACAGGACGGCTCCGGTGGTGGATCCGTCACCGACGGTGCGGTAGCGCACGGACAGCGTCTGCAGCTCCTCGGCCTCGGTGGGGCCGCCCCACACGCCTGGAGTCATCCACATGCCGTCGCGCTGGTACACCGGACGCTGGTGCGCGTAGTAGATGCTCGCCAATTCGACGTTCTCGCGCGCGATGTAGCGCCAGATGTCCAGCTCGGTGAAGTTGCTGAGTGGGAAGACGCGAACCTGCTCACCGGGGGAGTGCTTGCCGTTGTACAGGTTCCACAGTTCCGGCCGCTGCTTCTTGGGGTCCCACTGACCGAATGCGTTGCGCAGCGAGAAGATTCGTTCCTTGGCGCGGGCGCGTTCCTCGTCCCGTCGGGCACCGCCGAAGACGGCGTCGAAGCGGTTCTCGGAGATGGCGTCGAGCAGCGGCACTGTCTGCAGCGGGTTGCGGATGCCGTCGGGGCGCTCGGTGAGGCGGCCGTCGGCGAGGTAGTCCTCGACCTTGGCCACGTGCAGGCGCAGGTTGTACTTGGACACGACGTGGTCACGGAAGTCGAGGACCTCCTGCAGGTTGTGCCCGGTGTCGACGTGCAGCAGCGAGAAGGGCAGGGGCGCAGGCCAGAACGCCTTGATCGCGAGGTGCAGCAGGACGGTCGAGTCCTTGCCTCCCGAGAACAGGATGACCGGCCGTTCGAACTCGCCCGCGACCTCACGGAAGATGTGGATGGCCTCGGACTCGAGTGCGTCGAGGGTGTCGAAGCGCGTGCTGTCGACCTGGGGGCGCTTGGTGGCGAAGTTGAGTGTCATGAGGCGTGCAACCCACATTCCGTTTTGGCCTTACCGGCCCACCGTCCGCTACGCGGATCGGCGCCGGGGGCGGGCTTGACGGTGCACGGCTGGCACCCGATCGATGGATACCCCTCGTCGACGAGAGGATTGACGAGAATTCCGTGTTCGTCGATGTACCGCTGCATGTCGTCGTCCGACCAGGCCGCGATGGGATTGATCTTGACGAGGCCGAACGCGTCGTCGAAGGAGATCAGCGGCGCGTTCGCCCGAGTGGGAGCCTCGACGCGTCGGATGCCGGTGACCCACGCGCTGTAGTTCGCGAGTTCCTTCTTCAGCGGCGCGACCTTGCGCAGCGCGCAGCAGCGGTTCGGCTCGCGGGCGAAGAGGTCCTTGCCTTCGATCGAATCCTGTTCGGCGACACTGTGTTCGGCGCGAGCGTTGATAACGTTGACGCCGTAGACGGCCTCGACGGCGTCACGGGTTCCGATGGTCTCCGCGAAGTGGTAACCGGTGTCGAGGAACAGGACGTCGACGCCGGGATGCACCTGAGTCGCGAGGTGCACCAACACTGCGTCCTGCATGTTCGACGCCACGATGTAGTCGTTGCCGAACTCGCGCTCGGTCCACTGCATCAATTCGGTGGCACTCGCACCGTCGAGTTCACGGGCGCCGCGCTCGGCGATCGCCTTCAGCTCGTTGACCGTCAGATTCATTCTCGTGCTCATCGCAAATCCGCCTCGTCTGCTCGCACGGCCCACTGCGCGAACCGCTCGCCATCTTCGCGGTGCTTGACGAAGTTCCGCACCACTCGTTCGATGTAGTCGCCCAGCTCGGTGCTGTTCACCTTGTGCTGGCGCAGCTTTCGGCCGAACGCGCTGTCCAGGCCGAGGCTGCCACCGAGGTGAACCTGGAAGCCCTCGACCTGATTCCCGTCGCCGTCGTCGACGAGCTGTCCCTTGAAGCCGATGTCCGCGATCTGCGAGCGCGCGCACGAGTTGGGGCAGCCGTTGATGTTGATGGTCACCGGGACGTCGAGCTGGGCATTGACGTCGGCGAGCCGAGCCTCGAGATCGGGAACGAGGACCTGCGATCGCTTGCGCGTCTCGGCGAACGACAGCTTGCAGAACTCGATTCCGCTGCACGCCATCAGGTTCTTGCGCCAGTGCGACGGCCGAGCCGGCAGCCCGAGTGCGTCGAGATCGGCGATGAGATCTTCGAGCTTGTCGTCCGGGACGTCGAGCACGATGAGCTTCTGGTACGGCGTGAATCGGATGCGGTCCGATCCGGCCTTCTCCGCGGCGTCGGCAACCTTGCCGAGGATGGTGCCCGAGACACGACCGGCGATCGGTGCGACGCCGACGGCATTGAGACCGTTCTTGAGCTTCTGGATGCCGACGTGGTCGCGCGGACGCGCGGGCTTCTCGGGCGCGGGACCGTCGATCAGCTTGCGGTGCAGGTACTCGTCCTCGAGAACCTGGCGGAACTTCTCGATGCCCCAGTCCTTGATCAGGAACTTCAGGCGCGCCTTCGTGCGGAGGCGACGGTAGCCGTAGTCGCGGAAGATCGAGACGACGCCTTCCCAGACGTCGGGTACCTCGGCGAGCGGCACCCAGACGCCGACGCGCTGCGCCAGCATCGGGTTGGTCGACAGTCCGCCGCCGACCCACAGGTCGAGACCGGGTCCGTGCTCGGGGTGGTTCACGCCGATGAACGCGACGTCGTTGATCTCGTGCACGACGTCCTGCAGGCCGGAGATCGCCGTCTTGAACTTGCGGGGCAGGTTCGAGTACTCGGGTTTGCCGATGTAGCGCTCGACGATCTCGTCGATGGCAGGCGTCGGATCGAGGATCTCGTCGACGGCCTCGCCTGCGAGAGGCGACCCGAGCACGACGCGGGGGCAGTCACCGCACGCCTCGGTGGTCTTCAGGCCGACGGCTTCGATGCGACGCCAGATCTCGGGGACGTTCTCGACCTCGATCCAGTGGTACTGAACGTTCTCGCGGTCGGAGAGGTCGGCGGTGTCGCGAGCGAACTCCTTGGAGATACCGGCGAGCGTGCGCACCTGCTCGACGTTCAGCGCGCCTGCGTCGCACCGAATGCGCATCATGAAGTACTTGGCTTCGAGCAGATCGATGTTGTCGTCGCCGGTGTACGTGCCGTCGTATCTCTGCTCGCGCTGGGTGTAGAGACCCCACCAGCGGAAGCGGCCGCGCAGATCGCTCTTGTCGATGCTGTCGAAGCCTTGCTTGGAATAGATGTTCTCGATGCGAGCCCGCACGTTCAGCGGGTTGTCGTCCTTCTTGGACTGCTCGTTGGGGTTGAGCGGCTCGCGGTATCCGAGCGCCCACTGGCCCTCGGCCCGTCGCTTGGCCGGACGCGGCGTGCGTTCCCGCGGGGCTACGCGCGCCGGGGCGGACGAACCCGCGTCGGTCGGGGCGTCGGTGGTCGACGACATCTACTGCTCCTGCATCTTTTCTCTACCGGGCGGCCAAGGGGAGGGGCTGAGACTCACCACTTGCACACGCGTCCGGACGGATCGGGGGTGTGGCGGGGAACTACCGGGAACGAGCTGTGGGTCGAGGGGGAGCCGGCAACGGGCTCAGCAACACACTCGACAGCATCGACACGACGAGCTGCAGACACGCTTGAGGTCGACGTGGCGGCGCGCCACGAGTCGGATCCCGGTGTCAGTCACGGCGACCATTGTGCCACGTCATTCGGCCAGGTCCGACCATGGACGCCTATTTACCCGAATTTCACGGTAAATAGGCTGGCAGAGACGTTGCCCTCACGCCGGAAAGTGTGCCGCACTCGGTCTGGAACACTGGACGGGTGAACATCGTTGCCGCTCCACCCGTGCCCTTCGAGCTGCCCGACGCGGCATTCGACGGCGTCGGGCAACGGCCGTTCGGTGTGTACGTCCATGTTCCGTTCTGTGCGACGCGGTGCGGCTACTGCGATTTCAACACCTACACCGCCGGGGAACTCGGAACTTCCGCCTCGCCGCAGTCCTGGCGCGAGGCGATGCGTCGGGAGTTGGAGGCGGCTGCGTCGCTGCTCGCCGATCGCGCGGGCGTCGTGCCGACGGCCGACACCGTGTTCGTCGGAGGCGGGACGCCGTCGCTGCTCGGAGGCGACGGCTTGACCGACGTTCTGAATGCCGTCCGCGCCAGTTTCGGTCTGACCCCGGGGGCCGAGGTGACGACGGAATCGAACCCGGAGTCGACGTCACCCGAGTTCTTCGACGCGCTCCTGTCGGCAGGGTTCACGCGTGTCTCGCTCGGAATGCAGTCCGCGGCACCGCACGTCCTTCGGGTTCTCGATCGCACGCACACCCCGGGCCGGGCAGTGGCCGCCGCGAGGGAAGCGAAGGCGGCCGGCTTCGGCCACGTCAACCTCGATCTCATCTACGGCACGCCGGGGGAGCGTCCCGAGGATCTCGACAGCTCGCTCGACGCGGTGCTGACGGCAGGCGTCGACCACGTCTCGGCCTACGCGCTCATCGTCGAGGACGGCACGGCCATGGCACGCAAGGTGCGTCGCGGGGAGCTGCCGATGCCCGACGACGACGTCCTCGCCGCCCGCTACGAACGGATCGACTCCGTTCTGTCCGGTGCGGGGCTGAGCTGGTACGAGGTGTCCAACTGGGCGAGCGACGCCGACGCGGAGTGCAAGCACAACGTCGGCTACTGGGACGGCGGAGACTGGTGGGGTGCCGGGCCGGGTGCGCACAGCCACGTCGGCGGTACGCGGTTCTGGAACGTCAAACACCCTGCGCGGTACGCGGATCAGCTGGCGTCGGGCGCGTTCCCGGTGGCAGGCAGCGAATTGTTGACGCGCGAGGATCGGCATCTCGAAGAACTGATGCTGAAGATCAGGCTCAGGACGGGCCTTCCGGCCGACGTGCTCGACGTGGACGAGCGTCACGCGGCGGACCAGGTCGTCGCCGATGGGTTGATGACGTTCGACGACGGGCGATTCGTACTCACCGATCGCGGCCGACTGCTCGCCGACGCCGTCGTACGCAGCATCGCTGCGTGAGGGCTCAGGCTCCCAACAGGTCGTAGTCGAAGACGCGGGCGTGCAGGACGGTTCGGTTGCGTAGCGCGGCGCGCACGGCCCGGTGCAAGCCGTCTTCCAGGTACACGACGCCTCGGTAGTGCACGGCGTGTGGGAACAGGTCGCCGTAGAACGTGGAGTCCTCGGACAGCAGACGATCGAGTTCGAGCACCTTCGTGGTCGTGACGATCTCGTCGAGTCTGAGCTGGCGCGGCGGGATCTTCGACCAGTCACGCAGCGACAACCCGTGCTCCGGGTAGGGCTTGCCGTCGCGAACGCCTTTGAAGATCATTCGGTATCCGTCGTCGTCGAATGGGGCACCCGACCACAGTAAGGCCTTGCCGTCACCGACGGCGGTAGGGCCACTAGACTCGAACTCCGACGTGAACAGTGGAATGGAGGTGGGCACCGATGTCGAGCACCGAAGACAGGCGGTTCGAGGTTCTACGCGCGATCGTCGCCGACTATGTCTCCACCCAGGAACCCGTCGGCTCGCGGGCTCTCGTCGAGCGACACAACCTCGGGGTGTCCAGTGCGACAGTGCGCAACGACATGGCTGTTCTGGAGGCCGAGGGGTACATCGCGCAGCCGCACACCAGTTCGGGGCGTGTCCCGACGGACAAGGGGTACCGGCAGTTCGTCGACCGCATCGCCGACGTCAAGCCGCTGTCGACGTCCGAGCGTCGCGCGATCCTCGAATTTCTCGAGAACGGCGTCGACCTCGACGACGTCCTGCGCCGCGGTGTGAGGTTGCTCGCGCAGCTGACCCGACAGGTGGCCGTCGTGCAGTACCCGACGCTGTCGGTGTCGTCGGTGCGGCACCTCGAAGTGGTCGCGTTGACGCCTGCACGCCTTCTTCTGGTTCTGATCACCGACTCCGGTCGCGTCGACCAACGCATCGTCGAGTTGGGCGACGTCATCGACGACGAAAATCTCTCCCAGCTGCGCAACCTGCTCGGTGGCGCGCTCGAAGGCAAGCGCCTCGCGGCCGCGTCGGCCGCTGTCGCGGAACTCGCCGAGAATTCGCCGCCCGCGTTGCGCGACGCCATGATTCGGTCGGCGACGGTGTTGATCGAATCGCTCGTCGAACATCCCGAGGAGCGTCTGGTTCTCGGCGGCACCGCCAATCTGACGCGCAACGCCGCCGATTTCGCCGGGGACGCGGGATTCCCCGGTTCGCTGCGCGCGGTGCTCGAAGCGCTCGAGGAGCAGGTGGTCGTCCTGAAGCTGCTGGCCGTGACGCAGGACACGCGCACGGTGACCGTGCGTATCGGGGAGGAGACGCAGGTCGAGGAGATGCGCGGTACCTCGGTGATTTCCACCGGATACGGTTCGGCTGGCATGGTGCTCGGGGGCATGGGCGTGCTCGGACCCACACGAATGGACTACCCAGGAACAATTGCATCGGTCGCAGCCGTTGCGAGATACATCGGAGAGGTTCTCGCGGAACGCTGAGGGCCGTCATCCACTCATGACGCGTCGACGACGTCGGCGCACACGGAAATTCGACGAGGACGAAAGAGACTTACGTGGCACGGGACTATTACGGGACGCTCGGGGTCGGCCAGAAGGCGACCGATCAGGAGATCAAGCGCGCGTATCGCAAGCTCGCGCGCGAACTTCACCCCGATGTCAATCCGGACGAGGCCGCGCAGGCTCGCTTCAAGGAGATCTCGACGGCGTACGAGGTGCTGTCCGACCCGGAGAAGCGCCGGATCGTCGATCTCGGCGGAGACCCGCTGCAGCAGGGCGGCGGCGGAGGTGGCGGCTTCGGCGGCGCGGGCTTCGGCGGTGGACTCGGTGACGTGTTCGAGGCGTTCTTGGGCGGCGGTGGCGGGGGAGCCGGCCGTGGTCCGCGGGGGCGCGTCCAGCCAGGAGCCGACTCGCTGCTGCGCACCAAGTTGACACTCGACGAGTGCGCGACCGGCGTCACCAAGCACATCACCGTCGACACGGCGATTCTGTGCGACCTGTGCACCGGTTCGGGCACCAACGGCGACTCGAAGCCCGTTCGGTGCGAGACCTGTGGCGGCGCGGGTGAGGTCCAGTCGGTGCAGCGTTCGTTCCTCGGTCAGGTCATGACGTCGCGTCCGTGCCCCACCTGCCGCGGTGCGGGCGAGACCATTCCCGACCCCTGCCGCAAGTGCGCAGGCGACGGTCGGGTTCGTTCGCGCCGCGACATCACCGTGAAGGTTCCCGTCGGCGTCAGCAACGGCATGCGTATCCGTCTGGCCTCGCAGGGCGAGGTCGGCCCGGGTGGTGGCCCGGCAGGTGACCTGTACGTCGAGATCGTCGAGCAGCAGCACGAGGTGTTCGTCCGCGACGGCGACGACCTGCACTGCACCATTCGCGTCCCCATGGTCGACGCGGCCCTCGGCACCAAGGTGTCGGTCGACGCGATTCTCGACGGCCCGACCGACATCGTCGTCGATCAGGGCACACAGCCCGGTTCGATCGCGGTCCTGCGCGGACACGGCATGCCGAAGCTGCGTTCCGGCGTCCGAGGCGACCTGCACGCTCACCTCGAGGTCGTCGTGCCGTCGAAGCTCGACAACAAGCAGACGCAGTTGCTCGAAGACCTGCGCGCGCTCCGCGACCGTGACGCGGCCGAGGTGGTCACCACCGGCTCCCAGCACAGCGGCGGGTTGTTCTCCCGGCTGCGGGAAGCGTTCAGCGGTCGCTGACGATGGCGGCGACGGTCTTCTACCTCGATCCTCTGCCTGACGTCGGCGGTACGGCCGTTCTCGACGGCAAGGAAGGGCGTCACGCCGCCACGGTGCGACGCATTCGGGTCGGTGAGCGCATTCTGCTGTCCGACGGTCACGGCGGTATCGCCGAGACCGTCGTCACGGCCGCCGAACGTGACCGGCTCGAGATGGCCGTCGAAACCCGGTCCGACGTTCCCCGCCCGACGCCGTCGGTCGGGGTGGTCCAGGCGCTGCCCAAGGCCGACCGTTCCGAATTGGCCGTCGAACTCGCGACCGAGGCGGGGATCGACAGCATCGTGCCGTGGCAGTCGTCACGCTGTGTCGCCAAGTGGGAGGGGGCGAAGGCCGACAAGGGCGTCGCCCGGTGGCAGTCCGTCGCGACCGCTGCGGCGAAGCAGTCGCGTCGTCCGTTCGTCCCGGAAGTTGCACCGCTGCACACCAATTCGGCAGTTGTCGCGCTGGCCCGCGGCGTCGTCGAGCGCGGTGGAATCGTCGCGGTGCTGCACGAGGCGGCGTCCGTTCCCTTCTCGTCACTGTCGTTCCGCGAGGTGCCCGAAGTTCTGCTCGTCGTCGGTCCCGAAGGTGGTCTCACCGATTCCGAGGTCGCTGCGCTGACCGGTGTCGGTGCGACCCCGGTCATGTTGGGGCCCACCGTGTTACGGACGTCGACCGCTGCAGCGGTCGCGCTCGGCGCGCTCGGAGTCATGACGAATCGCTGGGCACAGGCCCCGCTCGATTTTCAGGCCACTCGGTGACCCGGCAGACCATCTCCTACGGCGACCATCCCGAAAAGTTCGGTCATCTCTACCTCCCGGAAACCCCTGTGACCGTTCCGGTTCCGGTGGTCATGGTGGTTCACGGAGGGTTCTGGCACGGCCGCTACGCGCTGAACCTCGGTACGCAGTATGCCGTCGAATTGTCGCGAGCCGGGTTCGCCGCCTGGAACGTCGAGTACCGACGCGTCGGTGCGGGCGGGTTGTGGCCGGAGGTGAGCCGAGACGTCGTCGACGCACTGCAGGCCGTGGGCGGCGTCGTGCAGGAGCGCTCGTCGATCCCACTCGACACCGGCGATGTTCGGCTTCTCGGTCACTCCGCGGGCGGTCACCTCGCGGCATGGCTGGCGAGTCGACGAGAGTTGCCGATCAGGCCGGCGCGGGTCGTCGCGCAGGCAGGGGTGCTCGACTTCGTCGTCGGGCCCGCGGCAGGTGACATCAACCCTGCGGTGCGGGAACTGCTCGGGACGAGTTTCGAGAACGACCCCGATCTGTACCGTTCGGCATCTCCGTTGTGCCTGCTGCCGACCGGCGTTCCGATGCACTGCATTCATGGCTCGCGCGACGTGCAGGTGCCGGTGTCGCAGAGCGAACGCTACGTGTCCGCGGCCCTCGACGCCGGCGACGACGCGACGTTGTCGGTGGTCGACGGGGAGGACCACTTCGACTTCCTGAGGCCGGGATCGACGTGCTGGACCGAGTCCATCGCGGCCGCGACCGCGCCCACCGCCGGGTAATTGGAATGCGAGCCCCGCTGCGCGCGTTAAACTCGTGGGCAGTTCGAGCCCCGTCCGCGACACCCGAAAGCAGGCCATACACACCACGTGAGTGAACACAGCGATCTTCCCGCCGAACGTCTGGTTCGGTCCAGCATGGAACTGGCGCCCGAGGCAGTGCTTCCGCTTCTCGGCGCATCGGACGAGAACCTCAGGACCCTCGAGCAGCTGCTGTCCGCCGATGTGCATGTCCGAGGCAACACGGTCACCCTGAGCGGCAAGGTAGCCGACGTCGCGCTGGCGGAACGTGCCATCACCGAGCTCGCCGCCGTCGTGAAGCGGGCGCAGCCGCTGACCCCCGACGCCGTCCGGCGCACGGTCGGGATGCTCACCGACGGAGTTTCCGAGTCGCCTGCAGAGGTGCTCAGCCTCGACATTCTCTCGCGTCGCGGCAAGACCATCAGGCCCAAGACACTCAACCAGAAGCGGTACGTCGACGCGATCGACGCCAACACCATCGTGTTCGGTGTCGGACCCGCCGGTACGGGCAAGACGTACCTGGCCATGGCCAAGGCCGTGCAGGCGTTGCAGGCCAAGCAGGTCAGCCGCATCATCCTGACGCGTCCTGCCGTCGAGGCCGGTGAGCGGCTCGGATTCCTGCCCGGCACGCTGCACGACAAGATCGATCCGTACCTGCGCCCGCTGCACGATGCACTCCACGACATGATGGACGTCGAGGCCATTCCGAAGTTGATGCAGGCGGGAGTCATCGAGGTCGCGCCGCTCGCGTACATGCGTGGACGCACCCTCAACGACGCGTTCATCATTCTCGACGAGGCGCAGAACACCACGGCCGAGCAGATGAAGATGTTCCTCACCCGTCTCGGTTTCGGTTCCAAGATCGTCGTGACCGGTGACATCACCCAGGTAGATCTGCCCGGTGGCGCGAGATCGGGCCTGCGTGCCGCGACGGAAATCCTCGGCGGCGTCGACGACATTCACTTCGCGCAGCTCACCAGCAGCGACGTGGTCCGGCATCGCCTGGTGTCGGAAATCGTCGACGCGTACGAGCGGTTCGAGTCGTCGAGCAACAGCGATCTCGGGGTGGGTAACCGTGCGCAGCGACGCTCCGGCGGTGCGCGCTCGGCACGCCGGTAAGGTCTGCTGGTCACATTGTCGAGAAAGAGTAGAGAGCAGTAATGAGCATCGAGGTGTCCAACGAGTCGGGGATGGACGTCTCCGAAGCGGAGCTCGTGAGCGTCGCCAGGTTCGCCATCGCGAGCATGGACGTGCACCCTGCAGCGGAACTGTCGATGGTTCTCGTCGACTCGGCGACGATGGCCGATCTCCACATGCGGTGGATGGACCTCCCCGGTCCCACGGACGTCATGTCGTTCCCGATGGACGAATTGGAACCGGGTGGCCGTCCCGACGCGCCCGAACCAGGCCCGTCGATGCTCGGTGACATCGTGCTGTGCCCGTCGTTCGCGGCGGACCAGGCGGCAGCGGCAGGGCATCCCCTCGAACACGAGTTGGCGTTGTTGACCGTCCACGGCGTGTTGCACCTGCTGGGCTACGACCACGCCGAACCGGACGAGGAAAAAGAGATGTTCGGCCTGCAGAACCGCATTCTCGAGGAGTGGTACGAGGATCTGCGCCGTGCCGAGGAGAGAGAATTGCAGGCAGCGCGCGATCGTCGACTGCTCGGCAAGACTGGCTTCGCCCGGGGCGACAACCTGTGATCAGTGCGCCGGTTCTCATCGTCGCTGCAGTGATTCTGGTTCCGGTCGCGGGATTGTTCGCGGCAGTCGACTCGGCCCTCAACACCGTCTCGCGCGCACGTGTCGAGGACATGGCCAAGGACGAACGTCCGGGAGCCGTCGGACTGCTGACGGTCGTCGCCGATCGGCCGCGGTACGTCAATCTGACTGTGCTGATGCGCATTCTGTGTGAGATCGGCGCGACGGTCCTGCTGGCGGGCGGCTTGATCGAGCTTCTCGACGAGACCCTCGCGCTCGTTGTCACCGCCGTCGTGATGGTCCTCGTCAGCTACGTCGTCGTCGGTGTCGGTCCCAGAACGCTCGGTCGTCAGCACGCGTATTCGATCGCGTTGTCCGCCGCGCTCCCGTTGCGTGGGCTCGGATGGATACTCGGACCCATCAGCCGTCTGCTCATCCTGATCGGTAACGCCATCACCCCCGGCCGTGGTTTCCGCAACGGCCCGTTCGCATCCGAGATCGAACTGCGCGAGCTCGTCGACATGGCGCGTGAGCGCGGCGTCGTCGCGGACGGTGAGCGGAAGATGATCCAGTCGGTGTTCGAGCTGGGAGACACGTCGGCGCGTGAGGTGATGGTGCCGCGTCCGGAAATGGTGTGGATCGAATCCGGCAAGTCCGCGGGCCAGGCGACGTCGCTCGCCGTACGCAGCGGTCACTCGCGAATCCCGGTGATCGGCGAGAACGTCGACGACATCGTCGGCGTCGTCTACCTCAAAGACCTTGTGCAGCAGACGTATTACTCCACCGACGGCGGACGTGGAGTCAAGGTCGATCAGGTCATGCGCCCTGCGGTGTTCGTACCCGATTCGAAGGCGCTCGACAGCCTGTTGGCGGACATGCAGCGTTCACGCAATCACATGGCTGTGCTCGTCGACGAGTACGGCGGCACAGCCGGATTGGTGACCATCGAGGATGTTCTCGAAGAGATCGTCGGTGAGATCGCCGACGAGTACGACGCCGACGAGGTCGCACCGATCGACGATCTGGGTGACGGCAGCTTCCGTGTCTCCGCGCGAGTTCCGCTCGAGGACGTCGGCGAATTGTTCGGCCTGGACATCGAATCCGAGGACGTCGACACCGTCGGCGGGCTGCTGGGCTACGAGCTCGGCCGCGTGCCGTTGCCCGGATCGCGCGTCGAGTCGCACGGGTTGATTCTCGTCGGCGAGGGCGGTGCGGATCAGAAGGGGCGAGTTCGGGTGACTACTGTTCTCGTCGAGAAAGCGCAGTCCTCGGAGCCGTCCGGGAACGACGACGACCACGACACCGAGGATGCCGATGCCTGAATCGAACGACCGAAACTTCCATTCCGGCTTCATCTGCTTCGTCGGACGACCGAACACCGGGAAGTCCACGCTGACCAATGCGTTGGTCGGCACGAAGATCGCCATCACGTCGTCGCGGCCGCAGACCACGCGTCACACGATCCGCGGCATCGTGCATCGCGAGCACGCGCAGTTGATCCTCGTGGACACTCCCGGATTGCACCGTCCCCGAACGCTTCTCGGGCAACGGCTCAACGACCTGGTGCAGGACACGTACTCCGAGGTCGACATCATCGGACTGTGCATCCCCGCCGACGAGAAGATCGGCCCCGGTGACCGCTGGATCCTCGAGCAGGTGCGTCACATCGCGCCCAAGACCACGTTGATCGGCATCGTCACCAAGATCGACAAGGTCAAGAAAGAGCGCGTCGTCCAGCAGTTGATGGCGCTGTCGAACCTCCTCGGCGAGAACAGCCACGTCATCCCGGTGTCCGCCGCGTCGGGTGAGCAGGTCGAGAAGTTGGTCGATCTGTTCGCGGCCGAGCTGCCCGAGGGCCCCGCGTTCTACCCCGACGGCGAGCTGACCGACGAGCCCGAAGAGATCTTGATGGCCGAACTCATCCGTGAGGCCGCACTCGAAGGCGTGCGCGACGAATTGCCGCACTCTCTCGCCGTCGTCATCGAGGAAGTCAACCCTCGCGAGGGGCACGACAACATGCTCGACGTGCACGCCATCCTCTACGTCGAGCGCCCCAGCCAGAAGGCCATCATCATCGGCAAGGGTGGATCGAGGCTCAAGGAAGTCGGAACTGCCTCCAGACTTCAGATCGAGAAGCTTCTCGGCACGAGGATCTACCTCGATTTGCACGTCAAGATCGCCAAGGACTGGCAGACGGACCCCAAGCAGATGGGAAGGCTTGGTTTCTGAGTCTCGCCCCACGGTTCACGCAAACGCATATGCATTTGCGTGAACTGGGTGCCCTTCCCACGCAAACGCATGTGCATTTGTGCGGGTTCGGCGATCCAACAGTTGAAACGGTGAGTTAACACCACTGAAAGCGTTCTGCTGTTTACTCGGATCGACTGCCCGTCGATCCGAAGGACGCACATTATGCCCGATCACGACATCGCGTCCATTGTTGCTGCCATGTCCTCGTCAGCGGCGCCGCGACGTATGCACGGCGCAATCGATTACCTTCGGTACGAAGGCCGTTGCGACAGTTTCCTTCTCGCATACCGAGACCAGTCGACCGAACGGTTCGTGACCGTCGAACAGCGCGGATACGGAGACGACGTAGCGCAGTTCCTCACCGGCGACATCGATACGCTGCCGGAGTTCGAGAAACAGTTCAGCCACCTGGACGAGGTCTTCGACTGGACCGAGGTCCCGGGCTTCGGGACATCCGAGACGGCGGTGACGGTGTTGCGCCCCGGCGGGTTCGCCAACGGCGTCCTCATGCTCCTGCACGACGACGCCGGTTCGATCATCGGAATGTGTCACGGAAACGTAGAGCGGGAGCAGTTTCCCGATCCCGCGAAGGCTATCCTCGAGCGAATGCGGCCCGCATTCACCAGGTACGCGAGTGATCTGCGCGCGAAGTCGCGCTTCCGGCTCACCGCACGCGAGACGGAGATCTTGTCGCTCGTGCGTCAGGGACTGTCCAACGCCGAGATAGGGGAGACTTTGGTGCTGTCCCCACGCACGGTCACGACCCACGTCGAGAAAATTCTGCGCAAACTCGGTGTACCCAACCGCGTCATGGCTGCGGTCTACGCCACCGAACTCGGCCTCGGTGACGACCGACGTACCGTCGATTCGATGGCGCTTGCGGCGCCGTAGCGTACTTTCTCACACACTTCCAACACGGCCGTTACACGGCGGAAACATCGGGCTTTGTCATGCCCGATAGATTCATATGCTCTGTGACGCACGGCATTTCGAAGAGTGAAGAGATACGCATTTCGACGTATTCCTTCCGGCTTCTCGGTTCCTTACGGTTGCACTATCCCGCTCGGTTCGACGGTGCACCGTTCGGCAAAACGGAGGCGTATCGCTCTCCTTCAGACCCGTAGATCGAAGGAACAACTTCCATGAACATCGCTCTTGACGGGTTGAACGAATGAAGCCCGGTCGTACACTGGCAGGCCTCGCTGTCGCCGCTGTGCTGACGATGTCGTCCCTCACTGCGTGCAGTACTGCCGACGCCGTCGTCACCGACAACACGTTCGTCATCGCCATCGAATCCGAAGCGGACGTCCTCGATCCGCAAGTCGCGGGCGGTTGGGTGACGTGGCGTATCAATCAGCAGATCTTCGAACCTCTCGTCACCGAGGACTTGCGGACTCCGTCCAGCGAAGCGCCCGTGCCCGCGCTGGAACCCGGTCTGGCCGAATCGTGGGACATCTCGCCCGACGGGCTGACTTATACGTTCCATATTCGGCAGGGCGTGAAGTTCCACGACGGGACGCCGCTGGACGCCGCAGCCGTGGAGTACAACTTCCGCCGCATGTGGGACAAAGAGGCTCCGCAGTACTCGGCCAAGGCGGCTGGCCAGACGAACTTCATCTGGCAGAACACCGAATCGATCCAGGCGACAGACGAATTCACGCTGGTCGTGAAGCAGAGCACTCCGTTCTCACCATTCCTTCGTATGCTGGCACAGGGCGGCAACGGGTCCACTGCGATCATGAGCCCGACGGCCATCGAGACGTACGGCGCGGACATCGCCGATCACCCCGTCGGCACCGGCCCGTTCGTGTTCGACGAGCGTATCCGCGGTGAGCGGATCAGCCTGAAGCGCAACGACGATTACTGGGGCACCGAGCCGTCCATCCAGGGTGTCGTATTCCGCCCCCTTCCCGACGCGTCGGCCCGCGTCGCCGCACTGCGCAGCGGTGACGTCGACATGATCGCCGTGCCGAGTCCGGACAGCGTCGACAACCTCGTCGACGAGGGTTACCAGTTGTCCGAGGGCACTCCGCCTCACGTCTGGTACCTCTCGTTCAACATGCAGGACCCGAACATGGCCATCAAGGAGGTTCGCCAGGCGATCAACCTCGCGATCAATCGCGACGGAATGGCCACGGACCTGCTGCGTGGCACGGTGAATCCGGCCTACGGAGTGCAGGCACCCGCCAACGGTGCCTACGTCGAACGCACGGACGCCTACACACGTGACATCGACAAGGCAAAGGAGCTTCTCGCGTCCGTCGGACTACAGGATGGTTTTTCGACCACGTTGATCACGTCGGTCGACGGCTCCGGCCAGATCATTCCGACGCAGATGGCCGAATACCTCCAGCAGAACCTCGCCGAGATCGGCATCACGATGAACATCGAGACGCAGGAATGGATCTCGTACCTCGGTACCTGGGCGCAGGGAATGAAGCCCGGGACCGGAATGGCGCAGATGTCCTGGGGAATGACGACGCCGTACTGGCTGTACATCGTCACATCGTCGAAGCTGCAGGCGCCGAACGGCGTCAACGTCGGCTATTACTCGAGTCCGGAGTTGGATGCGGTGATGGACAAGGCGATTCAGGCCACCGACGAGAACGTCGCGAACGACTTCTGGCGGCAGGCGAACGACATCGTCACCGAGGACGCGGCACTGGCGCCGGTCGTCAACGACAAAGCTCCTTACGTTCTCGCGCCGTACGTCTCGGGATTCGTCTCGGCCAGCGAGGAGTGGTACGACCTGAAAGAAGTGAGGCTCGAGCAATGACCGGAACTCTGCGTTCACGACTACTGTCCACCGTCGCTGTACTTCTCGGCGTCAGTCTTATCGTCTTCCTGCTCCTTCAGTTGGTCCCGGGTGACCCTGCTTTGACCATTCTGGGTTCGGGCGCGACACAGGAATCCGTCGCGGCAGTCCGGAGCGAGCTGGGGCTCGATCGCTCCCTGCCCGTTCAGTACCTCGACTACATGGGCGGCCTGCTCCAAGGCGATCTCGGACGGTCGCTAACGGTCAGCAAGCCCGTCACCGAGATCATGATGCCGCGGTTCTGGAACACGATCATCTTGACCGTCGCTGCTCTCGCGTTGTGCATCGTCATCGGTGTTCCGCTCGGAATTGCTGCGGCCCGCAAGCAGAACGGCGTGTTCGACCGCATCGCGATGTTCGTGTCGCTGGCCGGTGCCAGCGTCCCGGTGTATTGGTTCGGGCTTGTCCTGATCGGTTTCTTCTCGATCAACCTCGGAATCTTTCCGACGTCGGGCATGTACAACAGCCGGCACCCGGGTGGCTTCGTCGACATGCTGACGCACCTCGCCCTTCCGGCGCTCGCGGCGGCACTCGTGCCCCTTGCCGTGATCGCTCGCATGACGCGAAGCGTCATGGTCGACGTCCTGCAGCAGGACTACATCCGTACCCTGCGCGCGTCGGGCCTGTCCGAGCAGTCGATACTGTGGCGGCACGGACTCCGAAACGCGTTGCCGCCCATCGTGAACGTGATAGGCCTGCAGGTCGGCTACCTGCTCGGTGGCGTGGTGTTCGTCGAGGTGGTCTTCGGATGGCCTGGCCTCGGTCAGCAGCTCTACACCTCGATCACCCAACGCGACATTCCCGTCGTGCAAGCGGGTGTGCTGTTCATCGCACTCGCATTCGTCGTGGTCAACCTCATCGCCGACATTGCCGTCGGACTCCTCGATCCGCGTACCAGAAAGACGGTGAACGCATGAACGCCGCAGTCGACATCGATATTCGTACGACCACTGCCGCGGCGCAGGGAGCAGCTGCTCCCGAAGCCTCTACGTCGCAGTGGAGATTGGGGCTCCGCACGTTCTGTCGTGACAAGGTGGCACTGGTCTCGGCGATCTTTCTGATCCTGGTGGCACTCGCCGCGATTTTCGCGCCGATGCTGACGTCGTACAGTCCGATCGCGGGCGATCCGGTGAACAGATTGGCCGGCATCGGAACCGACGGGCACATCCTCGGTCTCGACGGCCAAGGTCGAGACATTCTCGCACGCCTACTCTACGGCGGTAGGAATTCGCTTCTCGTGGCAGTGATTCCGGTGCTCGTCGTGTTCCCGCTGGCACTGCTGATCGGACTGTTCGCAGGCTACAAGCGCAGCCGTGCGGGCGAGGTCCTCATGCGGGTACTGGACGTGCTGTTCGCGTTCCCGCTGGTGCTTCTCGCCATCGCGCTGTCTGCTGTTCTCGGTGCGGGGCTGGGCAACGTGATGCTGTCGATCGGCGTGACGTTGGTGCCGTACATGGCCCGCGTCGCCTACACCGCGACCGTGCAGGAAGCGAGCAAGGAATACATCGAAGCCGCTCGGGCGTACGGAGCCAACCCCGGGCACCTGATGTTCCGCGAACTCGCACCGAACGTCGTCGCGCAGCTGATCGTGTACGCAACGACGTTGTGCGGCCTGATGATCGTCGTCGCGGCCGGATTGAGCTTCCTCGGTGTCGGTGTCGTGCCTCCGACGCCGGACTGGGGCATCATGACCTCCGACGGCTCGAGCGTTCTGCTCGAAGGCATCTATCACATCGCCACCATCCCCGGCCTTGTCATTCTTTTCGTCGCTCTCGCGTTCAACCTCGTCGGCGACGGAATCCGTGACGCTCTCGACCCCAGGAAGCAGACACGATGACCAACCAGCCTTTGTTGGACGTGCAGAATCTGCGCGTCGACTTTCACACCGACGGCGGCGTCGTACATGCCGTCAAGAACGTGTCGATCACGGTGCAGCCGGGCGAGATTCGCGGCCTGGTCGGCGAATCAGGTTCCGGTAAGAGCGTCACGTCGCTCAGCGTCCTCGGATTGCTGGGGACCGACCGCGCCCGCATCGAGGGCGGAAGGATCATGTTCCGCGGAGAGAATCTGCTGGAGAAGTCCGACAAGGACATGCGCGGAATCCGCGGTAGTCACATAGGACTCGTGTCACAGAATGCCTTGAGCGCGCTCGATCCGTCGTTCACGATCGGCTCGCAGCTGATCGAGGTCATCCGGCTGCACCAGAAGGTCGACAAGGAGACCGCACGCAAGAAGGCGCTCGAATCCCTCGAATTGGTCGCGCTGCCAGATCCGGTACGGCGCATGAAGGCTTACCCGCACGAGCTCAGTGGTGGTCAGCGTCAGCGCGTCGTCATCGCGATCGCGTTGGCGTGCAGGCCGGAACTTCTGCTCGCGGACGAGCCGACGACGGCTCTGGACGCCACCGTGCAGAAGCAGATTCTCGACTTGCTGCTCGACATCAATCGTGAACTGGGAACGGCGGTTCTGATCGTCACCCACGACTTCGGCGTCGTCGCCCACCTGTGCTCTCAGGTAACGGTCATGCGTCACGGCGAGGTCATGGAATCCGGTGCGACCTCCGACGTACTGGAACGTCCGCAGCACCCGTACACGCAGGGGTTGATGAACGCAGTACCGAAACTGCATCTGGACGAGTCGGCGCGTGCGATACCGCGCCGCAACCGCCGGCTCTTCGAATTCAAGCAACTCGCCACCGCCGGAGGTAATTGAGATGATCGAACCAGACTTTGCCGACCCCCTGATTGCCGTGCGCGACCTGCGCAAGGTGTACAAGGTTCGCGGTGACAAGAAGGCCGCCACTGAATTCGTCGCCGTCGACTCGATCAGTTTCGACATTGCCAAGGGCGAAACCTACGGCCTGATCGGGGAATCCGGGTCGGGTAAGACCACTACGGGCCGCATGGTCCTCGCTCTCGAGAAGGCCACATCGGGTTCGGTTCATTTCGAGGGCAACGACATCACCACGATGTCCGAGCTCGACATGCGTCGTTACCGCAAGCGCATGCAGATCGTGTTCCAGGATTCCGGGTCGGCATTCAACCCGCGTCGCAGCGTCGGCGCGCAGATCGGATTCGCGCTCGAACGATTCCGCATGGCGGACAAGGGAGAGATTCGCAGCCGCGTCCTCGACATGCTCAGCCGCGTCGGCATGGAAGCGGCGCACTACGACCGCTACATCCACGAATTCTCCGGCGGTCAGCGTCAGCGCCTGGGCATCGCGCGGGCGCTGATCACCGACCCCGACTTCCTCGTACTCGACGAACCCACCGCAGCCCTCGACGTCTCGGTGCAGGCGCAGATCCTGAACCTTCTCAAAGACCTTCAACAGGAACGAGATCTGACGATGCTTCTGATCACCCACAACCTCGCGCTGGTCGAGCACATGTGCGACCACGCAGGTGTCCTCGACCACGGAACGCTCGTCGAATCGGGGCCCGTCGACGATCTGCTGACCACACCCGAGACTGCCATCACACGCGCTCTCGTCGACGCGGTCCTCGAACCCGCGGCGGTGGCATCGTGAGCGAATACAGTTGGGCAGCAGAATATCTGCGCTCTCACGGAATTCCAGACGCAATCGTCGGCGACGTCGACCAGGCGGCTGGGTCATCGCTGGCATCGGCGAAGCGACTGGCTGCGGCCGTCGCACCCAGCGATCCACTGCCGCTGATTCTCGACACGACCGCAGGAGGCCCGCGATGATCGAACCCACACAGGCGACCGCGCTGGCCATCAATCGCGGCGTCGAATCGGGCGAGCTCGACCCCGTCGACGTCGTGGACGCATACTTGGACCGGATCGCGGCCGTCGACCCAGCTCTCGAATCGTTCGTCCTCGTCGCTGCCGAAGAAGCACGAGCCGATGCGCTGCTGCAGCGTGAAGCCGTGCGGTCCGGCATCCCAGGTGGGCCGCTGCGCGGAGTTCCGTTCGCGGTCAAAGACCTGTACGACACCGTCGGGCATCCCACCCGATCCGGATCGCTCGCGTCGTCGGATGCACCGGCGGCAGCCGACGCGGCAACGGTGACGGCACTGCGGGACGCTGGTGCAATCTTGATCGGCAAGACCACGACGCACGAGTACGCGTACGGCGTCACGACGCCACCGACGAAGAACCCGTGGGGGTTCGATCGTGTCCCCGGTGGGTCGAGCGGTGGTTCGGGTGCGGCGGTCGGTGCTCGGTTAACGCCCATCGCGATGGGAACCGACACCGGTGGTTCCATCCGCATCCCGGCTGCACTGTGCGGGGTCACGGGCATGAAGGCGACGTACGGCCGAGTCAGCAAACGCGGTGTGACCGTACTCAGTTGGACGCTCGACCATGCCGGACCGTTGACGACCACCGTCGCCGACGCGGCCGCCGCTCTCGGTGTGCTCGCGGGTCACGACCCGCAGGATCCGTACAGTGCGCAGATCGCGGTACCGAATTTCACCGCGATGCTGGACCGCGGAGTCGACGGCCTGCGTCTCGGAGTCAGCGAGCAGTACTTCTGCGATCGCCTGGAGCCCGGCGTGGCGTCGGCGTTCGAGGACGCCGTTCGCGAACTGGAACGGGCGGGCGCGACCATCGTGCCGGTGACGTTCCCCGGCGTCGAATTGTCGCCGGACATTGTCGGAGTCGTCGCCAGCGTCGAAGCGGCGTCGTTCCATCAGCACCGCGCGAACGAACGCCCGGATCTGTTCGGCCCCGACGTCGTCGACGCGCTCCGCGCCGGTCACCTTCACACGGGAGTTGCATACGTGGACGCGCAGCGCGCCCGATCCGTCGTCACGGCCGGCATGCACAGCGTTTTCGCCGGCGTCGACGCGTTGCTGTCGCCGACGATCGCCGGTACCGCACCCGTTCTTGGCTCCGTCCGATCGCCGTTGGGCGACAACGACATCGACGTGCTCAACGCACTCAACGCACTGACAGTCCCCGCCAACGTCACCGGGATGCCCGCGCTGTCGGTGCCGTGCGGATTCGACGGAGGGCTGCCGGTGGGCTTGCAAATCATGACACCACCATTCCAGGAAGCACTTGCCTTCGCCGTCGGGCAGGCATTCGAAGCCCGGACCGACTTCGCCGCGGCAGTACCCTCCGCGGCATCCGTCAAGACAGGAGAATTACTATGACAGACAACGATTTCCAGCCGTCGAAAGAGCAGCTCGCGACGGTGTTCGAGTACGCCGGATTACCGGTGAGTGCCCAGCGTCTCGACTCCGAATTCGACACCTACAGCTCCACTCTCGCGCTCATCCGCAAAGCCAGCATCCGCGGCATCGGCGAAACCGTCCCCGCCGCAGCATTCAACGCGTCCTGGGAATAGGCACACATAGCATCGGAAAGGCACGCACATGGAACTCTACGAACTCTCGCTGTCCGACGTCGCTGACAAGATCAAATCGAAGGAAGTCTCGCCCGTCGAGGTCGCGCAGTCCTCACTCGATCGTCTCGCCGAGGTCGAACCCGCCATCACGTCGTTCGTCACGGTGACGGGGGAGCACGCACTCGCGCAGGCCGCGGCCGCCGAGGCGGAGATCGCCGCAGGTAACTACAAGGGCGCACTGCACGGAATTCCGCTCGGCGTCAAGGACCTCTACGACACCGCAGGGATCCTCACCACCTCCAGTTCGGCGCAGCGTGCCGACAACGTGCCGACGGCGGACTCGGCGTCCGTGGCGAAGTTGTACGACGCGGGCATGATCATGGTCGGCAAGACCCACACGCACGAGTTTGCCTACGGCGCAACGACTCCGACGTCCGGAAACCCGTGGGATCCCACACGCACACCCGGTGGGTCGTCGGGTGGATCGGGCGCGGCCGTCGGTGCAGGCATCGTCCACGTGGCTCTCGGTAGCGACACGGGCGGTTCGATCCGTATTCCGGCGGGTCTGTGCGGAACCGTCGGGCTCAAGCCGACGTTCGGACGCGCTTCGCGAGCAGGCGTCGCGTCGCTGTCGTGGTCGCTCGACCATGTCGGACCACTGACACGCAACGTCGTCGACGCAGGCCTCGTCATGGCAGCCATGTCGGGATACGACCGTCGCGACCCGGCCTCGGTGAATCTCGGCATTCCCGACTTCGTCACCGGGATCGACGGCGGTGTGGCAGGCAAGCGAATCGGCATCCCGACGAACTTCTACACCTATCACGTCGAGCAGGAGACCCAAGACGTCGCGCGACGCGCAGCGGAGGTGCTGCAGGGCCTCGGAGCAGAACTGGTCGAGGTGGAGATCCCGCTGGCCGAGTACATTCTGCCGGTCGAATGGGGCATCCTGACGGCCGAAGCCAGTGCCTACCACATGGATGCGCTGCGGCACTCTCCCGAGAAGTTCACCGAGGAAGTCCGGACTCTCGTCGAGGCAGGCGAAGCCGTTCTGGCCACCGACTACATCAACTCCATTCGCCTGCGCACTCGGATTCAGGAAGCGTGGCGGGACATGTACAAGGACATCGATGTTCTACTCGGTCCGACTGTTCCCGGTGTCGCAGCGTTGCGCGAGGACCCGTACTTCCGCTGGAACGACGGTGTGGTCGAGGGCGCGACGAGCGCGTATTCGCGAATGTCCGCTCCGGCCAACGTGACCGGCCTTCCCGCGTTGCAGGTCCCTGCAGAGTTCTCCGCGATGGGCCTCCCGATCGGTGTCCAGATCATCGGCAAGCCATTCCACGAAGCCGAAATCCTGCAGGTCGGGTACGCGCTGGAGCAGGCGAGCGACGTCGTCGGACGTATCGCGCCGGTGGCCTCTGCGGCGCCAGTACCGGTATGACGGCCTCACGTGCCGCGGTCTCGTCTATCGTCGTGATCGAGGAGATCGTGGGGCACGAGCTCGAGTCCGATATCGCGACCGTCTTGCACGAACTGCGTCACGGGCATCGCGTCGAGTACGTGCACCTCGATCCCGCCGATCTCGATCGCAGTCGTCTTCGGGTGACGTCCGACGCCGGTGTCGACTACGCGATCGCACTGCCGCGAGACAAGAGGTTGGTCGACGGGGCCGTCCTGCTGATGAACGACAGCGGCGCGGTCGTCGTCCGTGCCGGGCAACCACGTGAAATGGTCCTGCACGCGACGGATGCAGCATCGGCACTCCGGTTGGGCTTCCTGGCAGGGCACCTGCACTGGAAGGCAGCGATGGTGGACGCGACGATGACGGTGACGCTCGAAGGACCCGAATCGGATTACCGTGCACGCATCGAGGACCTACTCGCATCGGGCGGCGTCGAACAGATTCCCGAGTGACGTCGACGGAGCTACTCGCTGTTCTCCGGTTGGCGGACAGCGCCTTCCCATCGGGAGGATTCGCTTTCTCCTCGGGACTCGAAGGCGCCGTCCGTGACGGATTCGTCGTCGACGAGGCCGACGTCGCCGCGTTCGCGGAGGAAGCCATTGCTTCTCGGTGGCACGCCCAAGATCGTGTCGTGCTTCGGCGGGCATGGAACGATCCTCGTGAGGCGGACGACCTTGCGGAGGCGTCGACCGTGACGTCGACCCTCCGCGAGGCGTCGCGGCGATCGGGAGCGGCGTTGCTGTCGACCTTCGCCTCGCTCGACAATGCCGACGCCGTCGCCTATCGGGCCATGGTCCTGACAGGCGATGCACCCGGTCATCTCCCGGTCGCACAGGCAGTCTCCTACCGCGGCCTCGGTCTGAGTACGTCGGCGGCCGAGGCAATCAGCGGATGGCAGGTTCTGTCCGGAATCGCCAGCGCTGCACTGCGACTCGGTGTGACCGGACACATCGGGTCGCAGCGAGTGATGCTAGCCGCAGAGGCCGTGCTGTCCGAGATCCTGGACGCGCCCGTCGACCGACAACCGTCGTCGTTCACCGCGTTCGCAGATATCGCCGCGCAGCGTCGCAGCGACGGAATCCGATTGTTCGCCAGCTAATTTTCTTCCGAAGGAGACATCGGTGTTGCTCACCCCTACCGAGATGGAGCGTCTGACGGTGTTCACCGCAGCGCAGATCGCTCGGCGCAATCTAGCCGAGGGCGTCCGGCTCACCCACCCCGAGGCCGTCGCTCTTTTGACCGACGAAATCATGCTGGCCGCCAGGAAGGACATGACGTTCGACGCGGTCATCGACCACGCGTGCCACGTGCTGACCGCCGATCAGGTGATGGACGGTGTGCCGCAGATGATTTCGATCCTGCTCGTCGACGCCCCGTTCGCGGAAGGAACCAAGCTCGTCACCGTCGTCGACCCGATTGCGGGCGGCCCTGACGAGATCGTGCCCGGTGAAATTCTCGCGTCGGACTCGCCCGTCGAGGTGTTCGGCGATCTCGAATCGATCGAAGTGCGCGTCGTCAACACCGGAGACCGGGACGTGCAGGTCCGTAGCCAGACGCATTTCTTCGAAGTCAACGACGCACTCGAGTTCGACCGGCGGGCGGCGTGGGGACACAAGCTCGAGGTCGCGGCGGGAGCGGGAGTCCGCTTCGAGCCGGGGATTGCGGTGACGGTCCGGCTCGTGCCGATGCAGGGCGATCGCGTTGCACACGGTTTTCGCGGTCTGGTCAACGGTCCGCTCGATGGAGGTGAGGCCGCGTGATGCGCATCGATCGTGCGTCGTACATCCGCATGTTCGGCCCGACGACGGGAGACCGTATCCGGCTGGCGGATTCGAATCTGTTCGTCGAGATCGAGAAGGATTTGACGACATCCGGATACGAGTTGCTGGCCGGCGCAGGGAAGAACGTACGTGACGGCGAGGGATATCGACCGAATACGACGTCGTCGACCGGGGCGCTGGACTACGTGTTCACGAACGCGACCATCATCGATGCGGTTACGGGAATCATAAAGGCGGACATAGGTATTCGTGACGGAATAATCGTGGGTATCGGCAAGGCGGGTAATCCCGACGTCATGCCCGACGTGACTCCGGGGATGACCGTCGGGCACATGACCACACCGATTCCGTCCGAAGGCTTGATAGTCACGGCCGGCACGATCGAGACTCATGCACATCTGATTTCTCCGCAACAGTCCGAACATGCTTTGTCCACGGGCACGACGACGTTGATCGGTGGTTCACCGGGCCCGGCGTTCGAGGTCGGGTCCGGTAGTACGCGCAACCTCGGACTGTTCCTCCGGGGCGGTGAGTATTCCGCGATGAACTTCGTGGCGTTCGGACGTGGGTCGTCCGACGCGGATTCCGTCCTGGAATCCGTTGCGGCAGGGGCGGGGGCGGTGAAGATCCACGAGGACTTCGGTGCGTCGCCCGCGGTCATCGACGCCACGTTGCGTGCGGCTGATTCGGCGGACTTCGCCGTCCACCTGCACACCGACTCCATCAACGAGTTCGGATTCGCAGAGACGACGATGTCGACCATCGGCGACCGCACCATCCACATGTATCACGTCGAGGGAGCAGGCGGAGGGCACGCACCCGACCTGATCCGATGCGTCGGATACGACAATGTGATTCCGGCGTCGACCAATCCGACGAATCCGTACACCGCGTACGCGCTCGACGAAGGTGTACCGATGACGATGGAAGCGCACAACATGAACTGGAACGCGCCGGAGGATGTCGCGTTCGCAGAAGCACGGATTCGGCCGCAGACGATGATCGCCGAAGACTTCCTTCACGACATAGGAGCGATCTCGATCTTCGGAAGCGACACCCAGGGAATGGGTCGAGTCGCCGAGAACACCGCGAATTGCTGGCAGTTGGCGGACGTCATGAAGCAGCGCGTCGGGCGGCTTCCCGAGGAGACAACGGCCGCGTCGGACAACGAACGCGTCAAGCGGTATGTGGCGAAGCTGACGGTCAATCCGGCGATTTCGATCGGTGCGGGACGGCACCTCGGGTCCGTGGAGGTCGGCAAGATCGCGGATCTCGTCCTGTGGTCACCTGCGTTCTTCGGGGTGAAGCCGAACTTCGTCATGAAGAACGGATTCGTCGCGTGGGCAGCGCTCGGTGACGCCGCCGGAAGCATCTCACGGTCCGAACCCGTTGTGCAGAGGGCGAACTGGGGTTCACTCGGCAGCGCGCCCGAGAAGCTCGGTTTCGTCTTCATGTCGTCCTTGGCGACCGACGCCGGACTTCCCGAGGCGCTGGGCCTGCGGAAGAACGTCGTGACGATCGACTCCGTACGGCACTTGCGCAAGAGCGACATGGTGCGCAATTCGGCATTGCCACACATCGACGTCGACCCCCGCACATTCGACGTGCGTGCCGACGGACAACTGCTCACCGGTGAGCCGGCAACGTCGGTTCCCTTCTCGCGGAGGTACATGCTTCGATGAACGCATTACGGGCGGCACGAATCGGAATCGGCGGACCCGTCGGCTCGGGAAAGACGGCTCTGGTCGAACAATTGATCGCGGAGTTCGCCAGGCGACATCGGTCGGTGTCGGTCATCACCAACGACCTGGTGACCGAGGAAGACGCCGAACGAGTCCGGCGATCGGGCTTGATCGACCCGGCGCGCGTCCGTGCGGTCGAAGCTGGGGGATGCCCGCACACCGTGATCCGAGAAGACCCGTCGCTGAACATCGCGATGGCCGACCGGCTCGAAGCCGAATTTCCCGACACCGAGGTTCTGCTGCTCGAGAGCGGCGGTGACAACCTGGCGTCGACATTCTCGCGCGACCTCGTCGACTATTGGGTGTTCGTCATCGACGTTGCCGGGGGAGACGACATACCGCGTAAGCGCGGACCGGGCGTCGTGCGCTGTGATCTGTTGGTGGTCAACAAGATCGACCTCGCGCAGTACGTGGGTGCCGATCTGCAACTGATGCTGAAACAAGCCGACGACGTGCGCGGCGGACGTCCGATCGTGTGCACCAACGCGCGCGCAGGAATCGGAATCGGCGAGGTGGTCGACGTATTCGACCGCGAGGTTCTGTTCGTGTGACCACTCCGCTGGCACTGGACCTGTCGTTCACCACGACCGGGGCGCGCACGGTGTTCGATCGGCGACGCTATCGCTGGCCCCAGACGGTGGGCCGGATGTTTTACCTCGACGCGTCGGATCCCGGTCGTGGTCGGGTCATCGTGCAGAACTCGGGTGCGTCGCTGCATCCGGGGGATCGGATCGGACAACGGATCGCGGCAACGACTGGCGCCCGCATCGAGGTCGTCGGGCAGGGGGCGATGCTCGTCACCGGTGTGCCCGACGGTCGCGCAGGTGCCGAGCGCACCGAGCTACGCGTCGACGACGGTGCGGAGCTGGCCTTCCGACCCGAACCGCGGATACTCACTGCGTTCGCGCATGCGCGTCAGGACACGCACGTGAAGTTGGGGTCGGGAATCGTAGTGCTCACCGACGCGGTCGTCGTGCACACCGAGGTGACGGCCGAGACGTTCGGCAGCTTTCGCTCGTGTGTCAGGGTGACTACGGCCGGTCGCATCCTGGCGCTCGACGCCCAGCATGCGTCGTCGTTGCCGTCTCCACGCTCGGGCCTGCGTGCCTTCGCAACGGTGTATTTGCTTGGGCGTCGCCCCGATGATGCGGTCATGAAGCGTACGACCGCACCACTGGACAAGATGGACGGTCGATCCGGCGTCTACGCAGCGGTGACCTCGCTGCCGAACGGCGTTGGGCGTGCGGTTCGGCTCGCAGCGACAGGAGGAGGACTCTTGCGAGCTGCGATGGCGGAGGTCGTGGGACACTGGACCACGTGAGGCTCTACCGGGACAACGCAGTCGTGCTGCGCCAGCACAAGCTGGGCGAAGCCGACCGCATCGTCACGCTCCTGACGCGCGACAACGGCATCGTCCGAGCCGTTGCGAAGGGGGTGCGCCGCACGAAATCGAAATTCGGCGCGAGGTTGGAGCCGTTCGCGCACATCGACGTTCTGCTCCACCCTGGCCGCAATCTGGACATCATCACCCAGGTGCACACGGTCAACGCGTTCGGTGGCGACATCGTCACCGATTACGGCTGCTACACCACCGGCTGCGCGATCCTCGAGACCGCCGAGCGGCTCGCGGGTGAAGAACACGCGCCGGCGAAGCGGCTGCATCAGCTCACGGTCGGGGCATTGCGTGCATTGGCCGACCGCACTCGGCCCCCCGAACTGATTCTCGACGCGTTCCTGCTGCGTGCGATGGGTTTCGCAGGCTGGGCGCCGTCGTTGACCGAATGTGCACGCTGCGCGGCGCCTGGACCGCATCGTGCGTTTCACGTCGCCGCGGGTGGTTCGGTGTGCGTGCACTGCAGGCCTCCCGGCTCGGCGACGCCGACGAGCGGTGTCCTCGACTTGATGGTCGCGCTCGAACGCGGGGAGTGGGCCTTCACCGAGACGACGTCGGTGGCCGTGCGTGGTCAGGCCAGCGGTCTCGTCGCAGCCCACCTGCAGTGGCATCTGGAGCGGCAACTGCGGACGTTGCCGCTCATCGAAAGAGAAGCGCCGCATCGCAGCGAGCCTGATTCGGCCCCGGCGCCGGTCGTCGGGCAGGATGAAGACCGTGATTCTTCGACGCGAGCCGCGCACTCAGCCTGACGGGATGCGGGGGGTACGTCCTCCGGATCCGCACCCGTCGGGGGCCAAGCCGCCGATCCTGCAGCCGGAGTTGATTCCGAAGCACGTCGCACTCGTCATGGACGGTAACGGTCGCTGGGCGCAGGAACGTGGCATGCCGCGTACTGCGGGCCACGAGCGTGGCGAGGCAGTGCTTATGGACACCGTGTGCGGATGCATCGACATCGGCGTCAAGTGGTTGTCGGCGTACGCGTTCTCGACGGAGAACTGGAAGCGCAGTCCGGACGAGGTGAAGTTCCTGATGGGCTTCAACCGCGACGTGATTCGTCGTCGACGCGACGAGATGAACGAGATGGGTGTTCGGGTCCGGTGGGCAGGTAGACGACCGCGGTTGTGGCGCAGCGTCATCAAGGAACTCGAGATCGCCGAGGAACTGACGAAGAAGAACACCGTCATGACGTTGACGATGTGTGTCAACTACGGCGGCCGCGCCGAGATCGCCGATGCGACAAAGGAAATTGCACGCGAGGTCGCGGCAGGTAGGTTGGATCCGGAACGAATCACCGAGGCAACCGTCGCCAAGTATCTCGACGAGTCCGACATGCCCGACGTCGATTTGTTCCTGCGCCCGTCGGGGGAGCAGCGCACGTCGAACTTCCTGATCTGGCAGTCGGCGTACGCGGAGTTCGTGTTCCAGAAGAAGCTGTTTCCGGACTTCGACCGCCGAGACCTATGGGAAGCGTGTGTCGAATTCGCCTCTCGCGACCGCAGATTCGGGGGAGTCAAGTATGAGTGAGGGCCTGACGCTGCAGTCACGAGCCGAGATCGCGCTGTCGCAGTTCGCGACCGTGAACGTGGGGGAGGACGGTTCGCTCGGATTCGATTATGCGGGCGCGCTGTGCTCGCTCAGGTCCGTCGAGCTCGCACCGGGTCTGGAAGTGCTGTCGTTGACGGCGGTCTTGGCGTGGGATCGGCCCGTCAAAGCATCGCTGCACAAGAAGGTGGCGGATCGCAATTCCGAGTCGCAGTTCGGATCCATCTCCGTGAACGTACACGGCAAGATGGCAGATGTGTTGCTGCGCTACATCTTTCCGGCATCCGGCCTGAACGACGAGCCGTTGATGACAATGCTCGTTCTCGTCCTGGCCGGAGTCGAGAAGGCCCGCGAGGGACTCCTGCCCTGAGCTACTTGGCCTTGCACTCGCTGCAGGTGCCGAAGATCTCGATCGTGTGGCTGACGTCGCTGAACCCGTTGCTCTCGGCGACGTTCTGCGACCACTTCTCGACCGTCGGGCCCTCGACCTCGACCGTGTAACCGCAGTCGCGGCACACGAGGTGATGGTGGTGACCGGACGAGCAGCGTCGGTAGACGGATTCGCCGGTGTCGGTGCGCAATACGTCGACGGTGCCCGCGTCGGCCAGCGTCTGCAGCGTTCGGTACACCGTGGTCAGGCCGATTCCCTCACCGCGCTTGCGCAGTTCGTCGTGCAGATCCTGTGCCGACCGGAACTCCTCGATGTTGTCGAGAAGATCGGAAATGGCGCTGCGCTGCTTGGTTGCGCGGACGCCGACGGCCACAGGTTTGCGCGGCGCGGGAGATTCGGTCACGAATATCAGCTCTCTTCTGCGTGGGCGACGGCGTCGACGACGATGTGTGCGAGATGATCGTCGACGAGACGATAGAGCACCTCACGACCGTTGCGTTCACCGCGGACCACACCTGCCGACTTGAGCACACGCAGGTGCTGGCTGATCAAGGGCTGGGTGACGCCGAGCGCACCGACGAGCTCGTGGACGCATCGCTCGGACTCGCGCAGTTGGAGAACGATCGCGATGCGTACGGGCGCTGCCAATGCGCGCAGAATGTCACCGGCTGCGACCAGCGTGTCCTTCGGAGGAACGGGAGCAGGGGGGACCGACGCGAACGGGTCGTGGGAGTGGGCAGCCAGGCCCTCGTCCGTGCGATCGTCGTCCCCGAGAGGTGAAGGGTCGGTTTCCAGCATTGCCAACGGAAAACTCCTTCGGGTGGTGTCGGGGTATCGCTACAGACTAGTCCAGCGACTGTTAATGCAAATCACTTCCATTTTGATATGCACAAGTGCGCATGTCAAACGAGGTAGGCAGTGTTCGGAGAAAGTGGTCACGACCGATAGGCTCGGTGCCTGAAGAAAGTCCCTCTCACCAGACACAAGATGGAGAGCTCCGCCAGTGGCACCCAAGTCCAAAGTCGAAACCGTCGCCAACCTCGCCAAGCGTCGAGGACTCGTGTACCCCTGCGGCGAGATCTACGGCGGTACCAAGTCTGCCTGGGACTACGGCCCCCTCGGCGTCGAGCTCAAGGACAACATCAAGAAGCAGTGGTGGCGCAACATGGTCACCAGTCGCGAAGACACCGTCGGCCTCGATTCGTCGGTGATTCTGCCGCGTGAGGTGTGGGAGGCTTCCGGCCACGTCGAGACGTTCTCCGACCCGCTGGTCGAGTCGCTCATCACGCACAAGCGCTACCGTGCCGACCACCTCATCGAGGCGTACGAGGAAAAGCACGGGCACCCTCCCGAGAACGGCCTCGCCGACATCCGCGATCCCGAAACCGGCGACCCTGGCCAGTGGACCGAGCCGCGCGCGTTCTCCGGTCTGCTCAAGACCTACCTCGGTCCCGTCGACAACGAAGAGGGCTTGCACTACCTGCGCCCCGAAACGGCACAGGGAATCTTCGTCAACTTTGCCAACGTGCTGACGACGTCGCGGAAGAAGCCGCCGTTCGGTATCGGTCAGATCGGCAAGAGCTTCCGCAACGAGATCACCCCCGGCAACTTCATCTTCCGCACGCGCGAGTTCGAGCAGATGGAGATGGAGTTCTTCGTCAAGCCCGGCGAGGACGACGAGTGGCACCAGTACTGGATCGACTACCGCATGAAGTGGTACACCGACCTCGGCATCGACCCGGAGAACCTGCGTCTCTACGAGCACGCTCAGGAGAAGCTGTCGCACTACTCCAAGCGGACGGTCGACATCGAGTACCGCTTCCGCTTCCAGGGCAGTGAGTGGGGCGAGCTCGAAGGCATCGCCAACCGCACCGACTACGACCTGTCGGTGCACTCGAAGGCGTCGGGCCAGGACCTCAGCTTCTACGAGCAGGCCACCGACACTCGCTACACGCCGTACGTCATCGAACCTGCAGCAGGTCTGACGCGTTCGCTGATGGCGTTCCTCGTCGACGCGTACACTGAGGACGAGGCCCCCAACGCCAAGGGCGGCGTCGACAAGCGCGTCGTGCTCAAGCTCGACCGTCGTCTGGCGCCGGTCAAGGTCGCGGTTCTGCCTCTCTCGCGTAACGCCGACCTGACGCCGAAGGCGAAGGACCTCGCTCAGCAGCTGCGTCAGTTCTGGAACGTCGAATTCGACGACGCCGGTGCCATCGGCCGTCGCTACCGTCGCCAGGACGAGATCGGTACACCGTTCTGCATCACCGTCGACTTCGACACCCTCGACGACCAGGCCGTCACCATCCGTGAGCGTGACACGATGGCGCAGGAGCGGGTCGCCCTCGATCAGGTCGAGGCCTACCTGGGAGCGCGCCTGCTGGGTGCGTGATTCCGGCTAGCAGCACTACCGAATGACGCCCTCGGTCACTCAGAGTGACCGAGGGCGTCATTCGCTCTATCCGGGGGAACCCGCGGACTAGAACCGGCCACCGCTTGCGCGTCCGCCGCCCCCACGGCTGCCGCGGAGCACGCTGTCGATGAGGATGCCGCCGAGGACAGCACCTGCGGTACCGCCCCCGGATCCTCCGCGCGGGCGTCGGCTGTCTTCCCAGTCCCGGACGTCGGCCTGTGCCTGCTGCGACGCCCGCGACGCCAATTGTGCTGCAGCTTGGGCATGTTGGAGTGCCGTGGCGGGATCCGACGCCTCGAGGTGCCGTGCCGCGTCGAAGTGCCGTTCGGCTTCGGCGAGATGTGTCCTGGCAGTGGCGCCGACACCACCACGCCGGGTCGAGATGTAGTCCTTGGCGGCGGTGATCTGGGATTGTGCGCCGCCGAGGTCCCGCTGCAGCCGAGCGCGAAGAAGGTCCTCCTGCGTCTTGGCTTCGGTCGCGGAGTCGATCACGGCGTCGAGATGCCGATCCGCCTCCACGAGTCGGTTGAAGCTGCCCAGCGGATCGGCGGACTGCGACGCCACCGCGCTCCGTAGCGCCTCCTCGGCCGCGGCGCGGGCGGTCTGCAGTTCCTGACCGCCGTGCTCGGTCAGCGTGGCCGCGTTCGCGATGTCGCGTCGCACGTCCTCGATCGCCGCTGGCAGCGTCGCGATGGCGTTCCGAATGTCGTTCTGCGCGTGGTCGACTGCGTCGAGCAACGACCGCGCCTGGTCGACGGCTTTCTCTGCCGTGCGCACGGCGGAGACGAGTTCGCCCTGTTGGCCTGCGGGTTTCGCGGCTGCTGCACGGCCCACCTCGATGTTGCGCTCGGCCAGTTCGATGTCCTCGCGGGCCATCACGATGTTCGACGAGATCGATGCGAGGGCCGGTTCGGCGAATTCGGTGTGCAACCGAGCCAGCACCGCCTCCGATTCGGGCACACGGACGGTCAGCGCGACGACCGCCTGCGTCAGCGAGTCGAGCGTCGACCCCGCGTTGATCAGCAAGTCACGCATCTGCTCGAATTCGGCCACGCGAGAGTCGAGTTCGTGATCGGCCCGGCCGCACGACGAGATGATCTGGATCAGCATCGAACGGCGCTGATCCGGGGTTTCGGGAATCGCGTCGTCGAGACGCTGGCGAACTTCGAACGCGGCGCCGAGCGCCTTCTTCGCCTCCTCGAACGCGGTGATGAACGGGGCCGCCGTCGTGTCGCCGAACTCCGATCGCGCGATCGCGAGTTCTTCTTCGCTGGCCCGTACCGCGTTGTCGGTCTCGACGAGCATGGAGTGAGCCCGCGCGTCGAGCACGTCGAGCGGCAGAGCCGACAGTGCAGCGGTGTCGGTGGGGTCGATTCGTTCCGCGGCCTCGATGCTTGCCTGCTGGTGCTTCTTCTTCCGTCGCGACGAATAGGCGACGGCACCGCCACCGGCGACGACGACCGCACCCGCGCCGATGAGCCACGGAGTCGCAGATCCACCGGATCCGGAGGACGAATAGGCGTCGGAGAGGGAGCCGGCCGTGACGATCGCCGCCCCTGCCCAGTCCTCCTCGCGCAGAGCGGGTTCGATGTTGTCCGTCTGCATCTCCGTGATCTCGGCGTCGGTGATCTCGGTCAGCCCGGTGGGGACCCACATGCTGTAGGAACGGTCGACGGTCGCGACTGCGAGCAGGACGTCGCGATCGCCGAAGCTGCTGGCCTGAGCCGTCGCCTGTGCCCACGCCGATGGATCGGTGTCGTCGAAGTCGGCGACGTAGACCACCCACAACCGGACACGATCGGAGTCGTACAGGTCGTCGATCGCAGCCTGCACGTCGGCAATCTGACCGTCGTCGAGAGCTTGTACGGTGTCGGTGATCTGACCCGCGAGCCGGGACGGTCGGTCGGCCGACGCCGGTGCCGCGGCACCCAGCAACGCTGCGAATCCGAGAATCGTCGTGAGGACACTGACTGCGAAGAAGCGCCGGACTGCCATGGGAGAAGAATCTACCGGGACGGTCGTTCCGGGCGGAGTCGTGACAGTTGTCATGCCAGGGTCGTGACGCTCGAACGAGGCTCCGGGCCTGCATCGACAGCAGAGTTGTTCTCATGACAACGACACCAGCAGTGCTTCTCGAGCATCTGAACAAGTCGTACGGGTCCGTGCAGGCTGTCGCCGACGTCAGCTTGCGCGTCGAACCCGGGGAAGTGGTCGCGTTCCTCGGTCCGAACGGCGCAGGCAAGACGACGACCATCGACATGATGCTCGGTCTCGCGACCCCGGACGCCGGCAGCGCCCAAGTCTTCGGGACCTCCCCGGCCGACGCGATCAGCGCGGGACGCGTCGCCGCCGTCATGCAGTCCGGTGGGCTGATCCGTGACCTGACCGTGCGCGAGACGGTGCGTCTCACCGCAGCGCTGTTTCCTCTAACCCAACCCGTCGACGACGTGCTCGAGCGGGCAGGCATCGCGGATATCGGCGGCAGACGCGTCGGGAAATGTTCGGGCGGCCAGCAGCAGCGTCTGAAATTCGCGCTGGCGTTGCTGCCGGAACCGGACCTGCTCGTTCTCGACGAGCCCACGACCGGCATGGACGTCGAAGGCCGACGCGACTACTGGGATGCGATCCGTCACGACGCCCGCCGCGGCCGAACCGTTCTGTTCGCTACCCACTACCTGGACGAGGCCGACGCGTATGCGGACCGGATCGTGCTGCTGCGCCATGGCCGGATCGTCGCCGACGGCAGTGCAGCCGAGGTCAAGAATCTCGCATCGGGCCGCACGGTCACCGCGACCGCACCGGGCATCGATCGATCCGCGGTCCTGCAGCTGCCCGGCGTCGACAAGGTGGAGACGCGCGGGGACCGCGTACTCGTCCACGGACGGAACTCCGATGCCGTCGCGCGGTACTTGCTGGACGTCGGCGCGACCGATCTCGAAATCGTTTCCAGGAATCTCGAGGACGCGTTCCTCGCACTGACCACCGATCGTTCCGCCGACCTCGTAGGGAGCTGGACATGACCACGCTTGCATCTCGAAAGACGTTGCCGCTGGGCGGTTTCAGCTTGACGTTCCTCGGCCTGGAGATCACACGCCTGATCCGCAATCGACGGACCGTCGTGTTCACGTTGGTGATGCCGCCGGTGTTCTTCGTGATCTTCGGGACGCAGTCCGACTACACGAGCAACTACGCGTTCGCGAACGGCAACGTCACGGCGTTCGTCGCGATCAGCATGGCGGTCTACGGTGCGATGCTCGCCGCGACGAGCGGGGGAGCGATGGTGTCGGTCGAACGTGCACAGGGCTGGAGTAGACAACTGCGACTGACCCCGCTGCGTCCTGTCGCCTACATCGTCACGAAGATGTTAATCGCGATGACGATGGGACTGGCGTCGGTGGTCGTCGTGTTCGCCGTTGCGGCCGCGTTCGGGGCGGACATGCCGCTGTGGGTGTGGTTGTCGACGGGAGTCATCGCGTGGCTCGGCAGCTCGGTGTTCGCCGCGTTCGGGCTGTTCATGGGATACCTGCTGCCGTCGGAGAACGTCATGCAGGTACTCGGACCCGTGCTTGCGGTGCTCGCATTCGCGGGCGGGTTGTTCGTTCCGCTCGCCGACAACGGCTGGTTCCCGATTCTCGCGAGGTTCACCCCGCTGTACGGACTCGCGACCGTCGCCCGCGCGCCGTTCACGGAACCGTCGTCCGGCACGCTCGCGATCGCCGCGGTGAACCTGGTCGTGTGGGCTGCGGTGTTCGTCGTCGGCGCCGCGATGTTGTTCCGACGCGACACTCGGCGTGTCTGAGGCCGGTACTACCGTGAGCACCATGACACCAGCCGAGACGGAGGCATCCGAGAACGTGGGTCGGATGTCCCGTTTCGGCTGGGCTTTCGGCATGATCTGGCTGTTCTACCTCGCTTACCCACTCGGAGAAGCTCTTTCACTGCCGGACGTGTGGCAGAAGGTGCTCGCGACGCTCGTGATCATCGCGTTCGGTGCCACGTTCGTCGCGACGTTCTGGGGTTTCCGCAACGCGAATCGAGCTCACCGACGAATTCGGTCGAGCTACGCGTGGGCAGGACTCGGCGTGATGGGCGCTCTCGTCGTTGCTCTCGCGGTAATGGTGGGTACCCAGGCGTTCGGCGCGACGATCTACATGGCCGTCCTCGCCGTCATGACGCTGCCCAGCAGACAGGCCTGGACGACGGTTGCCGTGATGGTCGCCGTCGTCGAGATCGTTCCCCGCCTCGTCCCCGAATGGAATCCCGGCACGTTCTTCGCGTTCCAACTCGTGATCAGTGCGGTCGCCGCCTGGGGGATCACGCAGGTGTTCAAGCGCAATCACGAACTTGCCGCTGCGCGTCAGCAACTCGCAGACCTGGCGATCGTCGCCGAGCGGGAACGCGTCGGCCGCGACGTGCACGACATCCTCGGCCATTCGCTGACCGTCATCACGGTCAAAGCAGAACTGGCCGGGCGGTTGATCGATATCGACCCTGCCCGTGCTGCCGTCGAGATCGGGCAGGTGGAGTCGCTCGCCCGTGAGGCGTTGAGCGACGTCCGGTCGACCGTCGGAGGCTTGCGCAAGGTCGACATCGCCACCGAATTGGCCAGTGCGCGTTCTGCACTGGCGACCGCGGGAATCGAACCCGATCTACCAGCCGACGCCGACGTCGTGCCGCTGCGTAACCGCGAACTGTTCGGATGGACGTTGCGCGAGGCCGTCACCAACGTGATTCGGCACAGCGGCGCCGAGCGGTGCACCGTTGTCCTCGGTGCGACGCGCATCGAAATTTCCGACGACGGTTCCGGCATGACCGGTCGCTCGGGGGAGGACGGAAACGGGTTGCGCGGCTTGGCCGATCGCGTCCGCGCGGCACAGGGGTCGCTGTCCGTCGGCCGATCGGCGGCGGGTGGGTTCAGTCTCGAGGTGGAGTGCCCATGAGTATTCGTCTGATGCTCGCCGACGATCAGGCGCTCGTGCGCGGGGCGCTGGCCGCCCTGCTCGACCTGGAGTCCGATCTCGAGGTCGTCGCGGAAGTCGGCCGAGGAGACGAAGTCGTGGCTGCCGCCGCCCGGCATCTACCCGATGTCGCGTTGCTCGACGTGGAGATGCCGGGTCTCGACGGGATCGCCGCGACTGCAGCCTTGCGTCGGGCGGTGCCGTCGTGTCGGGTGATGATCGTCACCACCTTCGGCAGGCCCGGATATCTGCGACGTGCCATCGATGCGGGCGCCGATGGATTCGTCGTCAAGGACACTCCCGCCCGCCAGCTCGCCGACGCCGTCCGACGCGTCCACATGGGCTTGCGCGTTGTGGACCCGACGTTGGCGACGGAAACCCTCACCGACGGCGTCTCGCCGCTGACCGCCCGTGAGCGGGATGTTCTGCGCGAAGCCGCGGCCGGTGGCACAGCTGCTCGCGTCGCCGCGGCGCTGCATCTGTCCGAAGGAACCGTGCGCAACCATCTGTCCTCGGCGATCGGAAAAACGGGTACGACGACGCGTGCCGAGGCCATTCGAGTGGCCGAGAGCCGCGGGTGGCTGTGACCCGGTCTGCGTGTCGTCGTGTCGCGCTCGCCGGCGTGGCTGGCAAACTCGAGGGGTGAACTCGACTCTCGACCGTGATCCGTACGGAGATCATTACGGCGACCCGTACGGTCCGCCGGATCCCGAGCCCACGCGGCTCGGCTTCTTCGGCACGCTCGGACGGTGGGTGTCACGGCTCTTGCTGGGCGTCGTGCTGATCGGTCTGCTCGTCGTCGGTGGTACCGCCTTCCGCGTGTGGCAAGTGGCCCGGATCGACGACAACACCGCCGCCGACGCGATCGTCGTGCTCGGCGCGGCTCAGTACTCGGGGACACCGTCGAGCGTGTTCGAAGCGCGACTGTCCCAGGCTGCAGACCTGTTCGAGCAGGGCGTCGCGCCCGAGGTCGTCACCGTCGGCGGCAAGCAGGAAGGCGACCTGTACACCGAAGCTGCGTCGGGTCGGAACTATCTCATCGAGCAGGGTGTCCCGGCCGATCGCGTGATCGCGGTCGAGGAGGGCTCGGACACGCTCGAGAGCATCGAGGCCGTCAGCCAGACGCTGCTCGCGCAGGGCAAATCGTCCGTCGTACTGGTCAGTGACCCCTGGCATTCGCTGCGCACGCGCACGATGGCCCGCGACGCAGGCCTCGACGCATGGACGTCGCCGACGCGTACCGGCCCTGCCGTCTACACCCGCGAGTCGCAGGCGCACGGAATCGCTCGCGAGACCGGCGCGTTGCTCTGGTACCAACTGACGCACTTCAATGCGGACTTCTCCTACACGGCAGGCCAGTGAACTTGAGCTCCTACAGCGAACACGACTACGAGCGCTTCGTCGCCGAGGCGCCGAAGACAGCCGGGCTCGACGCGACCCATGAGAACGCGTCGCACCGCAGCGCGTTCGCCCGTGATCGCGCCCGCGTGCTGCATTGCGCGGCGCTCCGGCGACTTGCCGACAAGACCCAGGTCACCGGCCCACGCGACGGCGACACCCCACGTACACGGTTGACCCATTCGCTCGAGGTCGCGCAGATCGGCCGCAGCATCGGCGAAGGTCTCGGCGCGGACCCCGACCTGGTCGACCTCGCAGGGCTTGCGCACGACATCGGCCACCCGCCCTACGGCCACAACGGTGAGAGGGCGCTCGACGAGATCGCCGCCGACTGCGGTGGCTTCGAGGGCAACGCCCAGAACCTGCGCATCCTCACCGGACTCGAACCGAAGGTGCTGGGCGACGACGGCAGGAGCGTCGGGCTGAACCTCACGCGCGCCTCGCTCGACGCAGCCATCAAGTACCCCTGGCTTCGGCCGTCGCCCGGTGCGAAATTCGGGGCGTACGACGACGACAAGCCGATTCTCGACTGGGTGCGCGACGGCGCGCCCAACCGTCGGCGATGCCTGGAAGCGCAGTCGATGGACTGGGCCGACGACGTCGCCTACTCGGTGCACGACGTCGAGGACGGCGTCATCGATGCCCGCATCGATCTGCGAGCCTTGGGCGATCCGACAGCTCAGCGCGAGTTGGCCGAACTGGGTGTCCGCGAGTTTCGCGGTCTCGACGCCGGAGAGTTGATCGAGGCGGCCGACAGACTGTCCCGCATGCCCGTCGTCGTCGCGGTCGGAACGTACGACGGAACGCTCGCCGCATCGGTCGCGCTGAAGCATTTGACGAGTGAACTGGTCGGTCGCTTCGCGACCGCTGCGATCGACGCCACCCGGGTCAAGTGGGGGACCGATCCGCTGTCGCGGTACGACGCCGATCTGGAGATCCCCGCGGTCGTCGCGTCCGAGGTCGCGCTGCTGAAGACGATGGCGCTGCGCTACGTGATGTCCGACGCGAGTCACAAAGTGCGCCAAGGACGCCAACGTGACCGGATTCACCGCGTCGCCGAGTGGTTGTTACGCTCTGCGCCCGCCGAATTGGACCCGATCCTGGTTCCCGCGTGGAATGCGGCGGGAAGCGACGGCGAACGGACACGCGTGGTCGTCGATCAGATCGCGTCTTACACCGAGAGTCGGCTCGAGCTGGTCGACAAGCGCAGCCTGGGAGCTCAAGCCAGCTGGGGCTGAGCCGACCGCAGGAAGTACTAGACTGCCGTGCGTGGCCGGCCGAATTCCTGAACGTGACATAGCCGCCATTCGCGAACGCACACGGATCGAAGACGTCGTCGGTGACTACGTCTCGCTCAAGCGCGCGGGCGGCGACTCGATGAAGGGGCTGTGTCCCTTTCACGACGAGAAGTCGCCGTCCTTCCACGTGCGGCCGAATCACGGGCACTTTCACTGCTTCGGCTGCGGCGAGGGCGGCGACGCCTACTCCTTCCTCCAGAAGATCGAACACATCTCGTTCGTCGAGGCCGTCGAGCAACTCGCGGATCGACTGAACTACTCGATCAATTACGAGGGCGGAGGAACCTCGGTCCAACGTGACCGAGGCACGCGGGCGCGTCTGATAGCTGCGAACACCGCCGCGCAGGAGTTCTACGCAGCGCGGCTGCGTGAACCGGATGCGCAGACCGCCCGTGACTATCTCACCGAGCGCAACTTCGACGGCCAGGCGGCTTTGACGTACGGCTGCGGGTATGCGCCCGACGGCTGGGACACGCTCACCAAGCATCTGCTCGGTCGAGGCTTCGAGGCCAAGGAGATCATCGACGCCGGCCTGGCGACGCCGGGCAAGCGCGGAACACCCATCGACCGATTCCGTCGACGGCTCGTCTGGCCGATCCGCAGCCAGAGCGGCGACGTCATCGGCTTCGGTGCGCGCAAGCTGTTCGACGACGACACCATGCCCGGCAAGTACATCAACACGCCGGAAACCATGCTGTACAAGAAGTCTCAGGTGTTGTTCGGCCTCGATCTCGCGCGCAAGGAGATCGCGAAGTCGCATCAGGCCGTCATCGTCGAGGGCTACACCGACGTCATGGCGATGCATCTCGCCGGCGTGAAGACCGCAGTCGCGTCGTGCGGCACGGCGTTCGGTGAGGACCACCTCGCCATGCTGCGACGACTCATGATGGACGACAGCTACTTTCGTGGCGAGGTCATCTACACGTTCGACGGCGACGCCGCCGGTCAAGCCGCCGCGATGAAGGCGTTCGAGGGTGACCAGAAGATCGCCGGACAGACCTTCGTCGCCATCGCGCCGGAGGGCATGGACCCGTGCGAGTTACGGCAGAAGTCCGGTGACGGCGCGGTGCGCGATCTCGTTGCGCGTCGGACTCCGATGTTCGCGTTCGTCGTCAAATCGCTTCTGAGCGAACATGATCTGGACACGCCCGAGGGACGCGTCGAAGCGTTGCGTCGCACGGTTCCGGTCGTCGCACGCATCAAGGACGCGTCGCTGCGAGACGAGTACGCACGCCAGCTCGCCGGCTGGGCCGGGTGGGACGACACCGCGATGGTGCTGAAGCGCGTGCGGGACGAGGCCAAGAAGGGTGCGCGCGGCGGGGATGCCCGAGGCAAACGGGCGCCGTTCGAGAAGCCCCGAAACGAGCCGGAGGTCGCGTCGGGTCCTGCGCGACCGCACCCGAAAGACCCGGTCCTGTGGCCGCAGCGCGACGCGCTCAAGTCGGTGCTGCAGCATCCGGCGATCGCGGGGTCGGTGTTCGATTCGTTGCCGCCGGAGACGTTCACACACCCCGCGTACGCGGCCGTCAGTGCCGCTGTCGCCGCCGCGGGCGGTACCGCGGCCGGGTTGGGTGGGGGAGCATGGGTCGACGCCGTCGCGAAGCAGGCCGACGGACCCGTCGTGCAGTCGCTGGTGATGGAACTCGCAGTCGAGAACATCAACGTGGCCGACGCGGCGCTCACCCGCTACATCGGCGGAGTGCTCGCGCGTCTGCAAGAGGTGTGGGTGGGTGAACAGGTCGCCGAACTGAAGTCGAAGATGCAGCGCATGTCACCGGCCGACAATCAGGACGAGTACTACGCGCTGCTCGGGGACGTCATCGCCCTCGAACAGTACCGACGGAGTCTGCTGGAGCAGGCCATCGGCAACGTCGAGGACGACTCCGCCGCCGGCTAGCCCTTACGCAACTGATCCTGGGGGATGTACAGCTGGGTCTCGTCGTCGATGGGTTTCATCGGCTCGAGCCTCGGTTGCGTGTTCAGCGAGTCGGACAACTTCTGGCGGCTCACCTCGATGACCTTCTTCGTCGCCGGACTGCCCGCCACGGCGGCCGCGGTCTTGCGAATCTGCTCGTAGCGACCACGCCCCGCCTTGGCTCCGAGTACATACGCTGCCCCGGCAGCCAGAACCACACGAATCATCACTGTCCTCCTCTATGTCCGGCAGGTCGTCCGCAGGCTCCACACGCCATACCCGTTCTCACGTGCTGTCCATCCTGCCTGACGGGGGCGATTTGGTACTTCCATGGGGGTGTGCGCTATTGTTTCTCTCGGCCGCACGAGAGTGCGAAGCCACGGAGTAATCCCCTGTAGCTCAATTGGCAGAGCTTCCGACTGTTAATCGGACGGTTGCTGGTTCGAGTCCAGCCGGGGGAGCGCTGAGCCCCCATCCAGTTCACTGGGTGGGGGTTTTTCGCGTTCCGGTGCCGTTCGGAAATTTACCCTCCTGTTGTGCGGTCCGGGGGGCGTGAAAGCGCACAACAGGAGGGTAGATTTCGCGTGGCCGGGGCCGCCGAGCCCACGCGTCGGGAATAGCGGGTCAGTTCGACACCCTGGGCCTCACGGTGATCGAGATGCGGCGACTGTCGCACCGAGTCACTTCGAAGGCCGGACCTCACCCGCAACAGATGAAGTCACTCGGCGGAGCCGCTTCTACCGTCTACTGAGCCGACGATTCTCTTTCCTGAACGGAGACCGCACCATGGGAACGGTCATCGGAGAGCTTCTGCCACTGGCAGTGGGGGTAGCGATATCTCCGATTCCGATCATCGCGGCGATATTGGTGCTGCTCGGAAAACGAGCTGCCAGCACCAGTATCGGCTTCGCAGTTGGATGGGTTGTCGGGATCATCGTCGTAACTACAATTTTCGCCGTCGTTGGCGGCGCTGCAACCGGACCGGACGACGAACCGTCCACGACGGCGTCGTGGATCAAGCTCATCCTCGGCGCGTTCCTACTCGCACTCGGTGTTCGTCAGTGGCGCTCGCGTGCAGCCCGGCACGAGGCACCCAAATGGATGGCTGCGATCGACGACATGACTGCGGGCAAAGGGCCGGCGTTGGTTTCGCACTCGCCGCAATCAACCCGAAGAACGTACTGATGTGCATCGCTGCAGGCATCACCATCGGCGGCGGCGCGAATGGCACCGGGGAGACCATCACCGCAGTCGCCGTTTTCACCGTCCTCGCCGCTTCGACAGTAACGGTACCCGTCATCGCGTATCACGCTGCAGCACAGCGGATGGCGCCCACACTGGCATCGCTCAAAGAATGGTTGGAAACGAACAATACCGCCGTCATGAGCGTTCTGATTCTGGTGATTTCGGTGGTCTTGATCGGGAAAGGCATAGGCGGGTTGTTCTGACCCGCAGCGCAAGAACTCGTGAGGGGACTCGATAGGTCGATGAGCAACCACTACCCCCGTCACATCGTGTTCTCCTCGTTGTTCGGATATCGGGCTCGTTTTCTGCGTCCGGATATTCTCGCCGGTCTCACGGTGTGGGCTGTCCTGGTCCCAGAAGCATTGGCCTACGCAACCATCGCGGGCGTTCCGCCTGTCGTCGGACTGTATGCGGCGGTCCCCGCCCTCATTCTCTATGCGGCAGCGGGTAGTTCGCGACACCTGATCGTGGGGCCGATGTCCGCGACCGCCGCGCTGTCGGCGTTACGAAACGAACTGGAGCGCAGGGGCCTTGCGTTCCGCATCGCCCGTGACACCGGACAATTTCGCGACGTTCTCGTAACCACCGGAGAAGGAGATCCACTACCGGTGTTCGTGTCGATCGCCGACGCCTTGTCGGCGGAGGACCCCCCGTGCACTCAGTGACGGCCGCATCGAACGGCGTCGACGTTCCAAGACTCGACGGCTCGGGCGTCCTGCATCAGGGATCCGCACCAGCGATGCATGCTCGTGCTCATGGTGTGACGATCGAGAAAGAGGTGTCGGGTCGGGTGGTCAGGTCGGTAATTCGTTTGATGGTCGAAGTGTCGCCGTCCATGGTGGCCTCGGTGTCGTGGCCTGCGAGTAGGCCGAGTAGTTGCGGCTTCGTCAGCGTGACCGTGAGGTCGGCTGGGTCCGTTCGACGTGTCGGGTAGTGGATGAGGGCGCCGTTGTGCAGTTCCATTCGATAGATTTCATCGACGTCCGTGAAATGCCAACGGATCGAAATCGTTGTGTCCCAAGCTTTCGGGCCATCGATGCGGATGGCGATACTGTCGAACACCTGCGTGATGGTGAGAGCTGCCGCCATTCCAGCTGCGCTGACTTCCGCTGGGTGGTTCGATCCGTTCACCTCGTCCGCGCCGACGAGAAAGTTATTGCGCCAGGTTGCGCATTCGGAGCCGTATCCCAGGCGTGTCAGCACGCTCTCGAGTACCCCCTTGGCCTCAGCGTGGTCTGGCTCGGCGAACACCGCGTGGGCGGCAAGTTCGGCCGCGAAGCGAAGGTCGCCTTCGTCGGCGAACTCCTTCGCTCGCGCCACCGCTACATCGATGCCTCCGAGCGCACGGACGTAGCGTGCGCCCGCCGCCTGCGGTGGGTGTTGCCATAGGTGCGCGGGGTTGCCGTCGTACCAGCCGATATAGCGCTGATAGATCGCTTTGACGTTGTGGCTGACCGATCCGTAGTACCCGTGGGTGTGCCATGCGGCGTCGAGTGCGGGCGGCATCGAGAAGTCTTCGGCTATCTCGGTTCCGACCAAACCATCGTTGAGTAGCCGCAATGTCTGATCGTGCAGGTAGGCGTACAGGTCTCGCTGCTCGGTGAGGAATGTGACGAGCTCGGTGGTGCCCCAGGTCGGCCAGTGGTGCGAGGCGAACGCGACGTCGCAGTCGTAGGCGAATAGTTCTATTGCTTCGGCGAGGTATCTCGACCAGTTGCGTGCGTCGCGAACTTCCGCGCCTCGCAGTGTCAGCAGATTGTGCAGGTTGTGCGTGGCGTTCTCTGCAAGACACAGAGCTCGGTGGTCGGGGAAGCAGAAGTTCATCTCCGACGGCGCTTCGGTGCCGGGCGTGACCTGGAAGGTGATACGAACGCCATCGAGGGTTTCGGTTTGCCCGGTGTGCGTGATGTCCAGCGTAGGGGCGAGGAGGCCGACAGTTCCAGTCGATGTGCTGGGCCCGAGCCCAGCGCCCAGTGTTCCGGTTGCGCCCACCGGAAGTACGACTCCGGTGTGATACATCCCCCGGCGCAGCATGGCGTTCCCGGCATATACGTTTTCCGAGACTGCGTGCTCGAGAAAATGCTCGGGCGCCACGATCGGCACCGTGGTGTCGGCGTCGACGACGCCGAGCACACCACCGAAATGATCGATGTGCGAATGGGTGTAGATGACGGCGGTCACCGGGCGGTCTCCACGATGTCGGCGGTAGAGCGCGAGGCCTGCGGATGCACATTCGGCCGACACCAAGGGGTCGATGACGATGACACCGGTGTCACCTTCGACGAGGGTCATGTTGGACAGGTCGTAACCACGAATTTGGTAGATCCCGTTCGTGACCTCGAACAGTCCGTGGATGGCGGTGAGCTGCGCTTGCCGCCACAAGCTCGGATTGACGGTGTCGGGGCATTCTCCCGCCGTCGCGGCCTCGAAATTCGCAGCGTCGTAGACCATCCGGCCGTCTGGAGTGCGAACTCGAGCGGGGTCCAGAACGTCGATCAGACCACGGTTGGCGTTGGCGAAATCGGTGCGGTCGGCGAAATCGGCGGACATCGATCCTCCTCGGTGGACACAGGATTGCAAAGGTGTCGACCAACGGGCATCGATAACCCAATCCGGGTTGGCGGACGAGATGCTGCATGCCGTCGCGAATCGGTGACCGCGATCTGTTCCGATTGACAGCATGCACCCACAGAGAGATGACGACCTCGCCCGTTACGGGTGAGTGTTGCGTGCTCGAGGTCTGCGAGCGGATAGGCGGCCACGTCGCGAATCAAGTGAAGACGGTCCCCAGTGGATTTCGATTTGCGGGCTACCGCGGCCGGCGTCGAACAGGCCGGATCGGTGTCACCGGATCGGATGGGTGGTGGTCTTTCTTGGCCCGGTAGAGCGCGTCGTCCGCGCTCGACAGCAATTCCTCGACTGCGCATCCGGCGTGGTTCTGTGCGATACCGATGGAGATGGAGACGCCGATCTCGCCGCTGGCGGTGAAAATCGGCGCCGCTGAGGACCGGTGCATCCGGTCGGCCACATCGGTTGCAGCAGTGGGACTTCCGAGTTCGGTGCGCGGGAACAGGGCGACGACGAATTCGTCGCCACCGATCCGGCCGATCACCATCGAAGAATCGCATTCCGCGGACAGACGTTGCGCGGTCGTACGGAGCACGAGATCGCCGGTGATGTGCCCGTACGTGTCGTTGATGGTTTTGAAGTCGTCGACGTCGATGAACAACAACGCATCCGGGACCGATAGCTCGTCGGAGATTCGGGCGATCCGCTCGAACAGGGCGGCCCTATTCAGGACACCGGTGAGGTCGTCGAGCCGGGATCGGATGAGTAGTTCTCGATATGCCTCGATCGTGCTCGAATGCGCCCGCGTTTCCTCGGTGACATCGCGATAGCTGATGGCAACGACGTCGTCGACGCAGGTGGCGGTCACTTCCATCGTGGTGCCGGGAAGGTAGATCGACTCGGTGCGCAGTGTCACCTCCCCTTCGGTGCGGAGGACTTCTCGGTGCAGGTAATCGAGATAAGTGTCTCTCAACGCCGGTAGTACGTGGTGAATGTGGTGGCCGAGGACGTGGCTTCGGCGGACGCCCAGATGCTTCTCGCTCTGCGCGTTGATGTAGCGGACGGTCATGTCACGGCCCAGGATGACGAACCCCAGCGTGACGTTGTCGAGAACGTGGGTGAGCAACGCTTCGCGACCCAACTCCGGGTCCAATTCCAGAACGACTCCGGTGAGCACGTCCGGACCGCCCCAGGAGCCGGGTTCGATGGCGACGCTACGCGTGAGGACGTAGCGAATCTCGCCGTTGGGGCGGCGGATGCGGTAGACGCATTCGGCGCCGATGGAGGCCAACGCGTCCCGGTACAGGTCGGCGACGACGTCGTGATCGTCCGGGTGGACGCGCTCGGCCCAGATCTCGAACGGTGGCCGGTCCCCGGTGTCGTCGAACAGCGCGGCGGCCCGGGCATCCCAGGTCATTGTCCGGGTACCGACATGGAATCGGGTGATGCCGATTGTCGGACCGTCGGGGTCGATCTGCGACACACCCGGGGCGGCCGGTGTGGTCTCGTCCATCGCTGTACCTCGTACCCATCACCCCGACCGGTAAGAATCCTCAGTGTGCACGTCGACACCGATTCCGGGGTCGTTACAGGCGTCCTGACCGAAAGATATCCGGCTTGCCCGGCGTTCGGACCGGATCGGACGTCGTGTGTGGGGTCGGCACGTCACATCCACGGCATGTCGGGGTCGAGCGGGTGAGAGATCACGCCGTCGTCGGGCTCGAGGGGATAGCTCGCGGCGTGGACGGGAGTGCTGGCCGGTCCCATGAGGTCGACGCCGCCGGGCTGGGTGAGTGACGTGCCCGGCTCGTACAGTTCGATCTGTTCGGGTACGTCCTCGTCCGGGGCGTCGCATGCCACCATGGGCCAGGCATTCGCGCAACCGATGCGGTCGCGGACGTGCACTGTCTCCGGGGTCTGCGGCGCGCCGGCAAGCGCAGGTGTTGCTGCGGCAGTGGAACTTTGCGCGAATGCGACACCGAACCCGAGGGCGACGCCGATTGCGGTTGCGGCTGCGGTTCGGGTGGTGATCGTGGACATTGCGGGACTCCTGTAATCGGGGTGTGTTTCGGACGAGCTCTACTTTTGCCGGAAAGTCGGTGCCCGATAACACCCCCGAGGGGGACGTTCGTCGACCCGCGTGGGGGCGACGATGTAACCCTGGGTGTGGTTCCACGCCGCACACGTGCGTTCAGGGGCTGTACTCGAACGACACGCAGACGACAGGTGTCGAATCGGCCACGTCGAATCCATGTGCGCGCGCGAAGTATCGACGGTGACTCTCTCGCCACTGCTCGATGTCTGCGTCGCCTTCGCCCTCGGATTGTGCGAACTCCCACGTGACTGCACCGAAGGTGGTCACCACGACTGCAGAGATCGTCAAGTAACCGATACCGCGACCACTGCTGTCGACGAGGACCATGCGTTCGCCGACATGTTCCAGTTCTTCGCCCTCGGCGTCGTACTCGGACCGCAGCCCCGCCGTGCCGCGTTTGAGTCCCTGCCGAATCAGCGACGTGAGCCCGTCGCGACTCGCACCCGGTGTTCCGATCTCCATGACGCGGAGACCGTCGATCCTCGGAAACATCATGCTCCTTGCTCTGCGCGACAGTCGGGCTCGACCGACTGGACCATCGTGCAACAGTAGACGGACGTACGCAGTCATAATCGATGCGTGACTGCCGACCTTCCGAACTTCCGATTCAACCCTCGCGCATACGAACTCGGTTACTTCGTGAACGAATCGGGGAAGTGCGATGCGTGCGGCCGGGAACGCGAACTGAAGTACCGTGGCTCGTTCTACTGCGTCGACGAGGTCGACTACCTGTGCCCGTGGTGCGTCGCCGACGGAACCGCCGCGCGCACGTTCGGAGGTGAGTTCAACGACTGGCTCGGGATCGAGGGGGTTCCGTCGTCGCCCGACGAACCGATCACCATCGACGTCGACGAATCGCGTGAAGTCTCCGAGCGGACACCGTCGTACCCGACGTGGCAGCAGGAGCAATGGAAGTCCCATTGTGGGCGTCCATGCGCGTTCGTGGGCGATGTCGGCGCTGACGACCTTCAGAACTACCTGCACGAACACGATTTCGCCGCTGATGTGAACGGCGGCACCGGCTACGACACGACGGTCGTGCGCTCCTTCCTCGAACGAGAGGGCGACCTGGCGGGGTACCTGTTCCGGTGCCTGTCTTGCGGTGCGCACCGCCTGCACGTCGACGCGAGCTGACCCGCGGTTTGCCTGTCGACCGATCGGGCACCCGAACAACATGACTGCATACACCGGATTCGACACCATGCCCATCGCCGGGACGTGGCGGGCGGGCAGCTACGGCGAGGTCTCCGACGACGTGAACCCCTATTCCGACGAGACCCTGACTTCCCTCCCGCTCGCGAACGCGGACGACGTCGACGACGCGTTTCGCGCTGCTGCTCACGCCCAACGTGACTGGGCTGCCACGCTGCCGACCGAGCGGGCCGAGGTCTTCTTCCGTGCCGCCCAGGTGATGGATGCGCGCAAGGACGAGATCGTCGACTGGCTGATCCGTGAAGCAGGAGGCATCAGGCCGCGGGCGGAGTGGGAATGGCTCGCCGTCCGCGCGGTGATGCTCGAAGCCGCGAGCTATCCGACGCGTTCCGCCGGACGCATTCTGCCCGCCGCGTTGATCGACGGAAAGGAAAACCGGGTCTACCGACAGCCGCTGGGCGTGGTCACCGTCATCAGCCCGTGGAACTTCCCGATGCAGCTGTCGAACCGTTCGGTCGCGCCTGCGCTCGCGCTCGGAAATGCCGTCGTCCTCAAACCCGCCAGCGATACCCCGGTGACCGGTGGGCTTCTCCTGGCCAAGATCCTGGAGGAGGCAGGACTTCCGAGCGGCGTACTGTCGGTCGTCGTCGGAAAGAGCAGCGAGATCGGCGACGCCGTAGCGCAACATCCGACCACTCGACTCGTGTCGTTCACCGGGTCGACGCCGGTGGGCAAGGGGATTGCCGAGTCTGCCCCGCTGACGAAGATGTCTCTCGAACTCGGTGGCAACGGGCCGCTTCTCGTCCTGGGCGACGCGGACCTCGAGGCGGCGGTGGACGCGGCGATCTTCGGTTCCTTCTTTCATCAGGGCCAGGTGTGTATGGCGACGAACCGCATCATCGCGGTCGACAGCGTGCACGACGAGGTCGTGGACCGTCTGACCGATCGAGTGCGCGCGCTGACCGTCGGCGATCCGTCCGACCCGTCGACGCAGATCGGGCCGATCATCAACGATTCGCAGGTCGACTCGATACTGGACAAGATCTCGCGCGCCGAAGCCGATGGTGCGGAAGTGCGCGTGCGCGGCGCACGATCCGGACCGGCCCAGCGGGTACTCGGGCCCCACCTCGTGCTCGGCACGAACGAGGTGGCGACCGCTGCGGAAGAGGTCTTCGGTCCGGTCGCGACCGTCATCCGCGCCCGAGACGAGGAGGACGCCGTCGCACTCGCCAACGACACCGAGTACGGACTGTCCAGCGCGGTCTTCACCCGCGACGTGGACCGAGGGGTGCGCGTCGCGGCCCGGATCGACGCCGGAATGACACACGTCAACGACACCACGATCAACGACGAACCCAACACGGCCTTCGGCGGTGAAAAGAACTCAGGCATAGGCCGATTCGGTGGCGATTGGGCGATCGACGAATTCACCACCGACCACTGGATCGGGGTACAACACTCCCGACGGCAGTACGCGATCTGACGCGGGGTCAGAACTTTTTGCCGGTACGCCAGGCCATCTCCTGCAATGTCCAGGTGTTGTCGTCCGGGTCGGCGAATGCCGCATACTTCACTCCGCCACCGACGTCCTGGATCTCCTCGACGTGGACACCCCGCTCGATCAACTCCGCACGCGTCGACTCGATGTTCTCGACGACGAGGTGCAACCCCTTCGTCGACCCGGGCGGCATGTCGTACGCAGGCAGCCCGGTACCGATGCCGATGGAGCAGGCCGAACCGGGCGGCGTCAGCTGTACGACGCGTATGCCCGGGGCGGGCTGTACATCGACGTCGGCGACGAAGCCCATCTGTTCGGTGTAGAACTCCTTCGCCAGGTCGACGTCTTTCACGGCGATCGGAACCAGTTCGAGCTTCATGTCCATCGTGTCTCCTTCGGAGTCTTCAGGGCCGCGGCACATCAGCTTCCCATCGTTGTCGGCGCTCGTCGTCGGATTGTTCCCACCACGGCGTGCCACGTTCTCCGAGCGCCACTTTCGTGGCCTGCACACCAGCTCTGGATTCGGGTGCGCCGCCAGTACGCTTCACTTCCCGTCGCCACGCCATCAGGATCGATCTGAGTTCAGCGCCTCGGTCTTCGGGAATCGCGGGATCGGTTGCACGCCAACGCCGGCCCTTGACGATGATGTACCGCCCGTCCTCGGTGTGTTCGATCTCCTGGGACATGGGAAGAAGTCAACCACGCCGACCGAGGTCCACGGGTGATGTGTTGCCCCGGGCCGGTGCAGCGTCACGCAGGCACGGCCGCACTCGCGAGTCCGAGACGCTCCGCGATACGCGCGGCGAGGTCGGTTGCTTCGTCGACGGAGCGGGTCGAATAGTGCAGGTCGACGAACGCGCCGTCGACGCCGTCCGCTGCCAACGACTCGACGACCGCGACGAGGCTGTCGATGCTTCGACCTTCAGCGATGTTGACTCGGGTCTCGCGACGCAGCGCATCGGGGTCACGTCCTGCGTCGACGGCAGCCGAACGCGCGATCGACCACAGATAGGCGGCGTATTCCGCGGGCATGTCCGACGAATTCACCCATCCCTGCGCGCGCCGACCGATCCGTCGCATCGACGCCTCCGAGAATCCAGCCAGCAGAACCGGTGGGCCACCCGCCTGTGCGGGCCGAAGATCGACGGCGGACGTCGGAATGTCGAACAACGGACCGTGATGTTCGACGGGATTCTCGGTCCACAACGTATGCAGCACGTCGAGTGTCTCGTCGAACCGCTCGGACTTGCCGGTCCACGGAACACCGACGGCGTGGTACTCGTCGCGCATCCACCCCAGGCCGAGTCCGAGGACCAGGCGACCGTTCGAGATCAGATCCAGGCTCGTCACCGCACGTGCCAGCAGGAGAGGGTTGTGCCACGTCGCGTTCACGGTGCTGGTACCCAGTCGGACGGCGCTCGTCGCAACCGCGGCGGCCGTCAACGTGAGCAACGGATCGAGCGCCGCAGTGAACTCCGGCGGATACGGATGTTCCGGGGTGCCGCCGAGCGGATAGAGGTCCGTCGGTTGCAACGGCGTCAGGACGCGGTCGCCGACCCACAGCGATCGGTAGCCGAGTTTCTCTGCGGTGTAGGCGAACTCGGCGACGCGGGTACCGCCGCTCTGCGATCCGAGCTGGGGTAGGCAGATTCCGATGTCCATCGTGGACCTCTCTCTCGTGTACGAGGTGTCACGAGAAAGAGTGCTCGCCGATGCTTGCCGTCCGGTTGGAGTCGGCTTAATTGCCGGGTGGCTCACACCTCGCGTGGATCCTACGACCCCAGCGCCCGTCGACAGGTTTCGTACCCGACTCAGTAGACGTCGCGCACGTATCGTTTCTCCGCCGCCAGGGCCTTCACGTAGGCATCCGCACTGGCCGGGGCCAATTTCCCGTGCTGCGCGACGATGCCTTTCAACGCGCCGTCGACGTCCTTGGCCATTCTCGACGCGTCGCCGCACACGTAGAAGTTCGCGCCCTGCTGCATCCAGCGCCACAACTCGGCGCCGTGCTCGGCCATGCGGTCCTGCACGTAGATCTTGGAGCTCTGATCGCGGGAGAACGCCAGATCGAGGCGGGTGAGAAAGCCGTCGTCGACCATGGCCGTCAGTTCGTCGCGGTAGTAGAAATCGGTCGCGGCGTGCTGCTCACCGAAGAACAACCAGTTCGGGCCGGTGTGTCCGAGAGCGCGACGCTCGTGGAGAAAAGCACGGAACGGCGCGACGCCCGTGCCGGGGCCGATCATGATCATCGGTGCCGTCGGGTCCTCCGGTGGTTTGAAGTGTGTCGACTTCTGTACAAAGATGCCCACGTCCTCGTCCTCGGCGTGGTCGGCGAGGTACGTCGAGCAGACTCCGCGCCGCGGCACGCCATGCACGTTGTAGCGGACCGTCGACACCGTCAGCTGCACCTCGTCGGGATCGACCTTCGGGCTCGACGAGATCGAATACAGCCGCGGCTGAAGCGGACTCAGCACCTCCAACCACTCGTCGATACCTGCTCGGACGGGCAGGTGGGTGAGTACATCCACCGACTGGCGACCCCAGGTCCAATCGGACAGCGCACTCTTGTTCTCGGGCAACAACAACCGTTCCAGGTCGGCGTCTCTGGTTCGAGAATGCACGAACTTCAGCAGGGCGGGAGTAGCTTTCGCGATTTCGAGGCGGTGACGCAGCGCGGTCCGCAGCGGCATCGAGTCGTGTCCGGCCAGGTCGACGACGGTCTCACCGTCCAATTTCGTCAGATCCAGCCACTCGTCCACCAGGGCGTCGCTGTTGCGGGGCCACACTCCGAGCGCATCACCTGCCTCGTAGCTCACCGTGCCCTCGGGAAGGTGAAATCCGAACTGGCGCACATCTTTCGCGGATCCGGGGGCGCTGATCCGTGTGTTGCGGACCAGTGCGGTCGGCAGTGGTGACTTCTTTCCATAGGTCGCAACGAGTTTCGGTGCGTTGGGCGCGACGGGCACGGCAGAATCGGCGACGGCCCGACTGTCGGACGAGCCCAGCTTCGCCAGGACGCGGTCGAGCCAGACCGAGGCCGCCTCGTCGTAGTCCGGCTCGCAATCGACCCGGCCGACCAGGCGCTCCGCTCCGAGGTCGACGAACCGGCTTTCGAGTCGCCGGGCGTTGCCGCAGAAGTCGTCGTAGTTCGAGTCGCCGAACCCGAGGACGGCGAACCGAATTCCCGACAGGTCGGGCGCGTCGTCGCCGGTCAGCCCGTCCAGGAACGCAGCGCCGTTGTCCGGTGCGTCGCCGTCGCCGGTGGTGCTGCTGACGAGCAGAACGTCACGGTATCGTGTCAGGTCGGACGCTGAAAAATCGTCCATGACATGGCTTTTCACGATGAATCCGGCGGAATCGAGTGCGGCTACGCAGGACGACGCGAACTCTTCGGCATTCCCGGTCTGTGACGCCCACAGCACCAGAACCGGAGCGGTCTCGGAGATCACGCCGGTCTCGGCTACAGCCGAGCCGGGGGAGGAGACGTCGGCCCGAGAGTAGACGCCGGCCAGCAGCCCGCTCAACCACGCGTGCGTCTCCGGCGACAGGGGAGAGGCCGTCGGCAACGTCGGGACTCCGGCCGCCGACCCGTCGGAGCGTAAGCCCGCCAACAACCCTGCGACATACCGTTGTTCGATCAGGGGCAAGGGCAGGTCCGGCCCCGAATGGTCGCCGACAAGCTGTGCGAGGGCATCGATCGGAGACATCGTTCCCCCTGTGTTCTCGGCGGACACTGTGTTCTCGGTGGACACTGCATTCTGGGTGGATGCTGCGTCGTGTGCCTGGTGCCCAGCTACTTTCGTCAGTGTCACCGCGCACACCTTGAACTCCGGCTGCTGCGAGTACGGGTCGACGGCGTCGTTGGTGACGGCGTTGATCGCCAGGTACTCGCCGAACGAGTCGTTCCAATGGAACGGTGCGAAACAGTCGCCCGGGCGGACCCGGTCACTGACGCGCGCAGGCAACACGGCCCGGCCACGACGCGACGCGACCTCGATGCGGTCGCCAGTCACGCACTTGATCCTTTCCGCGTCGAGTGGATGAATTTCGACGAACGGCTCGGGGTTCAGCTTGGTGAGCTTCGCGACCTTGCCCGTCTTCGTCATCGTGTGCCACTGATGTTGCAGCCGACCGGTGTTCAGCAGGAACGGGTAGTCGTCGTCGGGCATCTCGGCGGGTGTCATCGACGGACGCGCGAAGAACTGCGCGCGCCCGGTCGGCGTCGGGAAGGATAAGCGGGGCACGCTGCCGTCCTCGAGGGTCCGCAGCGTCTGGCTGACGCCATCGTTCAGATAGCGGATGGGGTGGCGGTCGCGGTCGTCGTCGGGCGGGCACGGCCACTGCAGCGGCGTCCGCGCGAGACGTTCGTAGGTCACGCCCCGAATGTCGTACCCGGTCTTGGGATTCGAGAAGCGTTTGATTTCTTCGAACACGTCCTCGGCGCTCGCGTAGTCGAACGCTTCGGCGTATCCGAGTTCCGACGCCATCATCGCGATGATCTTCCAGTCGGGCATCGCCTGTCCCGGCGCATCCGTTGCCTTGCGGAAGAGCGTCATGTTCCGTTCGGAGTTGATCATCACGCCGTCGGACTCGGTCCACAACGCTGCAGGCAGAACCACGTCGGCGTATCCGCCGGTTTCGGTGTCGTCGAATGCATCCTGCGTCACGACGAGTTCCGCACGTTCGAGGCCGGCGATGACGGTTTTGCGATTCGCCACGGACGCAACGGGATTGGTGCAGATGATCCAGCATGCCTTGATGTCGCCGTCGGCCATCTTGGCGAACATGTCGACGGTGCCGCCACCGACGTCGGTGCGCAGCGTGCCCGGCGGGAGGTTCCACTGTTCCTCGGTGAAGGCGCGGTCGTCGTCGACGAGGACGCTGCGCTGGCCGGGAAGTCCGGGGCCCATGTAGCCCATCTCGCGGCCACCCATGGCATTCGGCTGGCCGGTGAGCGAGAACGGTCCGCTGCCCGTCCGGCAGATCGCGCCGGTCGCAAGATGCAGGTTGATCAGTGCGTTCGTGTTCCACGTGCCGTGGGTGGACTGGTTCAGGCCCATCGTCCAGCAGCTCATCCAGTTGCCGGCCTCGCCGATCCATCGTGCGGCGGTCCGCAGATCGTCTTCGGCGATTCCTGTCCTGGCACTGACCGCAGCCGGCGTGTAGTCGGCGAGGAAGTCCTCCATGCCGTCCCAGCCGTCGGTGAACTCCGCGATGAATTCCGGATCGGTGTGTCCTCCGGCGACGAGGAGATGCAGCAGACCGTTGAGCAGGTCGAGGTCGGTGCCAGGCGCGATCGGCAGATGCAGGTGAGCTTTGTCGGCGGTCGCGTTGCGACGCGGGTCGACGACGATCAGTTTGGCGCCTTGCTTGACGCGATCCATCATGCGCAGGAACAGGATGGGATGGCAGTCGGCCATGTTCGCACCGGAGACGAAGAAGACGTCCGCGTGGTCGAAATCCTCGTACGACCCGGGCGGCCCGTCGGACCCCAGCGACCGTTTGTAGCCGGTCCCTGCACTGGCCATGCAGAGCCGCGAATTGGACTCGATCTGGTTGGTGCCGATGAAGCCTTTGGTCAGCTTGTTCGTCAGATACTGAGCCTCGATGGACATCTGTCCGGATACATACATCGCGAACGAGTCGGGTCCGTGGTCGTCGATCAGCGCACGCAGCTTCTGTGCCGTCTTCTTGATGGTGTCGACGACGTCGGCGTCGACGGGGTCGTCGCCGCGGTCGAGTCGCACGCGCGCTGTGGTGAGGCGTCCCGGGGCTGCCAGCATGTCCGCGGTGGTCGAGCCCTTGGTGCACAGGCGTCCGAAATTCGCGGGATGTGACGTATCGCCGACCGACTTGTCGATCACGCGGAGCTCGGAATCGGAGGGTCGACCGATCTGCAGGGTGATTCCGCATCCCACGCCGCAATACGCGCACACTGTCTTCACCGTGTCCACGCCGGGCTCGACCACTCCGGTTGCCACGCCTGTCTCCGTCACGCCCTCCACGATGCAAATCCGACGATTCGCATCCATGACACGACCGTTAGCCGCGCGTGACGTTGTCCTCACCGTCGGTGGCCGGCGCCGGTGATATTTGCGCCTCCGGCCGAATCCTTGTTGTGGACGCACGGCAGAACTCGCCCCCAAGGATGGGATGAATCGGACAAAAGGCAGGTCAGAGGCGTGCAGCCGTTTGACGTGGTGAGAGTACTCGTGCGAGAGTAGTCGCGTGTCTTCCATCCGGCTGTTCATACTCGGCTCGCTCGCGCAGCGTGGCGAGATGCATGGGCACCAGCTGAGGTTGCTCGCCGAGGAAGAGCACGTACACCTCTGGACCGACATTTCCGTGGGTGGCCTCTACGGCGCGCTCAAGCGACTGCACGCCGAAGGGCTCATCGCGGATATCCGAACCGAGCAGGCGGGAAACTTCCCAGCCCGCGTCGTCTACGGAATCACCGACACCGGGCGCTCCGCACTCGAGCAGTTGCGCAGCGATGCCCTGAGTCACTTCGCGCTTCGTCCCGATCCATTCGATCTGGGGCTGACCAGGCTGGATCCCGCTCGTCTCGACGTTCTACCCGACGTGATCGCCGCGCGGGTGGCGCTGCTGAAGCAACATCTGGTCGACGCCGAAACCGCGAACGCAGGAGCGCAGCCTTATCTGTCCGTCGCGGAGAAATTCGCCCTTGCCCACCGCGAGGCACGCTTACGTGCCGAGATCGACTGGCACGAGAACCTCGTCGCGGCGCTTCCCGACATCGTCGCCGACGAACGAACCCGAGAAATTCCACCCCTACCGAACACCAAGGACGGCTGTACGACATGACCGAAACCAACTCTCGCGCTTCGGCGCCTTCGGTGGAAGTCCCACGCCGGGCATGGCAGGCGCTCATAGTCCTGCTGCTCGGAATGTTCATGGCGCTGCTCGACACGACGATCGTCAACGTTGCCCTGCCGACGATCGAAACCAGCCTCGACGCGTCGGAAGCGACGTTGTCGTGGATCATCTCCGGCTACGCACTCGCATTCGGATTGGCGCTCATTCCGGCGGGCAAGGTCGGTGACCGAATCGGCCACAAGTGGGTGTTCTTCACCGGGCTCGCACTGTTCACCCTTGCAAGCCTCGCGTGTGGTCTCGCGCAGAACGACATCCAGTTGGTGCTCGCCCGCGTCGTCCAGGGACTCGCAGGCGGCATCTTCGTGCCCGCGGTCACCGCGTTCATCCAGCTCCTGTTCCCGGGGCCGGTGCGCGGCAAGGCGTTCGCGATCATGGGCGCGGTCATCGGTGTATCCACCGCACTCGGCCCCATCGTGGGTGGTCTCATCATCGAGGCGTTCGGCGAGGCCGACGGCTGGCGCGGCGTGTTCTTCGTCAACCTTCCGATCGGAGTCGTCGCGCTGATCGCTGCGGCCCTTCTGCTTCCGCAGCGTGTGGACTCGGGTCAGCCGCGGCAGTCCGGCATCGACTGGGTCGGTCTGGCGCTCATCACCGCAGGTCTCGTCGCACTGCTCGTCCCGCTGATCGAGGGACAGGATCAGGGGTGGCCGACCTGGACGTACGTCTCGCTCGTCGGGGGCGTAGTGCTCATCGCGGTGTTCGGCGCGTGGGAAGTGTCCTACACCAAGCGTGGTCTGAACCCGTTGGTTCCGCCGAAGCTGTTCACGCACCCCGCCTTCACCGGTGGCACGATCCTGGCACTCGTCTACTTCGCCGCATTCACCAGCATCTTCTTCACGCTGTCGCTGCTGTGGCAGACCGGGCTCGGCAACTCCGCCCTGGCATCGGGCATCGTGACGGTCCCGTTCGCGATCGGCAGCATCATCGCGTCGTCGCAGAGCAACAAGCTCACGCAGCGTCTCGGGCGCGGGGTGCTGCTGCTCGGGACGTCGTTCGTCGCGGTCGCCTTGATCTGGCTGTGGATCCTGCTCGCCACCGTGAACGCCGCGGATCTGAGCGGGTGGATGCTGTTGCCGCCGTTGCTGATCGGCGGACTGGGCAACGGGGCCTTCATCGCGCCCAACGCGCAGTTCATCGTCGCGACGGTCGATCCGCAGGATGCGGGCGCGGGAAGCGGCGTCATCCAGACGATGCAGCGGGTCGGCAGTGCCGCGGGTATCGCGGTGATCGGCAGCGTTCTGTTCGGGTCGTTGCACATCACCGGACCCGACACCGTCGCCAGCGGCTTCATGCACGCCGCGGCGGTGGCGATGGGCGTCAGCGCGGCGTTCGGAGTGCTGGCACTGCTCCTGGTCTTCGCGCTGCCCAAGCGTGTCGATTCGCGACGGGCTCCTGCACGCGGATAGAAGCTGTCAGGCGTCGAGATCGCGCGTGTGAGCCGCCACCACGGATTGGGCGAGCGCCGCGATCTTGACGTTCATGTCCTGCGACGTCTTACGTAGCATCTCGAACGCCTGGTCGTCGGTCACGTTGTGCGTTGCCATCAGCAGACCGATCGCCTTGCCGATTTCGCGGTTGCTCTCGAGACCCACACGCAGGGTGTCCGCTTCTTCGCCGTTCATGATGGCGGAGACGGTGACGGCCGCGAACGCCGTCAGGACGATGGCGTCGTCGGCCACGGTGCTGTCGAACCGATTCGGTGTGTCGGAGAACAGATTCAGCGCACCGACCTTCTTGTTGTCCAGCATCAACCGGAAGCCCATCGCGCCGCGAACCGGTGTGCGAGTGACGACGCCGCGGCCCAACGCCGGCCAGGCAGACGGCGCCAGGAAGTCCGGTTCGATCTGAGCGGTCTCGCTGGAGAGTGCGTCGAGGCACGGGCCCTCGCCGGTCGCGCGCTCGATGTCGTCGATTGTGCGTGCGATGTGGTCGGACGCGGCGACCGTCACCGGCGTACCGCGTCGAACGAGCATCAGGCTTGCGTGGTCGCATCCGGGAACGAGGAGCGTGGCCGCAACGCAGATAGCCGTATAGATTTCGTCGGCGTTCGTCCCGCGATAGACGATGTCGGCCAAAGCGCTGAACACCGTACGAGGATCCGCAGGGGAACTCTCGTTCGACATCGTGTCCTCCCTGAACACTCCAGGTCGACCACGCGCGTCGCGGGGTCGTACCTCGCGGCAACGATACCCAACGGTAGCCGGACGGCTGAAATCCTGGCCTGGTCAGGCACATGCCGGCGCAGGTGCATCCTCCGCGAACGGCTTACCCGGCGGTTCGATGTACGCGGCGTACAGCACGACCGGCACGTCGCCCAGATTGATGCCCTCGTGCACGTGATCGCCGCCCACCTCCTCGGCGATGGTCTGTCCGGCTGGTGTGGTCACGCGCGAACAGTCGTGCAGGGTGCGCGTCAGGACCCCGGTGTCGACGTATGCGTAGACCGGGCCGTCGTGGAAATGCCACCCGGTGGTGCCGCCGGGAGCGATGGTGATCTTCCTGACCGTGACGTCGGTGCCTGCGATCTCTGCGCTGCCGGGCAGGAGCGGGAACGAGACGTGGGCGAGAGTGTCGGCGGTGACGCCCGACGGCGGCGTGGCGCCCGCGACGGCGGGGGAGAAAGCTGCCACTGCCAGGCAGGAGACGACGACGACCGGGCGGAAGTACTTCGGCATGGGTCCCACTCTCATCCGGGGTTCAGCCCATTCAGAGTAGGGCCGTGTCCACTCGTCCGGGTGGGTAACGGCGATCACCGGTCCTCGATCAGTACCCTGCAGTCGTGGGAGAGACTCCGGAAGCACAGGGCTTCGATGCACAGGGTTTCGACAAGCACGTGTTCGAGTACGGCGTCGACGGGCCGAAGGTCATTCTCGCCGGCATCGACGGCTCCGACTCGGCCTGGCGGGCTGCTGCCTACGCGGCCGGGCTCGCCAGACGCCAGGGTTCGCTGCTCGTGCTCGTCTACGTGCAACCGATCGCGACCGCGGCGTGGGGTCAGGCTGGGATCTCGCTCGTCGAGACCGGAGAGCAGATCGCAGCCGAGCTGCTGGCCTACATCGAGAAGGAAGCCAAGCACGTCGACTCGATCCGTTGGGAATTCCGTACGGCACAGGGAGATCCGTTCAACGGGCTCGTCGCCGTCGCGGACGAACTGCGCGCCGACGCCATCGTCGTCGGCGCATCCGAGCGAGCGGGGCACAGAATGTTCGGGTCCGTCGCGGTGCGCCTGGTCAAAGCCGGACGCTGGCCGGTGACGGTGGTTCCCTGACCGACGTCGGGCGAGGAAAATGTGGGGCGGGCGGGGCTCGAACCCGCGACCAATGGATTATGAGTCCACGGCTCTAACCGACTGAGCTACCGCCCCATCTCGCACAGCGAGCGGTCAGAATGCTACTGGATCACGTCCGCGAGATCGTCACTGGGACGCCGTTGAGGATCGCGTTCGCGGACACCGCGTCGACCTGCTGGGAGTCGGTGACGTCGTTGGCGCTCGCGCCGACCACGGTCGTCGCCACGGACAACGCGACGCCGTCGCGCTGGTGGCCGAAACCGTGCGGCATGCTGACCACGCCCGGCATCATCCGGTCGCTGGCGTGCACTTCGATGCGAACCGTCCCGGCTGCCGAAGTCACCGACACGACGGAACCGTCGTCGATTCCGCGAGCGGCGAGATCGTCGGGATGTGCCCACAGGTGGTGTCTCGGCCGACCCTTCGTCAAGCGGGGTGCGTTGTGCATCCACGAGTTGTTGCTGCGCAGATGTCGTCGACCGATCATCAGCAGTTCCTCACCCGTGGTGACGGGTGCGTGGTGCAGGACGTCGTGCAGTGCCGGGAGCTCGGCGACGACGACGTCGTGTATCAAGTGAATCCGTCTGTTCCGGGTGTGCAGTTTCGCGGGCAGGCCAGGTTCGAGCGGTCCGAGATCGATCCCGTGGGGCGACGCCGTCAGTGTGGACACCGACAAGCCTCTGCGTGCCGTTCGCAGCAGCAGGTCGACGGTACGGCGCGGTGAAAGTCGCAAGCGTGCTTCGGTTTTCAGTGACTTCGGGGTCAGGCGTCGGCGCACGCGGTCCGTACGAGAGCGCGACAGCGCGGACTGATACCGCACTGCGAGGTCACGGTAGATTTCCCACTCGGCCTTCGCGCCGGGCTTCTTCGTCACGACGGCAGGGGAGAATTTGGCGGTGTTGCGCACGCCGAACGCCTGGAATATCAGGTCGTAATGATCTCGTTCGAGCGACATCGTCGGCGGCAGGATGACATTCGCGTGTCGTGAGGTCTCGTTGATGTAGAAGTCGAACGAGACCATGAAATCGAGATGGGCGAACGCGTCGTCGAGCTTACGGCCGCCGGGCACCGACAGCACCGGGTTGCCCGACAGGACGGCCATGGCACGAATCTGCCCGCCGCCGGGGGTCGTCATTTCGTCGACCAACGTCGAGGCGGGGAATTCGCCCGCGAATTCGGGGAGATCGCGAACTCGACTGCGCCACTTGTCGAAATGGCCTCGGCCGACGATCGATCTGCCGACCAGGTCGATCGCAGGGTCGGTCATCAATGCGCCGCCGATCCGATCCAGATTTCCGGTCAGGATGTTGAGCACCTGGATGGCCCACTGGCAGACGGTGCCGAAGCGTTGTGTCGAGACGCCCATTCTTCCGTACGCGACGGCGGCTTCCGCGGATGCGAAACGTGTTGCGAGCGAGACGATGTCCTCCGGTGACATCCCGACGGCGGGAGCAACCGCTTCCGGTGTGAAGTCGGCGGCGATCCGAGCGACCTGGTCGACGCCGTCGACGTACTCGGCGACGCGCGTCCTGCCGGACTCGACGACGACATGGATCAACGCCATCAGCAGCAGGGCGTCGGTTCCAGGGCGGACGAAGTGGTGTTCGTCGGCGACGTCGGCGGTTTCGGTCCGGCGCGGATCGACGACGACGAGCGTTCCGCCCCGTGCCTTCAATGCTCGGACGCGATTGGCGAAGTCCGGCACGGTCATCATTGAGCCGTTCGACGCCATCGGATTGCCGCCGAGGACGAGGAAGAAGTCGGTGCGGTCGATGTCGGGGATCGGCAGGGCAAGTTGGTGGCCGTAGAGCAGGTGGTTCACCAGCTGGTGTGGCAGCTGATCGAGAGACGTCGCCGAGTACCGGTTCCTGGTGCGCAGCATCGACGTGAACGGAATGCCGTGCGTCATCGATCCCAGACTGTGCACGCTCGGATTTCCCTGGTAGATGCCGACGGCGCTCGGCCCGTACCGCTCACGCGTCGACACGAGGCCGTCGACGACGAGGTCGTAAGCGACGTCCCAGTCGATTTCCTCCCAGCCGTCGCCGACGCGTCGCACCGGTTTGATCAACCGATCTGGGTCCTCGTGCAGGTCGATCAGCGACAGGGCCTTCGGGCATATGTGTCCGCGCGACAGTGGATCGTCCTTGTCGCCGCGAATCGACGTGACGGTGTTGTCCTCGACCGTGAACTCGAGTCCGCAGACGGCTTCGCACAGGTTGCAGGATCCGTACTTCTTAGTCATCGACCACCCCTTCGTCTGCCGAGAGCCTAGCGCTGCCGCGTTCGGGCGAACGAGAACGAACCTAGAACGTGTTCCAATTCTGGCGGTGTCTGCGTTATCGTCGGACGTGAAACCGGCCCGGCGGGCGGGTCGATTCGGCGGGCGAAAGGCGAGTGGGTCATGAAAACCAAGGGCGCTGTGCTGTGGGGTTTGAACGAGCCGTGGTCCGTCGAGGAGATCGAGATCGGTGACCCGGTGGCGGGCGAGGTCCAGATCCGGATGGAAGCGGCCGGTATGTGTCATTCGGACCACCACATCGTCACCGGTGCGACGCCGATGCCGTCGTTCCCTGTCATGGGTGGGCACGAGGGGGCGGGCGTCGTGACCAAGGTGGGGCCGGAGGTGAAGACTCTGCAGGAGGGCGATCACGTCGTCCTGTCGTTCATTCCGTCGTGCGGTCACTGTCCGGCGTGCGCGAACGGGCATCAGAATCTGTGCGACCTCGGCATGGGCTTGCTCAGCGGAATGGCCATCAGCGACGGCACATTTCGCATCCAGGCGCGGGGCCGGAACGTCATCGCGATGTGTCTGCTCGGAACGTTCTCTCCGTACATGACGGTGCACGAGACGTCGGCGATCAAGATCGACGACGACATACCGTTCGACGTCGCCTCACTCGTCGGTTGTGGCGTGCCGACGGGGTGGGGCTCGGCCGTCAACGTCGCGAAGGTCGCACCGGGTGACACCGTCGTCGTCATCGGCGTCGGGGGAGTGGGCATCAGTGCGTTGCAGGGTGCCGTGCGATCGGGTGCGTCGAAGGTCGTTGCCGTGGATCCTGTTCCGTTCAAACGGGATCAAGCCCTCAAGTTCGGTGCCACCCACGTATTCCCCAGCGCCGCAGAGGCATTGATGCCGCTGATGGAACTGACAGAGGGTCGGATGGCGGAGAAGACGATCATCACCGTCGGCGAGATCAAGGGTGAGGACATCGAAGCCGCGCTGCTTCTCACGGCCAAGGCGGGCCGGTGCGTCGTCACCGGAATGGGTCGGATGGAGGACATGGACGTCAAGCTGAACTTGTTCCTGTTCACGATGCTGCAGAAGGACCTTCAGGGCGCCATTTTCGGCGGCGGAAATCCGCGACACGACATTCCGCGGCTGCTGTCGATGTACAAGAGCGGACAACTCGACCTCGACGGGATGATCACCAACACATACACCCTCGACACCATCAACACTGGCTACCAGGACATGCTCGACGGCAAGAACATCCGCGGGGTCATCGAATACACCGACGCGGATCGGTAGGCAGGCCCTCTGGGCCGCATCGATGGCCCGTGGCATCCGATAGACGGCTTTCGTGTGACATCGATGCCGTGACAGGGAACGACCCCCATTAAGGCCGGGAGTGGAGCCTGCAGGAACGACCCCCGATAGGGTTGTCGCCGTGCACAGTCTGGATTTGATTGCCGGTTGGCCCGTCGACAATGCTGCAGCCCGGGTGGTCTCGGTTGCGGGTGTCACCGACGAGTACGGCGACGTCGAGCGCGTCTTCGAACTCGCGTCGGTGACGAAGCTTCTGGTTGCGTACGCGGCGCTCGTCGCGATCGAGGAAGAGGCCGTCGAACTCGATCAACCTGCAGGTCCTGAGGGGTCGACGGTTCGGCATCTGCTGGCGCACACGTCGGGTCTCGCGTTCGGCGAGCAGAAGGTGCAGGCCGCACCGGGGGCCAAACGCATCTATTCGAGTGCAGGCTTCGAGGTGCTCGCCGACAAGATCGCGGCGGAGTCCGGTATCCCGTTCGAGACCTATCTCGACGAGGCGGTGTTCCAACCGCTCGGGATGACAAATTCGACGCTGACAGGCTCGGCTGGGCATGGCGCGCAGTCGACGGTCCGTGACCTGTCGGCGTTCGCGGCCGAACTTCTCGCTCCGCAGCTCGTCTCTCCCGACATGCTCGGGCGAGCGCGCACGGTGCAGTTCGACGGGCTGTCCGGCATTCTGCCGGGCTACGGGATGCAGAAGCCCAACGACTGGGGTCTCGGCTTCGAGTTGCGCGACTCCAAGAGCCCTCATTGGACCGGTGCGAACAATTCTCCGCGGACCTTCGGTCACTTCGGCCAGTCGGGGACATTCCTGTGGGTGGACCCTGACGCGAATCTTGCCACCGTGGTGCTCACCGATCTGGCGTTCGGAGAGTGGGCGAAGCCGCTGTGGCCCGAGCTGTCGGACGAAATTCTGCACAACAACCGCAGGTGACACGCATGAATTCACGAATGCACTAGCGCAACAGGGGTAACTCCGGGCACACTAGTGCACGCACGTGTTCTCACCGAGCATCTGCAGCCCGTGTCGAGGTCGTTGGGGAAGACGTCCCTCGTCGAAGCTGGAGGTGTTGTGGAATGCGCGCGTTGAATCAATTCGCGGACGCGACGTCGGGTGTGGTCTACATCCACTCGTCGCCTGCCGCGCTGTGCCCGCACGTGGAATGGGCGCTGTCCGATGCACTGAACTCCCGCGCGAACCTCGGTTGGTCGGCTCAGCCTGCGTCGGACGGTCAGCTGCGCGCCACCACCAACTGGGTCGGTCCTGTCGGCACCGGCGCCGCGCTCGCCGGCGTGCTCAGGGCGTGGCAGATGCTGCGGTTCGAGGTGACCGAGGACGCGAGCGAGGGCGTCGACGGAGAACGCTTCGCACACGTGCCGGGACTGGGGCTCTGGCGCGGTTCGACCAGCGCCAACGGCGACGTCATCCTGGGGGAGATGCGCCTGAAGTCGATGATCGAGGGCAACTCCGGCAACCTCGCTGCCGAGATCGAGCACGCCCTGGGGAGTGCGTGGGACGACGCGCTCGAGCCCTACCGCACCGGCGGTGGCGGTTCCGAGGTCACGTGGTTGAGCCGCACCGCGGGCTGACCTCGCCCCTGTAATATCCGCACCGCGGCACGAGAAGTGGTGCACAACAGCCGGCGATGTGGGTGGTGTCGATGTTCTCGACGGGCAAGATCATTCGTTTCGACGAACACAAGGGGTACGGCTTCGTCGCGCCCGACGCCGGGGGTGAGGACGTCTTCATCCACGTCAACGATCTGACGTTCGACAAACGACTGCTGGCACCCGGTGTGCGCGTCGAATACGTCGCTGAGGACGGCGACCGTGGGCCCAAGGCGGGTCAGGTCCGCGTCATCGAATCACCGAAACCGGTTACCCGCGCGGCCGTTCCCGCGGTGGTCCCGCCGGCCGAGACCAGCTACGACGACGTCGAGTGCGACGTCCTGTCCATCCCTGCCTTCACCGCCGAATTGACCGAGGCTCTGCTGCACTCGCACCCCGGGCTCACTGCCGAACAGGTTCTCGATGTGCGCGAGGTCGTCACCCGCATTGCACGGTCTCACAACTGGGTCGAGGGCTGACGCAGCCGGTGCTCGACCGCTACGGACGACTGTGCCCCGGTGTGATCACCGGGGCACAGTCCTGACTCGAACGTCCTTACAGCGGGATGTTCTTGTGGTCGCCGCGCAGAGCGGGAGCGGCCGCGAGCGCTTTCGCGATGATCGAACGGGTGCGTGCCGGATCGATGACCTCGTCGACGACTCCGATGGAGACGGCACGGTCGACGCCTCCCGCGATGGTCTCGTGCTCGACGGTCAAGCGGTCGTGCAGGGCTTCGCGCTCGGACTCGGGCGCGGCGGCCAGCGCCTTCTTGTGCAGAATGCCGACCGCGGCCTTGGCGCCCATGACGGCGACCTCGGAACCGGGCCACGCGTAGACAGCGGTCGCGCCGAGTGCGCGTGCGTTCATCGCGATGTAGGCGCCGCCGTAGATCTTGCGGGTCACCAGCGTCACACGCGGAACCTTCGCTTCGGCGAACGCATGTAGAAGCTTGGCTCCGCGTCGCACGACGCCTTCCCACTCCATGCTGACACCGGGTAGGTAGCCGGGAACGTCGACGACGACCACGAGCGGAATGCCGAACGCGTCGCACAGCCGGACGAAACGTGCCGACTTCTCGGCACTTTCGGAGTTGAGGCAGCCGCCGAGACGAATCGGGTTGTTCGCGATGACGCCGACGGTGCGGCCGGACAGTCGACCCAGACCGGTGACGATGCTGCGTGCCCAGCCGCCCTGGAATTCTTCGAACGTCGATTCGCCTTCGACGTTGTCCAGCAACTCGTCGATGATCGGGTGGACGTCGTAGGCGCGTCGGTTCGACTCCGGCAGCAGAGCGCGCAGGTCGGTGTCCCCGTGCTCGGCGGCGGCGATGTCGAACGTGCCCTGCTCACTGAACATCGAGACGAGGCGCCGAGCGCGGGTGAGCGCGTCGAGCTCGTCGTCGGCGACGATGTGGCAGACGCCCGACTTCTTGTAGTGGGTCTCCGGTCCGCCGAGCGACGCCATGTCGACCTGCTCGCCGGTGACGCTGCGGACGACGTCGGGACCGGTGACGAACACGCGTCCCTCGGGAGCCATGATGACGACGTCGGTCAGCGCGGGACCGTACGCGGCGCCACCGGCTGCGAAACCGAGGACGACGGAAATCTGGGGGACGAGGCCGGATGCGCGGACCATGGCCTCGAACACGAGTCCGACGGCGTGGAGCGCTTCGACGCCCTCGGCGAGGCGGGCACCACCGGAATGCCAGATTCCGACGATCGGTGCGCCGCGGTCGATCGCGGTGTCGATGGCGTCGACGATGTGGGCACACCCGTCGACACCCATTGCGCCACCCATGACGGTGGCGTCGGAGCAGTAGGCGACGGTGTGCACACCGTCGATGTCGCCGGAAGCGGCGAGAAGACCGGACTTGTCACGGTCGTGGAGAGGGACCATCGTCCCGGCGTCGAAGAGCTTCTCGAGGCGAGCGACGGGATCACGGGGATCGGTGGAACTGCCGGACCTGGTGACGGGGGACAGAATGGTCATCACGTTCTCCTTCTGCATGCCCCGAGGGGGGCGGTGCCCGGGTGGGACCTTCGAACGAAGGTCCCACCCGGGTTCGAGTACCTGCTGAGCAAGCTCGGTCGAGCAGTGAAGCCCTACCGAATCAAGCTCGACCGAAGGCGAGCGCGACGTTGTGCCCACCGAATCCGAACGAGTTGTTGATCGCGTAGTCGATCTGCGTCCTGCGGGCTTCACCCTTGACGACGTCGAGATCGATTTCGGGATCCTGATTCTCCAAATTCAGTGTGGGAGGGATGATTCCCTCGCGCACTGCCATCACCGTCAGCACCGATTCGAGGGCGCCGACGGCACCGATCGAGTGTCCGAGTGCGGACTTCGGTGCGTACACCGCTGCGTGATTTCCGACGGCCTTGTTGATCGCGAGCGCCTCGGCCGTGTCACCGATCGGTGTGGCCGTGGCGTGCGCGTTCACGTGCTTGATGTCGGACTTCTGCAGGCCTGCGTTCTCGATGGCCTTCGTCATCGCACGAGCAGCGCCCGTGCCTTCCGGATCGGGAGCCACGAGATGGAACCCGTCGGAGGTGATTCCGGCACCGAGCAGGCGAGCGTGAATCGTCGCTCCGCGCGCCTTGGCGTGCTCCTCGGTCTCGATGACCATGAGCGCACCTGCCTCGCCGAACACGAATCCGTCACGGTCCTTGTCGAACGGCCGCGACGCGCCCTTGGGGTCGTCGTTCCTGGTGCTCATCGCGCGCATCATCGAGAAGCTCGCGATCGGCACGGCGTCGATGTATCCCTCGACGCCACCGGTGACGACCATGTCGGCGTCACCCATGACGATCATTCGCCATGCGTGAGCGATGCCCTCGGAGCCCGAGGAGCACGCCGACACCGGCGTGATGACGCCGGCTTGTGCTTTCAGTTCCAGTCCCACGACCGCTGCCGGTCCGTTGGGCATGACCATCTGAACTGCGAGAGGCGACACCTTACGGTAGCCACCGGCCTTCATCTTGTCGTTGGCGTCGATGAGCGAGTCACCGCCACCGAGGCCGGTTCCGATCGACACTCCGAGACGAAGTGGATCGACCTCGGGGCTGCCCGCGTTCTTCCACACCTCACGACCGAGCACCGTGGACAGCTGCTCCACGTAGCTCAGTCGCCGAGCCTCGACCCGGCTGAGGAGGGTCGACGGGTTCACCGCGAGGTGGCCGCCGATGCGAACGGGAAGGTCGAACTCCTTCACGAAGTCGTCTTCGAGCGCAGTGATCCCGCTCTCGCCGTTCAGCAGACCCTTCCACGTGGCATCGACATCGCCCGCGATGGACGTGGTCGCAGCGAGGCTGGTGACGACGACATTCGGGAAGCGCCCGTTGTTGGTGGATGGGTTGGTCACGGTTCGACTCACTCGCCCGAGTCGTCGAGCTTGGCCTTGATCGCCTCAGCGGCTTCCGGGTTCTCCGCCTCGAGCTTCTGGATGTACGCAACGGCGTCGCCGACGGTACGCAGGCTGGCGAGATCCTCGTCGGGGATCTTGACGCCGTACTTGTCCTCGGTCTGGACTGCGATCTCGACCATGGACAGCGAGTCGATGTCGAGGTCGTCGACGAACGACTTCTCGATGGTCACCTCGGAGGGCTCGATACCCGTGACCTCCTCGATGATCTCTGCAAGTCCGGCGATGAGGTCTTCCTGGCTGGCCACTGTTGTGGCTCCCTTCTTGTCGGTATCGATCTTTTCGATGTCGGTGCGACGGGAATCGCCGCACCGAAGTTCTCGTTGACGGCGCACATCTCTCGCGAGATGACGCCCTCTTCCGTACCCGCGGCGTTCGCGCCACGGGAGGTCTGTGTCGATCAGGCCAGTTCGGCCAGAGCGGCGATGTCCTCGGGGGTCTTCAGACCGAGGTTCGGCGTTCCGCGCATCTCGCGCTTCGCGATGCCGACGAGCGTGCCTGCCGGGGGAAGCTCGGCGACCGCAGAGACGGTGTTCTCCTTCAGCGTCGCCGTGCAGAGATCCCACCTGACCGGCTTGGTGACCTGGGCGGCCAGCTTGGCGAGCGCGTCGGCGCCGGACGTCACGGGCTTGCCGTCGGAATTCGACAGCAGCGTCCGTGTGGGCTCGGACGGAGTGATCGCCGACGCGGCGGCAGCGACGGCGTCCTGCGCCGGCGCCATGAAACGAGTGTGGAATGCGCCTGCAACCGGAAGCGAACGCACGCGAGCCTTCTCCGGCGGGTTCGCAGCGAGTTCTTCGAGGGCGGTGTGCAACCCTGCTGCAACGATTTGACCTGCAGCATTGATGTTGGCGGGTTCGAGGCCGAGTTCGCCCAGTCGAGCGAGCACGGCTGCTTCGTCACCACCGAGGACCGCCGACATTCCGGTCGGCTCGAGGGCGCATGCCTTCGCCATCTCCGCGCCGCGGACGGCAGCGAGAGCGACGGCTTCGTCGGAGGTGATGACGCCTGCCACCGCGGCGGCAGCGAGCTCGCCGACTGAGTGACCTGCAACGATGGCGTCCGCGGGAACGATTCCGCGGCCGTCGGCTTCTTCGAACGCGAGGAGCGCAGCAGCGACGACGAGCGGCTGGGTGACCGAGGTGTCGGTAATCTCCTCGGCGGTTGCCGTCGTCCCGAGCCGAGCCAGATCGAGTCCCGACGCTTTGGACCAGAGAGCAATCCGGTCCGCAGCTCCGGGGAGTTCGAGCCATGGCAGGAGCATGCCGGGTGTCTGAGAGCCCTGACCGGGCGCAAGCAACGCAATCACATCGTCTAGAGAACACTGTGGCGGCCCCGTTGGCCGATGTCGCCCTCGTCAAACCTTCGGCATCCAATTTGTAGGGACCCAACAAATCGGCACGTGGTCCGGCGACATCGCCACACCCTGCCTCGGCGTTACGTCACCACTTCGCCGAATGTTACGTGTGTGATCTGTGGGGCGGGATACTGCGGTTCGTGATGCATTTGGGCTAGACGACCGACCGTTGCGGCGACACGTAATACATACGCATCACGCGATTGTGTGGGATCTCGGCCTGTGACTTCCGCTATACGTTTCAGGCGATACCGGACAGTATTTGGATGAACAAACAGCTGCCGTGCACAAGTCTCGACTGCACCTCCACAGTCGAGGTAGGCGTCGAGAGTGTCCGCCAGACCCGATCCCGCGGCGGCGAGCGGATGCACCACCTGCTCGTTCAACGCGGCGATCGCGGCCCCGTCGCCGAGGAGCGCGCGTTCGGGTAGCAACTCTCCGGCATGCACCGGGCGCGGCGCCCCGCGCCATCCCGCGACGGCCTGCATTCCCGCGAACGCCTCGACGGCGCTCGAATGCGCGGCACCGAGCGTCCGCGTCGTCGGGCCGATGACGACAGGTCCGTCGGAGAAGTTCTCGAGCATGTCCTCGAGAAAGGCGCTGCTCGTCGGGCTGTCGATCAGCTCGCCACTGACGACCATGACGAGCCGCGTGCCCTGGACGACGGCCAACGCGGCCCGATGATGTTTCTGTGCGACGGTGTGCACGGTGCCGACGACGGACACACCCTGGTTCTCCGGCGGCGTACCGACCAGGACCGTCGCAGGCGCCGTCGCGTCCCAGTTCAGCGTCGCGGCACGCGAAAGCATGTCCGAACCGGTGTCCCCGCGGACGACCGCGTCGACGACGAGAGCTTCGAGCCGGGTGTCCCATGCACCGCGTGATTCGGCGGCGCTCGCGTAGACGGACGCGGCCGCGAAACCCAGTTCTCGCCCGTATCGCAGTACCGCCTCGGTGAGCGCCACCAGCTGCTGATCGTTTCTCGCCAGCGCGGGGAGCCACTGCTCGAAGAACTCCATCGCGACGCGAACCATGTCGACCGTCTGGCGCAGAGTGAGTCGACGCGCGAGATCCTGCGGGATCACCTGGAACGCGTCGAGGCTGAAGCGGATGTCGCTCTGCGGATTCTTCAGCCACTCCAGAAAATTGTCGACGGCAGTCTGGATCAGAAGCTGAACGCTGGCCCGCTGGGCCGCGTCGAGACCCCCGAAGAACGGGAGCTGGTCCTGCATCGTCGTGACTGCTTCGGTGGACAGACGCCCCGAGAACTGCTTGACGCGCCGAAGGAGGGCGTCGGGCAGGGGATCCCGCTTGTGCCGTGACGGAGCCAAGGCCTTGACCGGCAGGTGTACCTCGTTCTCGGTGACGATCCCGTCGGACTCGACGGGGTAGCCGCCGGCGTTGGTGTGTTCGTGCGCTCCGGCGGGCTTCTTGCTGTCGACCATGTGAAAAACCTACGCCCGCCCGCCGGTGTCCGGTGACACGGACACGGGCGAGCGAGCGTCGGATATCGGTTGCGGCTACGCGGAACCGGTGTCGGCGTACGACGTCTCTGCAGCGTGGACGTCGTCGATGCGGTACTTGGCCGCAGCGTCGACCGCCTTCGACTTGTCGATCTCACCGGACTCACCGAGCGCGGTCAGCACGGCCACGACGATGGATTCGGCGTCGACGTTGAACACACGACGGGCTGCGGGACGGGTGTCGGAGAATCCGAATCCGTCGGTGCCGAGGGTGACGTAGTCGCCCGGGACCCACTGACGGATCTGGTCCGGCACGGCGCGCATCCAGTCCGACGCGGCGACGACGGGTCCTGCCGCAGCGGACAGAGCCTGCGTGACGAACGGAACCCGCTTCTCGGCACCCGGGTTGCGCAGTGCTTCCTGCTCGGCCTCGACGCCGTCGCGACGCAGTTCGCTCCACGAGGTGACCGACCAGACGCCGGAACGCACACCCCACTCGTCCTCGAGGAGTTGGCGGGCCTTGCGTGCAGAGACCAGGCCGACACCCGATGCCAGGATCTGTGCCTCGGGTCCGTCGCCCTGCTGCGGCTTCTCGAACAAGTAGATGCCCTTCAGCAGAGCATCGACGTCGAGGTCCTCGGGCTGAGCCGGCTGCTGGTACGGCTCGTTGTAGAGAGTGATGTAGTAGAAGATGTTCTCTCCACCGAATCCCTCGGTACCTTCGGTGCCGCCGTACATCCGTCGCAGACCGTCCTTGACGATGTGCGCGATCTCGTACGAGAACGCCGGGTCGTAGGCCACTGCCGCCGGGTTGGTCGCGGCGAGAAGCAGCGAATGGCCGTCGGCGTGCTGCAGACCCTCACCGGTGAGCGTCGTGCGGCCGGCCGTCGCGCCGAGGACGAAACCGCGGGCCATCTGATCGGCCGCGGCCCACAGGCCGTCGCCGGTGCGCTGGAACCCGAACATCGAGTAGAAGATGTACAGCGGGATCATCGGCTCGCCGTGCGTCGCGTACGACGTACCGACGGCGGTGAACGACGACGTCGACCCGGCCTCGTTGATGCCCTCGTGCAGGATCTGGCCGGTGGCGTTCTCCTTGTAGGCGAGCATGAGCTCGGAGTCCACGGACGTGTAGAGCTGGCCGTTGCGGTTGTAGATCTTCAGCGACGGGAACCACGAGTCCATCCCGAACGTGCGCGCCTCGTCCGGGATGATCGGCACGATGCGGTGGCCGATCTCCTTGTCGCGCAACAGCTCCTTCATGACACGCACGAGCGCCATGGTGGTGGCAACTTCCTGCTTGCCGGAGCCCTTGAGCAACGTCTTGTAGGTGTCGTCCTTCGGCTGCGGCAGCGGCTTCGGGCTTGTGCGACGCTCGGGGACGAAGCCGCCGAGGTTCTTGCGCCGCTCGAGCATGTACTGGATCTCCGGCGCGTCGGGGCCCGGGTGGTAGTACGGAGGCAGGTACGGATCCTTCTCGAGCTCCTCGTCGGAGATCGGGATGTGCTGCAGGTCGCGGAACTTCTTCAGGTCGTCCAGCGTCAGCTTCTTCATCTGGTGGGTCGCGTTGCGGCCCTCGAAGCTCTTGCCGAGCGTGTAGCCCTTGATGGTGTGGGCCAGGATGACCGTCGGCTGTCCCTTGTGGGCCATCGCGGCCGCGTAGGCGGCGTGGACCTTGCGGTAGTCGTGGCCACCGCGCTTGAGGTTCCAGATGTCGTCGTCGGACAGGTCCTTGACGAGCTCCTTCGTCCGCGGGTCGCGGCCGAAGAAGTGGTCGCGAACGTAGCCGCCGTCGTTGGCCTTGTAGGTCTGGTAGTCACCGTCGGGGGTGACGTTCATGAGGTTGACCAGCGCGCCGTCCTTGTCGGCGTGCAGCAGCGAGTCCCACTCGCGTCCCCAGATGACCTTGATGACGTTCCATCCGGCGCCGCGGAAGAACGACTCCAGCTCCTGGATGATCTTGCCGTTTCCGCGGACCGGGCCGTCGAGGCGCTGCAGGTTGCAGTTGACGACGAAGGTCAGGTTGTCGAGACCTTCGGTGGCCGCGACGTGCGCGAGGCCGCGCGACTCCGGCTCGTCCATCTCGCCGTCGCCCAGGAACGCCCACACGTGCTGGTCGGAGGTGTCCTTGATGCCGCGATCGTGCAGGTAGTGGTTGAAGCGAGCCTGATAGATGGCGTTCATCGGGCCGAGGCCCATCGACACCGTCGGGAACTCCCAGAAGTCCTGCATGAGGCGCGGGTGCGGGTACGACGGCAGACCGCCTCCCTGATCGCTGTGGCTGTACTCCTGCCGGAACCCGTCCATGCGCTCGGCGGGGATGCGGCCCTCGAGGAACGCACGCGCGTAGATACCGGGGGAGGCGTGGCCCTGGATGAAGATCTGGTCGCCGCCGCCCGGGTGATCCTTGCCGCGGAAGAAGTGGTTGAAGCCGACCTCGTAGAGAGCGGCGGACGACGCGTAGGTGGAGATGTGGCCGCCGACGCCGACGCCGGGACGCTGGGCGCGGTGCACCATGATCGCGGCATTCCAGCGGATCCAGGCGCGGTAGCGACGCTCGACTTCTTCGTCACCGGGGAACCACGGCTCGTTCTCGGTGGGGATGGTGTTGACGTAGTCCGTCGACGTCAAGGACGGGAGCGCGACGCGGCGCTCGCCGGCGCGTTCGAGCAACCGGAGCATCAGGTACCGGGCTCGGGCGGGTCCGGAGCGTTCGAGCAATCCGTCGAACGACTCGATCCACTCGTCGGTTTCCGAACTGTCGATATCGGGCAGGTACGACGCGACACCCTCGCGGATGACGCGAACCCTGCCGTCCGAGCCGGTGGGCCCGCTGGTCTTGCCGGCAGCATGTGTGGTCTGCCGTTCGTCCTTGTTCAACTCGGACAACGTGTGTACTCCTCAGTGTGGCGGACGCTCGGTGCGGCGACCGTTCCCTGTATCTCGCGCTCTGTGACGGCGAGACACGTTCATCATTTCCGGTGATCCACCTCAATCCTCCTACACATCTTCCACCGCGGTGGTACGGAGTCCCCCTACCCGCGAGTAGAAATTTATGTACGCAATTTCGGCGCGGTCCGCTTGCGCACGCGGCGAAAACACTGTTCGCTTGCACTACTTCACCCACAATGCAAGGAGGTCACCACCGTGGTCGCCGCGGCGGACGCTCAGAACTACGCTCAGAAGCTTGGAATCACCCGCGACTTGGTCGTTCAGGAACTGGGCTGGGACGAGGACACAGACGACGATCTGCGTGCCGACGTCGAGGAAGCCATCGGTGGTGAAACCCTCGACGAAGATTCGGACGAGGTGATCGACGTCGTGCTGCTGTGGTGGCGCGATGGAGACGGAGACCTGGTCGACGCCCTCATGGACGCGATCGGTCCGCTGTCGGACGACGGTTTCGTGTGGGTCCTCAGCCCCAAGACCGGCCTGCCGGGACACGTCGAACCCAGTGAGATCGCCGAGTCGGCACCGACCGCGGGTCTGACTCAGACCTCCGCGGCCAACCTGGGCGATTGGATCGGAAGCCGCCTGGTGCAGCCCAAGTCGCGCGCAGGCAAGCGCTAGACACGTCGGAACAGGAAACAGATCTGATGCCACTCGAGGTGGGCGCGCAGGCGCCTGACTTCACTCTGAAAGATCAGAACAACCAGGAAGTTTCTCTGGCGTCGTATCGCGGCGTCAAGAACGTGCTCCTGGTGTTCTACCCGCTTGCGTTCACCGGTACCTGCCAGGGCGAACTGTGCAAGGTGCGCGACGAACTGCCGAAGTACGAGAACGACGACACCGCCGTTCTCGCCATTTCGGTGGGACCTCCACCGACGCACAAGATCTGGGCGGCCGAGCAGGGGTACACGTTCCCTCTGCTGTCCGATTTCTGGCCGCACGGAGAAGTAGCCCAGGCGTACGGCGTGTTCAACGACAAGGCCGGGTTCGCCAATCGCGGCACCTTCGTCATCGACAAGGACGGCATCATCCGGTTCTCCGAGATGAAGCAGCCCGGCGAAGCGCGCGATCAGTCCGTATGGGACGACGCGCTCGCCAGCGTCTGACCTGCGGAATTGTAGATCGCGACAGGACGCGCTAAGTTTTTCCATGCGTTCCGGCGGCTTCGGTCGCCGGTACTCGGGCGTATAGCTCAGCGGTAGAGCTCTGGTTTTACACACCAGCGGTCGGGGGTTCGAACCCCTCTGCGCCCACCCTTCTTCTCATTCGGCGCAACTCAGTGCACACAATCGGCCCGGTTCGACGGAATTCCGTCGAACCGGGCCGATTCTGTGCAGTCCGTTGCGTCAGACCGCCGCCGGTGTCTTTCGCTCCGCGCGCGAACCCAGGTACGTCGTCTGGCGAACGGTCGCAAGCGTGATCAGGCCGACGATGCAAGACCCGACGACGAAGAACGCGGGGGAGACCGAGCTTCCCGTGCGGTCGATCAGCCACGTCGCGATGTACGCGGCCGTGCCGCCCGTCGCGATCGTCGCGAGATTGAACCCGAGGGCGACACCCGTCAGGCGAACGCGGGAATCGAACAGCGACGGGAACAGTGGGGCAGTCGCCGTCTGAATCAGCGGAGTTCCGAACGCGAAGAAGCCGAATGCGATGGCGGCGACGAACAATCCGTGCTCGCCCATCATCAGCATCGCCGGGTAGGCGATGACAGCCGACGCGACGAGACCGACCACCAACACCCTCTTGCTTCCGAACCTGTCGACGAACAGTCCCGCGACCGGCATCGACAACGCGACCAGAACGATGACGAGCGCAGCCGTCCACGTCACCGCGGTCTGGCTGTAGCCACCCTCGCGAACGAGGTGAATACCGATGTAGGTGAGCACCATGTAGCCGGTGGCGTTCTGTGCGACGCCGAGACCGAACACCTGCAGCACCTGCTTCGGATGTGTGCGAAGCAGTTCGCCGAGAGGCGCTTTCGCGAGTTGATCCTTCGCGGCGACCTTCTCGAATTCGGGGGAGTCCTCGATGCGGGTTCGGGTCCACAGGCAGAACAGCACGAGCGGGACGCCGAGCAGGAACGGGATGCGCCATCCCCAACTCGTCATCTGGGCATCGGACGTCAACGCCGACGTCGTCGCCACCACGATCGCGGCCAATGCGAAACCGCTGTTGCTGCCGAACGCGACGAACGACGCGCCGAGACCCTTGCGCTTCTCGCCGACCGTCTCGTAGACGTAGGTCAGCGCACCGCCGAGTTCGCCGCCGGCCGAGAAGCCCTGCACGAGACGCGCAATGACGAGCAGGACGGGTGCGAGAATTCCCGCGTTCTCGTAGGTGGGCAGGAACGCCATCAGTGCACTACCCGCTCCCATCAGCAGGACGGAGAACAGCAGTGCCCGCTTACGGCCGTGCCGATCTCCGAGCCTGCCGAAGAAGATGCCACCGATCGGTCGCATCAGATACGCCGACGCGAACACCGCGAGACTGGCCAACAGGGACGCGGTCGGATCGTCGCCGGGGAAGAACAGAGGGCTGACCACGACCGCCAGGTAGGCGTACACGGTCAGGTCGTAGTACTCGACGATGGTTCCGACGGCGGCGGCGAGAACACCGCGGCGTCGGGTCTGCTCGAGGGTGCGTGTGGTTGCCACGAACGGCTCCGGTTCTGTGTGAAGGAGATCGGTCGCGCATTCACCGGGCGCCGGTGTCCTGTGTCGTCGGCCGGCTACGGGCGAATCGGGTGTGCGCGATCACACTGTAACCCCAAACCCTGTCAAATGTGTACATGTTTGGATTCGGATGGGTTCATCCGGAGTCGGTGGTGAGCAACCACGGCCCGTGCGTCAGAGCTGCCAGTGCACCGGCTGAGAGATGATCGCGGACAGGCGCTTTCGGTAGTACCGCGCGGTGTCGTGGACGAAGTCGCTCATCGCCGCCGCCGCGGCGTCGGCGTCGCGCTCGCGCATCGCGTCGAGAACGGCCTGCTGCGCCTCGGTCGCGGCCTTACGGGTCGCGATGGGGTGCTCGTTGGGTTCGGCGTCGCGCACGAGGAGCCACAGCGTTTCCATGACGATGCGAAACGCCGGGTTACCCGCGGCTTTGTAGATCGACGTCTGGAACAGCGCGTTCTTCTCCTGGAAATTCTCGTAGTCCTCGGGCGCCTCACGCATGCTGTCGAGCGCGGCCTGCATCGTGTCGAGTTGTGCGTCCGTGATGCTGGAGGTGGCCTGCCGAGCGACGATCGGTTCGAGTGTCAGTCGGACGTCGATGACGTCGCTGATGTTCGCACCCTCGAGTTGGAGAAACAGCTTCATCGTGTTGCCGAGGGACTCGAACTTGGGCCTGCATGCGACGGGGCCGCCGCCGATTCCGGCCTTGATGGTGACCAGATCGCGGCTTTCCAGCAGACGGAGCGCTTCGCGCACCGTCGTGCGCGCGACCCCGTATTCGGCCACCATTTCCTTCTCGGTGGGCAAGCGTTGACCGGCGACGATACCGCCGCCGAGAATCTCGTCGGCGATCACGTTGGCCACGCGTTCGGACATCTTCTGGGGGCGGCCCATTCGATGGCGATGGTCTTCGGTGGTCATCTGCGAGTCCTCACGTGGTGTCGGCAATTGATTCACCTTACCGGCTACCAACGAAGCAATACGGCCAAAACCTGTACATATTTGACAGGGATTGGTTACTGTAGGGCGATCCCACCACAGGGCGGTTCTTCTGGAGGTTCGCATGCTGCCGACTCGGCTACCGGATTCGTCTCTCGCGCAGTCGTTTCGCGACGGTGGTCACTGGCAGGACAAGCCGGTCGGTCATTTCCTGACGCGGGCGGCGTCGCAGTTCCCGGATACCGTGGCCGTCGTCGACGGCGATCGCCGGTTCACGTTCGCCGACATCGACCGGGAGGCCTGCCGTCTCGCTGCTGCCATGCACGGCCGGGGAATCGGAACGGACAGCGTCGTCTCGTTCCAGCTGCCGAACTGTGCGGAAGCAGTCATCGTGTTCCAGGCCATCATGAAGCTGGGCGCGATCGCGAACCCCATCGTGCCGATCTATCGCGGTCGCGAAGTGGGGTTCATCATCGGTCAGGCGCGCAGTGCCATGGTGTTCGTACTCGGGTCGTACCGCGGCTTCGACTACGCGGCGATGTACGACGCGCTCGGCGTCCCCGGACTCGATGTCATCGTCGTCGGCGACACGTCCTGGTCCGACCTGCTGAACGAGGCGAGACCGGATGCACTGGAGGGCCTTTCGGAACCCGACCCGGACGGCGTCTGCCTGCTGCTCTACACCTCGGGCACGACCGCCGACCCGAAAGGTGCGCTGCACAGCCACAACACGGTCGTCTTCGAGAATCGGTCGATGATCGACTGGTTCGGCCTCAACGAGCGAGACGTGATCTTCAACCCGTCCCCGGTGACGCACGTGACCGGCGTCAATTGTGCTCTGACACTTCCGTTTCTGTTGGGAGCGCCCGTCGTTCTGCAGGATCTGTGGGAGCCGACGGTCGCATTGGAACGGATCGTCCGAGAGGGCGCCAGCTTCATGATCTTCTCGACACCGTTCCTGCGTGGACTGCTCGACGCCGCGGACGCCTCCGAGCAGGCGACACCGTCGATCCGCTACATCATCTGCGGTGGTGCGGACATCCCCGATTCGCTGACCGCGGCAGCGACCGAGCGTCTCGGAACGGTCGTGCGCATGTTCGGTGCGACCGAAGGGCCGTCGGTGACATGCACGGATCGGTGGGACACCGTCGAGCTTCGTACGAGAACGGACGGTAGGCCCATGGCGCCGACCGAGGTGATCGTGTCCGACGGCAACGGTGGCGTCGCGTCACCGGGTGTCGTCGGGGAGGCGCTGTGGCGTGGACCGGACACGTTCCTCGGGTATCTGGATTCGTCGCTCAACGACGCGGCGTTCACGCCCGACGGCTTCTTCCGCACGGGCGACCTCGCCACAGTCGACGAGTTCGGTGGACTGCACATCGTCGGACGCATCAAGGACATCATCAATCGGTCCGGTGAGAAGATCAGCACGCACGACGTCGAGAACCTGCTGAGCGAGCACCCTGCCGTCGTGGAGGTCGCCGTCGTCGCAGGCCCCGATGCCACGACGGGCGAGCGAGGATGCGCGTTCGTCGTGACGCGCGATGCTCGCGATCTGAGCTTGACGGAGGTGTACGAATTCCTCTCCGGTCGTGACGTCGCGGTGCAGAAGATTCCGGAAAGCGTGTTCGTCGTCGACGCTCTGCCCAAGACCGCCAGCGGCAAGATTCAGAAGTTCGCGCTGCGCGACTGGACCCGCGACAGATCCGTCGTTCCGAAACAAATGGCCGGGGTGACCATCTCGGCGAGTTACGAGAAGTGAGGTGTCGAAAGTGGCAGAAGGAGTAGTCGTCACCGTTCCCGAACCGGGTATCGCGGTCGTCGAACTCGCGCACGGAAAGGTCAACGCTCTCGACTCCGCGATGTACGACGCCATCGCAGACGTGTTCGACACGCTGTCGGACGACGCCGAAGTGAAGGTAGCCGTCTTGACCGGGCGCGGCCGAATCTTCTGTGCGGGAAACGATCTGAACGAGTTCCGTGTGATGGACGCGACGAGTGGTGAAGTGCAGATGCGCCGGGTGCGGCGTGCGCTCTTCAACATGATCGATTGCGCGATCCCCGTCGTCGGCGCGATCAACGGACCGGCGTTGGGTAGCGGGTTCGGACTGACGGCAGCGTGCGACGTTGTCGTCGCATCCGAGAAGGCGACATTCGGACTCCCGGAGATGAATGTCGGCGTGTTGGGCGGTGGCCGATTCACGGCGAGAATGCTTCCGCAGCAAGCGATGCGTCGCATGTTCTTCACTGCCGAGTCCGTCGATGCCGAGACGCTGCAACGATGGGGCGCTCCGATCGAGGTCGCGTCGCACGACGAGTATTTCGAGCTCGCGATGCAGCGTGCTCGAACCATCGCCGCCAAGAGCCGCTACGCGATCACGCTGGCCAAGCAATCGTTGAACGGCTGCGAGCCGCTCGATCTCAAGCGCGGATACGAACTGGAACAGACGTTCACCGTTCGTCTATCGGAACACCCCGATTCGAAGACTGCAGTCGAAACGAGAATGGCGCAGATGGCAGGAAAGGCGCGGACATGACGTCGACGATCGAGAACACCGACATCGGACTGGGCGAGTTCGACGCCACGTGCACGGCGTGGCTCTCCGAACATCTCGAACGTAGAACGAGCGAAACCGCCGAAAAGCCCTCCTACGCAATCTTCCACAACCACAGCGAATCCGAGGAACGCGCGCTCATCGAGGCGGCCAAGACGTGGCAGTCGACGCGCGTCGACGCCGGGTTCGGCGCGATCACGTGGTCTCCCGAATGGGGCGGTCCTGGTCTCTCGGCGAGCCACGAACGCATCTACGTGTCCCGCGAGCGTGAGTTCCGTGCGCCGGAGCGACACGAAACCGTCCTGGTGACAGTCGAACTGGTGGCTCCCACCGTTCACCTCCTCGGTACCGAGGATCAGCGTCGACGGTTCGTGACGCCGTTCCTCCGTGCCGACGAGCTGTGTTGTCAGTTGTTCTCCGAACCGGGAGCGGGGTCGGATCTCGCCGGCTTGTCGACGAAGGCAGTGCGCACCGGTGACAGCTGGATCATCGACGGCCAGAAGGTATGGAGTTCCGGGGCGCAGTTCTCGGAGTGGGGGCTGTTGATTGCCCGCAGCGACACGTCGGTCGCGAAACACCGTGGTATGACGGCATTCCTGGTTCCGATGGACGCGCCGGGAGTCGAGGTACGACCCATCCGGCAGATGTCCGGTGGCTCGACGTTCAACGAGGTGTTCTTCACCGGTGTCGAGCTGCCCGATTCCATGAGGCTGGGCGACGTCGGCCAGGGATGGAACGTTGCGCTGACGACGCTCGGCTTCGAACGAAATTCGAGTGCGGGAATCGTCAGCGCCGGTGGGAGTGGAACCGATCTGCTCCGCTTGGCGCGACGTCTTGGCATCGACGGCGACCCGCTGGTTCGGCAGAAGTTGGCGAATGTCGCGGTGTACGAACGCGCGTCGGCGCTGATGGTCGCGCGCTACGCCGAACGTGAACTGGCGGGTCATGTCCCCGGTGTCGAAGGATCGATCGGCAAGCTGGTCTGGACACAGAACCTCAAACGCATCGGCGACGCGGCCGCGAGCTTCCTCGGACCGAAAGTCCTCGCGGACAACGGAGAAGCGGACACGTTCGCGTGGACCGAGCATCTTCTCGGCGCACCCGGCTATCGCATCGCCGGAGGATCCGACGAAATTCAACGCAACATCATCGGCGAACGTGGGCTCGGACTGCCCAGGGAACCACGGTAGGGGCTCGCATCATGACACTCGACATGACCGTCGAACAGAACGAAATTCGCGACAGCCTGCGCGGGGTGCTCGCGCGCCCAGGAGACGCATGGGCTTCGCTGGTGAATCTCGGCATGACCGAAATTCCTTTCCCGGAGAGCATGGGTGGTGCGGGATACGGCGCGAAGGATCTGTCCGTCGTGACCGCCGAACTAGGCCGGGCAATGACGGTGGCGCCGTACCTGTCGTCGATCGTGCTTGCCGGGTCGACGTTGCTCGAATGCGCTACCGACGATGCCTGTGCGGAGTATGTCCCGGCGATCGCGGCGGGATCGACCACCGCAGCGCTTGTCACCGGCTATCCGTTCTCGGTGTCGAACATCGACGCGCACGCGAACGGGCGACAGTTGACACTGAACGGACGTCAGGACTTCGTCGTCGACGGCGCGGAGGCAGACCTTCTGGTCGTCGTCGCGAACGGACAGGCTGGTCCCGAGCTGGCCGTGGTCGACGGGACTGCACCGGGAGTGACGCGAACGCCCATGGAGGCGTTGGACTTCACACGCGCGCTGACGCGCGTGGAGTTCGCGGACGTGGAGGCGTCTCGGGTCGGAGGGAGCGATCTGCGGTCCGGTCTCGAGCGAGCGCAGGCACTCGCGCTGGCGGCTGTCGCGTCGGAACAGGTGGGAGCGGCGCGCGCCTGTCTCGACATGTCCGTCGACTACGCGAAGACGCGTCAGCAGTTCGGCCGTCCGATCGGGTCGTTCCAGTCGATCAAACATCGTTTGTCCGACATGTCGATCGCGATCGAACTGGCGGAAGCCGCAGTCCTGGACGCTGCCGACGCCGCCACGGATCGAGACACCGCAGCGTTCGTCACCGCCGTCTCGACGGCGCGGGTCCTGGCAACGACGGCGTCGGTGTTCGCGGCCGAGGAGTCGATTCAGATCCACGGCGGGATCGGCTTCACCTGGGAGCATCCGCTGCACACCTATTTCCGGCGCGCGAAGACGAACGAACTGCTGTTCGGGACCGTCGAGTCACATCTCGAGGTGGTGGCTTCCGGCTTGTAGACACCTAGCCCGCAGTCGAGCCCGCGATCCGCTCGGACAGCCGAGCGGCGGTGTCGACGAATCTCTTCCGGCCGAGGGTCTCGAACACCGAGTCCTTCGACAACATCGACGACGCGAACACCTCGATCTGCGCGATCAGCGCGACCGCGATCACTCCGGCTTCGGCGGCCGACAGCTTGCCGCGAATCTTGCGGGCAGCGCTCGACAGGATCGGAATCAGTGCGACGGTGTTCTCTCGACGAAGCGCCTCGACGAGCAGGCTCGACCCGCGCGCACTCACGAAATACACGACTGCCCGGGTTCGGTTGTCCTCCAACCAGCGCCCCAGCGACGGGACCAGGGTGTCCAGTGAACCGTGGGGAATGCTCTCCTCGGCGGTGATGCGACCGACTTCGCCGATGTACGCCGCCGAGAACTCACGCAGTCCCTCCAGGAGAATCTCTTCGCGAGACGGGTAGTGGTAGTAGATAGCGGCCGACGTCATTCCTGCTGCGCTCGCGATGTCGGCGACCGTCACGTCGGTGACAGCCCCGGTCGCGAACAGATCGAATGCGGTCTCGACGATGACGCCGCGCCGTGACGGCCGGTGTGCTGGTCTTCTCTGTGTTGTCGACATTCGCCCTCCTCGAATTTCGGTCATGCAAGACTAGAGGCTCGGCGACCGAAGGGTGGGGGAAGCTGTGACTGTGAGCGCGCAGAAGATCAAGAAGTCGAAACCGAAGAGCGTGACGGAAGAATCGGGCAACGGAGCCGGCAACGGGTCGGCGGACGGGAAACCGTCGGCTCATCGGCCGTCACGTCGGCAGGACATCGTCGATGCGGCGATCCGAGTCTTCGCGGCGAAGAGTTTCCCCGAGGCGAGCATTCAGGACGTCGCTGCCGAAGCCGACGTCGTGCCGTCCGCCGTCTACTACCACTTCAGCGGTAAGGACGAACTGTTCGAACTCGCCATGCGACGGGTGATGGACATGGTCAACGAGGTCGTCGATCAGGTCCGGTCCGAAGAAGACCCCGAGGACGTTCCCTCGTTGGAGGCAGTCACGCTCGCGGTGTGGCACTGGGTCGAAGCGCATCCCGACGAATCTCGGCTCATGCACTACCACCTACCCGGTGCGACGGCCGAGACGGCGACGCTGCGACGCGACTTCGAGGGCATACACGTGCAGCGAGCCTTCGACTACCTGTTACCCGCGGCGGTCCCGTCGACGAAACGGGGAGCCGCGGTCGCACACGCCTCCCACACGCTGGCGATACGCACGCTGATCGAACTCCTGATGACCATTCACGCGCTGCGCATGGACGAGGGCCCGTTGTCGCGCCACGCGTCGAAGACGTTGAGCCGCGCGGTCGTCGACGTCGGGGAACGCATCGTAGTCACCGACTGACGTCGGCCGTTCACCCCGCGAGTGCCTGTGTCGCAAGGGAGAGGGCGAGTGCGGTCATCACGGCGGCGATCGAGCCGTCGAGCACTCGCCACGCACCCGGCTTCGCGAACACGGGACGCAGGATCCGAGCGCCGTACCCGAGTCCGACGAACCACACGATGCTGGCAGCGGCGGCGCCGACCCCGAACCACAGGCGAGCCGTGTCGTAACTCGATGCAATGGAACCGAGCAGCACGAGTGTGTCCAGGTACACGTGCGGGTTGAGCCAGGTCAACGCCAGTGCGGTGACCACTGCAGCCCAGATGTGCGGTGCGTGCCCGTCGGCCTCCGCGACGAGCGTCGCCGGCCGTATCGCACGGCGAACGGACAGCAGTGCGTACGCGAGCAGGAACGCGGCGCCGCCCCAGTAGGCGACGGTCGCCCACGCCGGGGCGGCGTCCAGCAGAGCACCCGCACCCGCGACGCCTGCGGCGATGAGCACCAGGTCGGACAGCGCGCACACCGCCACGACCGGCAGGACGTGTGCCCGAGCGATTCCCTGACGGAGAACGAACGCATTCTGCGCTCCGATCGCCACGATCAGCGACAGCCCGAAAGCGAAACCGGCGAACACGGGCGCGGCGGAAAACGACATGCGTCGACGTTAGAGCAGCTTCGAGAAACAGTACAGCGAATGTTTCTGGCCCAGCGTTAGCATTGCTTATGTCGCCCTTCGATCTGCCGCAACTGGACGCCCTTGCTGCCGCCGTGGACGAGGGATCGTTCGACGCGGCCGCGCGACGCCTGCACGTGACACCGTCGGCCATCAGCCAGCGAGTCAAGGCGTTCGAGACCGCGGCGGGAGTCGTCCTGGTGCAGCGCTCCAAACCGATTCGGATCACCGAAGCGGGGCAGCCGTACCTGCGATTGGCACGCCAGATTCGATCTCTCGTCGCCGACATGCACGAGCTCGGCGAAGCCGCCGCGGTCCCGACCGTTCCGATCGCCGTCAACGGCGACTCTCTCAACACCTGGGTGCTGCCTGCGCTTGCCACACTGTCGGACCGCATGGACTTCGACGTGCGCCGCGAGGACCAGGATCACTCGGCGGAATCGTTGCGGCAGGGCGTTGTCATGGCCGCAGTCACGACGTCGGGCGAACCGGTGCAGGGATGTTCGGTCTCGCCGCTCGGCATCATGCGGTATCGCCCGATGTGCTCGCCCGACTTTCGGGACAGGTGGTTCGACGAATCGACGTCGGCCGGGATCGCCCGTGCTCCGATGATCGTCTTCGACAGGTCCGACGACCTGCAGGATCGTTATCTGAAGCGCTACGGGCACACGCGCATCGACAACCGGAGGCATCACGTGCCGGCGTCCGCGGACTTCGTCGAAGCCGTCCGGCTCGGCATCGGCTGGGCAGTACTGCCGAGACAGCAGAGCGACCGACTCGAGCGAACGGGAGAATTGATCGACATGGCCCCGGGCACGGGCGTCGACGTCACCCTTCACTGGCAGCGATGGAGTGTGCGCACGGAGGCCCTCGATGCCCTGACTTCCGCCATCCAGGCGGCCGCGTCCATGGCTTTGACCTGATGAGAGCGTGTCCTACGCCGATCAAACATTCTTCAGGTCGTTAATCTTCCGAAAAACAAGTCTTTGGTATAAGTTCTTCGTGACAGAAGAAGTCCACGCGGTTTGTTGTTCCTCACATGCTGCGTGACCGTCGTGGCAGCGCGGTGTCCGAGAATTCAGGCCCGTCGTCCCCATTCCGAGTCGAAGCGAGTCCGGATCAGTGGTCGAAACAGTAACGGAACCCCCTTCCCGGGATGCGGCCGTGCGACGCCGAACGCTTGCTGCGTGGCCGCTCCGAGCCAAGGTCGCAGCCGTCGTCGCACTCCCGTTGGTGCTGGCCATGGGCTTCGGTGCAGTACGCGTGCAGTCCGAACTGGCTGCCGCAGCCGACCTGTCCGCGGCCGCCGACAACGCACGGATCGTCGAACCGATCCTGCGTCTCGACGCCGTGGTCGGTGCCGACGCAGTCGCAGGTAGGGCGCTGGACCCGGCCGGATTCGACAGTGCCGTCGACACCGTCAGGTCGGTCGTGCAATCGACGGTCGGCTCCGGTTCGGACGTGCAGCAACGTCTCGACCGATCCATCGAGGCCGCCGTCGCCATGCGGGAACGGCTCGTAGGGGAATTCGTGCCGCCGATCGAACGGGCGGACGCCGCCACCGCGGTCACGACGGGTCTGGCAGGTGTCGTCTCCGCCGCGCTCGACGTCGAGAACGCCGAGGTGCGTTCGGCGATCGACGGCGTCACCGTTGCCATGGCCGGGCGCCGAGCCGCGCAGACACAGCAGTTGCTGGTGTCGATCCTCGATCCCGACGTACTGGCGTCGGCCAACCGGACAGCGGGTCGCGAATCCGCCGACATCGACGCGCTCGCAGCGGTTCTCGGCGACGATGCGACGACCGTCGCCGGACTCCGTGCCGAACTCGACAGCCGAATTCGGATGTACGGGTCCGCTGCGGCCGGGGCGCCGACCAATCCGTTCCTGTCGGCCGCCCGCTCTGCCGAGCTGTACACGGCGGCACTGGGCGAATTCTCCGACACTCTCGGATCGTCGTTGTCCGCAGCGGCACTCGACAGGCGCTCGGTCGCACTGCGCGACGCCGCGGTCGTTCTCGGCGCGGTGTTGATCGCGTTGGTTCTGGCGTTGCTCGTCGCGCGGTCGCTCGTGGCTCCCCTCCGGCGACTGCGCCTCGGTGCGCTGTCCGTCGCCCACCGCGAGCTACCGGAGGAGATCGAGCAGATTCGCGGCGGCGGCCGAACGCCCGACATCACGCCCGTTCCGGTGCACACCGGTGAGGAGATCGGGCAACTCGCTCGGGCCGTCGACGCGATTCACGAAGAGGCCCTGCAGCTGGCAGGCGAGCAGGCGCGGCTGCGGGTTCAGGTCGGAAACATGTTCGAGACGCTGTCCCGCCGGTCCAGATCGCTCGTGGACCAGCAGTTGGCGCTCATCGAGGAACTCGAACGCGACGAAGACGATCCGCGTCGACTGGACAGCCTGTTCCGTCTCGATCACCTCGCGACGAGGATGCGTCGTAACGGCGCCAACCTGATGGTTCTCGCCGGGACTCAGTCCCGTCGGCCTCACAGCGACCAGCCGGTAGCGCTGGACGCGGTGCTGAGCGCCGCAGTGTCCGAGGTCGAGGACTACCGCCGCGTGCAGATGCTCGACGTGCCCGACGCCGCGCTCACGGCCGCGTCGGCAGCGGACATCGTCCACCTCGTCGCGGAAGTGATCGACAACGCCCTGCGGTACTCACCTCCGGACAGTGCAGTCGCCGTGACCGGTGCGCGCGCCATCGAAGGCGGAATCCTCCTCGAAGTCGCCGATCGTGGCCTCGGCATGCCACCCGCAGATCTGGAGGAGACCAACAACCGGTTGGCAGTCGGCGGCGAGGTGACACCCGAAACTGCCCGTCGCATGGGTCTTTTCGTGGTGGGTCGGCTGGCCCACCGGCACGGCGTCACCGTGCGGTTGCGGCCCACCCAGGTGCAGGGCGGGTCGTCCGGCGTGACCGTCAGCATGCACATTCCCGTCGGGCTGGTCGTGACTTCCTTCCCGACTTCCGAGCGTCATGCACGACCCACGCCGCGAACGTCGTCGGTGATGTCGGTGCCTGTTGCGGTGACGCCGGAGACACACGACCTGCCGGAGTCTCAAAACGAATCGGTCCTCGAAAGCACTGCGCCCGCCCCGACCGCGCCCGGTCGTGTCAATGGAGTGGCGCACGAATTTCAGCCGGGGAAGCTGCCGAGGCGTCGACCAGGAGCCAGCGGAGTCGACGCGGAGACGTCGCCTGCGTCGTCGGATGCGGGCGACGCACCCGATCGTCGCGCGCAGGGCCCGTCGAATACGGCCGCGTTCTTCGGGGCCCGCCCGGCCGTGCACGCGGCCAGAGCCGACCTCGATTCGGACACACCGATTCCGCCACCACCGGATCCCTTGTCGCCGCGGCCTCAGCAGATGCCGATCTACCAGCGAATGGTCTCCGAGTGGCTGGTGGATCCTGCGACCGGGCATGGGCGTTCGCGGTCGTGGACGACGCCTGCCGATTCGGGATGGGCAGCGGCACGCCACGCCACCGACAGTGCCGTCGGGCAGCGGACGGACGCCGGGCTGCCTGCGCGGCGACCGGGAGCACGACTCGTACCCGGCGCGGTCGATCGGCGAACACCCGAGGGCGGCTCGAACGGTCACGGCCCGCAGGACCGGATTCCGACGCGATCACCGGAGGCCGTCCGCGACAAGCTGACCAGCCACTTCACGGGCGTTCGCACCGGCCGCGCCGAGGACGTCACAGGTCGACACAGAACGGAAGAGGACGAATGAACCATCCCATCGCATCGACGCCCGACCGGTCACTCGACTGGCTGGTCTCGAACTTCGCGCGGGATATCGTGGGGGTCGCGCACGCGGTGTTGGTATCGGCCGACGGTCTGCTCATGGCCGCCAGCGAACAGCTGCCCCGAGAGCGTGCCGAGCAATTGGCCGCGGTCACTTCGGGTTTGGCGAGTCTGTCGTCGGGCGCGGCCAGGTTGTTCGACGGAGGCCCGGTCTTGCAGTCCATCGTCGAGATGGAGAACGGCTACCTTCTGCTCATGAGTGTCGGCGACGGTTCGCACCTCGCGTCGCTCACTGCGTCGACGTGCGATATAGGCCAGGTCGGATACGAGATGGCAGTGCTCGTCGACCGTGTCGGCAGCATGATCGAGCCGTCCGCTCGGATGCGAGATCGGTGATGAATCGTGGACACGACCGATAACGACCTCGAATCGGCGACGGCTGCATCGGAATTCGTTGCCGACGTAGAGGCGATCCCACCGGAGCCTGCTCCGAGCCTGGTTCGCCCGTACATGCTGACCGCTGGACGCACCACGTCCGAGGTCTACCTGCCGCTGGAAGCCCCCGTGCACGTCGTGTCCCACACGGCGCCGAACCCGTGGCCCGCCAGCGACATTCGCTCTCGAATAGTCCAGCTGTGCATCGACGGTCCTTCGGTGGCAGAGATCTCGGCGCGGCTCGACATTCCACTCGGTGTCGCGCGAGTACTCGTCGGAGACCTGGTCGGCACGGGGACACTCCGCGTATCGATGACGCTCGGAGACGACGCAACCGCGGACCAACGCCGCGAACTGATCGGAAGGACCCTCCGTGGACTACGCGCACTCTGACGTCGGAGGCCGGGCGGCATCGACGAAAATCGTCGTTGCAGGCGGCTTCGGAGCGGGCAAGACGACGCTCGTCGGTGCGATCTCGGAAATCGTTCCGCTGCGTACCGAAGCGTTGATCACCGACGCCTCCGAGGGCATCGACGAACTCGACGACACCGCAACGAAATCCACGACGACGGTGGCCATGGACTTCGGCCGCATCACGCTGGCGGACGACCTGGTGTTGTACCTGTTCGGTACACCGGGGCAGCGACGTTTCTGGTTCATGTGGGACGACCTGGTGCGTGGTGCAATCGGCGCAATCGTCCTCATCGACACCCGGCGGCTCGACGACTGTTTCGCCGCCATCGATTACTTCGAAGCGAAGGGGTTGCCCTTCGTCGTCGCCGTCAACGAATTCGACAGTGCGCCGACGTATCCCGTCGACGACATTCGCGAGGCGCTCGCCGTCCCGCCGCACGTGCCCATCATCACCGTCGACGCCCGAGTCACCGAATCGGTCCGCCGCGCCCTGATCACCCTCACCGAGTACGCGCTCGATCGAGTGCACTCCGCCTCGTAAGGAGACACCGTCATGCATCACGCGCACGAGATGAACCACTTCTCGATGGGCCTGTGGCTGCTGTTCCTGGCCTACATCGTGTCCGTAGTGGGATGTGTTGTCGGACTGGCGTGTACGCGTCGATCGGCGGTGGCGTCGACCGAGCGTAGCCGCCTCGGATGGCTCGCCATGGCGGCCGTGTCGATCGGCGGCATCGGCATCTGGTTGATGCACTTCATCGCAATGCTCGGATTCTCGGTGTCCGGCAGCGTCATTCGGTACGACCTGTTCTGGACCGTGGTCTCGGCACTGCTTGCCATCGCTGCGACGATGGTCGGTCTCATCATCATCGGACGTCGCGTCAACATCTGGACGCTGCTCATCGGTGGCGTCATCATGGGTGTCGCCGTGAACGTCATGCACTACACCGGCATGAACGCGATTCGCATCCAGGGATCGGTGTCCTACGACACGACGCTGGTAGCGATCTCGGTGGTCATCGCCGTCGTCGCCGGCACGCTGTCGCTGTGGTTCACGCTCGTCCTGCAGAGGCCGCTGCTGCTGCTCGCGGCCGGAATCGCCATGGGCGTCGCCGTGGTGGGTATGCATTACACGGGCATGGCCGCCGTGCGCGTATCCGTCGACCCGGCCCTGCCGATCCCACAGGGCCTCGAGGTGTTCGGATTTCTGTTCCCGGTGTTCGTCGTCGGCCTGCTGGCCCTCGCCGCCCCGATCGCGGCGCTGCTCACCCTGTCGGACGACGACCTCGACGCCGCTGAAGCCGAGGCAACTCACCTTCCCGTTGCATAGCTACGTCAACAGGGCGCGGCCCAGATCGGTACCCGAACGCCAGGCGCTCTCCACGCGCGGCGCGCCGTTCGGGCACCACTGGTCGCCGGCGAATCCCGTTCGGCGACCATCGGATTCGATCAGCGCGAAGGATGCGTCGTGACTCGACTCGGGCTTACCGAAGCTCCAGCGGTGTACGTGCGTCCACGACGGCCGGTCGGTGTCGAGCAGTTCGACGAGTGCGGTGACGACGGGGTCTGCTGCCGTGTCGGGGTCGCCGAGATGTGCACGCGCGAACTCGGCCGTCGTGTGTGCGACGAGTACCGGAGCACCGTCACCCCGTCGCGCGCCGTCGTCGGCAAGAAACTCCACGATCGGGTGGTCGTTGACGAACGCCGCGTCCCGAAAGGGCAGTCTCAATTCGTCGAAGCCGACGACGACCGTCAGAACCGGCTGGTAGTCGACGGGTTCGGGAACCGTCGTGAGACGGGCAGCCTGCGGATCGGGCATCGCGAGAACGACGTCGCCGTCCGGGAGCCCCTCGACCGTGACGCTCTCGACAGGCACGTCGGCCAGCATGGAACGGACGAGCGAACGGAGCCCTCCCAGGGTACGCCATCGCGTCGGACCGGTGCTGGTCTCGGGGTCCGAGTCGGGGGCCAGAACACCGAACGTGTCGGTCCACGGCCGAGCGAGGCCTGCGGACTCCCAACGCGACACGAGTGCGGCGAATTCGGGATCACGCACCGTGAAGTATCCGGCACCGATGTCGACGCGTCGGCCGTGCAGTTCGGGTGATGCCATCCGGCCACCCACTGCGCGGCCGCGTTCGACGAGCCGAAAGGGAACCCCGGCGTCGCGGAGGACGGTGGCACAGGCAGCCCCGGCAATGCCCGCGCCGACGATCGTGACGGGTGCGTCGAAGCGCGTCATCGGCGTGACCGCCCGATCGACCATTCCACGGCCGCGTCGGCGTGGATCGCCGTCGTCGGGAACACCGGAACCGGGGAATCCTCGGAAGAGACGAGCAGCTCGATCTCCGTGCAGCCGAGGATGATTCCCTGGGCACCCTCCGCAACGAGCGACGAGATGACCCGTCGGTACACCTCCCTGGACGAGTCCGTGATGATCCCGCGGCACAGCTCCTCGTAGATGATGCGGTGGACGTCGGCGCGATCGTCGGACGACGGCACGACGACACCGAGCCCACTGTTCTCGAGACGCTCACGGTAGAACGACTGCTCCATCGTGAACGCGGTGCCCAGAAGGCCGACCGTGGTGACCTCGGTGCGCTTGACGGCGGCCGCGGTCGCGTCGGCGATGTGGAGGACGGGAATCGACACCGCGGCCTCGATGGCGTCGGCCACCTTGTGCATGGTGTTGGTGCACAGCACGACGATCTCGGCCCCGGCGTGCTGCAGATTGACGGCTTCCTCCGCGAGAAGGGTTGCCGCGGAATCCCAGTCGCCCGCAACCTGCAGCGCCTCGACCTCCGCGAAATCGAGCGAGTCCAGAATGCAGCGTGCCGAATGGATTCCGCCGAGGCGGTCCCGGACGCCTTCGTTGATCAGGCGGTAGTACAGGGCACTACTTTCCCAGCTCATTCCGCCGAGCAAACCTATGACACGAGGTCCTGAACGCATGGGGTCGACGGTAGTCGAAAGTCGAACCGTCCGGCGAACGAGTTTCGTCGTCGCCGTCGACCCCGTGCGATCACGCGTCGACAGCGACCTTCGACGCGGCGCTCAGGGTGGGGTAGTGGTGGGGCAGCCGCATCGACACCAGATCCTTGCGTCGGACGACGTTCGTCGGATACACGCTGTCGAGATTGGTGGTGTCGACGACGGCCGTTGCCGCGCCCCTTTCGGTCGTCACGACGCTCTCGCCACGCGGAAACGCGAAGGTGTCCGGACCGAAAACGCCGCTGTGCCCGTCGAATCCGCGGTCCGGATCGAATGCGTTCGCGAAGGCGAACCACACGTTGTTCTCACCCGCCCGCACCCGCATGTGGTGCCAGTGCAGAGGATCCGCATCGGTCAGGATTGCGCCCTGGTGCGGAATGGTGGTGCCGACGTGACCGCCGACCGGTGCGGACATCGCCGCGGGACAGACGACGATGTCGCATCCCCGAAGGGCGAGAACACGTCCGGCCTCGGGGAAGTGAACGTCGTTGCCCAGTAGGATTCCGACGCGTCCGGCAGGCAGGTCGAGCACGGCCCAGCTGTCGCCTGCGTCGAAGAACTCCGTGTCGGCCGGCGCGACATGGGTCTGACGATAGCTGCCCAGGATTCCGGACGGACCGACGACGACGGCGGTGTTGTAGAACGTCGCGTCGGCGAACTCTGCGAGGCCGACGACGACCGTCGTGGAGGTTCTCGCGGCCGCGTCGGCGATCCGTGCGAGGGAGGGCCCGTCGAGCGATTCCGCCACCGCGGACGCCGGACGATCCGTCGACAGCGGTCCGGTGATCGACAGCTCCGGAAAGACCAGCAGCTCACCGCCGTTCGCCTTCGACATCATGTTCTCGATGGCGGAGACGTTGGCTTCGACATCGGTGGTGGGCGTGGACTGCACGACCGTCACCGCGGTGCGAGCGCCGTCGGGCAACGTGCGGTGTCCGTAGAGGGAGAAGAAGTCCAGCGGGTTCCAGAGGAATGTGTTCGACTGCAGTTCGCGGTAGAGCTCCGGCCTGCGATCGCCCCACGGGTTCTGCTCTCGGGCGCGCGCCGGGTCGATCTGCGCGTACACGATGCCGTTTCCGGAGTCGATCGACGACGCGACGGTGCCGTCGGGCTCGATGATGCACGTCCCGCCGCTGAATTGCACGGTGCGCTCGAGGCCCCAGCGGTTGCTCTCGACAACGTAGCACCGGTTCTCGAAGGCGCGGCTGATCCAGTACGGAGCCGGTGTGCGTTCGGCGAGCCAGTTGCTGATGTGGCAGATCACGTCCGCACCGTCGAGAGCCACGACGCGCGCGGTCTCCACGAAGTGCATGTCCATGCAGATCAGCAGAGAGATCCGGCCTATGGGGGTATCGAACACCTGGTGGCCGAGATTGCCCGGTGCCGCCCACTTCGGTTCGGCGATGTACGAGTGCGTCTTTCGATGCTTGCCCACCACGCCCTCGGGACCGACAAGCACGGCGGCGTTGTAGAACAGGCCGGTGTCCGCGTCGACCTCTGGCATTCCGACGACGACATAGCAGCCGTGTTCGCTCGCTACGGCAGCGAACGCATCCGTCGTCGGGCCGGGGACGGTTTCGACGACGGTGGCTGCCTCGTCGTAGTCGTACAGGCAGTATCCGGTCGTCGCCATCTCCGGAGTGGTGATCAGCTTCGCGCCGTGCCGGGCGGCTTCGCCGACCAGCGCGAGAAGGTCCGCGACATTGCCGGACTTGTCGAACAGCGTCGGCTCGTACTGAATCGCTGCTGCTTCGTAAGGTGCTACGGAAGTCATCGTGTCGGTCCTATCGGTGCGTCGGGGTCGCGTCGGGCAAATCGGTGTGTTGTTCCGCAGCGGGCAGGGTGGTGGGTGTGTAGAAGCGTCCGCGGGTGGCGATCGTCAGCGGAATGTAGACGATCGGTCCGACGAACATCGCGATGAACGACGCGTAGTACGACGGGTATACGCCGAAGACGCCCAGAGCGCCGATGACGATTCCCAGCATCATCGCGGTGATTCCGCACGGATTCCAGGTGCGTACGAAGCCGTCGCGGAATTCGATGTTCGACGACGGTGCCAGCCCGAGCCACTTGCGACAGACGAAGTAGTCGGCGAGCAGGATGAAGATCCACGTGTTGGTCATGATGCCGGTGACGGCGAGGAACTTGTCGGTGTACTGCAGAACGTTGATGGGGTACAGAGCAATTCCGATGACGAGAAGCGCCACCATCCACCACTGACGTCCGAACTTGCGGGGCGACAACGCATCCCATGCATTGGAGAGCGCGAGCGATCCGGAGTAGAGGTTCATGACGTTGATGCGAACCTGGGTGACGATGGCGAAGACGACACCGAGCAGACCCATCACGACGGCGAAGTAGAGGCCGGGGTCGGTGGCGGACAGCTCGGGCGTCGCTGTGCCGTCGAAGTGACGCAGCATCGTGAAGCCGAGGAAGACACCGAGAATCATCACGACGACGATCATCAGCAGCTCCGACAGCATCAGACCTGCAGTGCCGCGGTAGGTGACCTCCTTCTTGACGAATCGGCCGTAGTCGGTCGCGATGAGTGCCTGGAAGACGATCTGGCCGTTGACGAGGCTCAGTGCCTGCCACATCGCGGTCGACGAGAAGCCGCCCGTCGCTTCCCATTCGCCGGGGCCCACGAGAACGTAACCGCTCGCGAGCATGTACATGCCGATCGCGAACAGAACGAGGAAGATCGGCATGCCGAACTTCTGCAGGACGTTCATCGAATGCATTCCGCGCCAGGAGAAGTACAGCGCGACGAGCGCGACGACAGCGAACACGACCGTCGCCCAGAACGAGTCTATGTCGATGCCCGCGAACTCGCTGAGGCCGTGTGAGACGATGCTGCCTTCGAAGATGAAATAGAAGACGTAGTTCACCGCGTAGACAAGCGAGGCAACCGCGGAGCCCTTCGTTCCGAATCCGAGACCGCGCGTCAGAAGCGGGAGCGAAAGCCCCTCCTGGCTGGCGATCCGCATGATCAGGCTTCCGATCAGGGTCGCACCGACGACCATGTAGGCGATCGGAACGAGGAACATCGGCCAACCGACGAGAAAGCCGATCTGGCCGCCGAGCGAGAACCAGAACATCGCGGTGACGTTGCCCGTCAACACCAGCAGAATTGCCGGCCTAGGCCAGCGCTGGCTCGCCGGTACGCGCGATGTCGCATAACTTTCGATCTGATCGTCGAGGCTGGTGGCCGGCCCCTCGAAATATTTCTTCATGTTCATGACGCGTGTCCAGTTCTTCTCGATCGACGCGGTGGCTCATGGGCCGTCCGCGGGTGCGCGGGGCGCCGTGGTCGGTGGGATGCGCAGCCAGCGGTGATGGTCGACACGATGCTGCGCTCCCAGAAGAATACTTCCTACAGACACTATTTTTCTAGGAACTATGTTAATTTCTCGAGACGGTCTTGGATTCGTACATTTCGGGCCGAAACACCTGTGGCCCCGCACCCTTGACGGGTACGAGGCCACAGTGCTGGTGAACTCAGAAGATCGTGCGATACAGCTCGGCGATCTCGTCGGCGGTCGGAACCACCGGGTTGTTTCCCGGCGAGCCCGACGCAAGGGCCTGCTCGGCCATCAAGGGGATCAGTTCGTCCCATCGCGCCTTGTCGATGCCGTACTTGCTCGGGGACGGAACCTCCACGTCCGCGCACAGCGTGTCGATGAACTCGATCAACTTCGACGACGCCACATCGTCGCTGTCGTGTTGATCGGCCGCACCCAGCTGGCGAGCGCAGTCGGCGTAGCGTCCGCGCGCACCCGGAATCGAGAACGCGGTGACCGCAGGAAGTAGCATCGCATTCGAAAGACCGTGTGCGACATGGAAGTGCGCACCGATCGGACGGCTCATGCCGTGCACGAGACACACGCTCGCGTTGGAGAACGCCATGCCTGCCTGCGTCGACGCGTGCATCATGTTCTCGCGTGCCTCACGATCCGAACCATCTCTGTACGCCCGCAACAGATACCGGCCGATCGTCTTCATCGCCGACAGGGCCAAACCGTCGGAAATCGGGTTCGCCTTCTTGCTGACGTACGCCTCGATGGCGTGAGTCAGCGCGTCGACGCCGGTATCGGCCGTCAATCGAGCAGGCATCGACATCGTCAGATCGGAGTCGACGATCGACGCGATCGGCAGGAACGACAAGCCGGGGCACAGCATCTTCTCGTCGGTCGAGACGTCGGTGATGATCGTGAACTGCGTTGCTTCCGAACCGCTTCCGGCCGTCGTCGGAATCGCGACGATGGGCAGCGCCGGACCCGTGTACACGCGCGGCGCCTTGAAATCACGCATCTCACCGCCCTGCTTCGTCAGCACGGCAAGGGCTTTCGCGGTGTCCATCGGGCTACCGCCGCCGAAACCGATGATGACGTCGGCGCCGTGCGCCTGTACCGCGTCGAGACCGGCCTGCAGCGATTCCGTGGTCGGATCGGGAACGGTTTCGGAGAACACCGCGCCCTGCTTCCCCGCGGCCTCGATGATCTTCAGCAGCCGATCGGCAGATCCATTGCTCACCATGAACGCATCGGTGACGAGCAGGGGGCGCTCGACGTCGAGATCGGACAGAACCGAACCCAACTCCTCGACTGCGCCCGAGCCGAGTTTCAGAAACCGCGGAAACGAAATGTTGGCAACCATGCACTACTCCTTAGGGCTACGCCTCGTGCGTGTTAGAACTACGCCTCGTGCGCGCGAATGTATAGCGGGCTATACATTCGCGCGCACGTGGGGGTGTCAGCTGTTTTCGGGGAATCCGAGGTTGATGCCGCCGTGGCTGGGGTCGAGCCAGCGGCTGGTGATGGCTTTGCCGCGGGTGAGAAAGTGGATGCCTTCAGTGCCGTGGGCGTGGGTGTCGCCGAAGAGGCTGTTCTTCCAGCCGCCGAAGCTGTAGTAGGCCATGGGGACGGGGATGGGGACGTTGATACCGACCATGCCGACCTCGACTTCGTTTTGGAACCTGCGTGCTGCGCCGCCGTCGTTGGTGAAGATGGCGGTGCCGTTGCCGTAGGGGTTGTCGTTGATCAGTTGGAGGGCTTCGTCGTAGCTGTCGACGCGGACGACGGACAGGACGGGTCCGAAGATTTCGTCGGTGTAGATGCTCATGTCGGTGGTGACGTTGTCGATCAGGGTCGGTCCGAGCCAGAATCCGTCCTTGCCGCCGTCGGGCTGGACTTGGCGGCCGTCGACGACGATGGTGGCGCCTGCTGCTTCGCCTGCGTCGACGTAGGAGGCGACTTTGTCGCGGTGGGCCTGCGTCACCAACGGGCCCATGTCGGAGTTCTTGGTGCCGTCGCCGGTGACGAGGGGGGTGGTGCGTTCGACGATTTTCGCGACGAGGTCGTCGGCGATGTCGCCGACGGCGACGAGTGCGGAGATGGCCATGCAGCGTTCGCCTGCGGAGCCGAAGCCGGCGTTGACCATGGCGTCGGCGGCGAGGTCGAGGTCGGCGTCGGGTAGGACGATGGCGTGGTTCTTCGCGCCACCCAAAGCTTGGACGCGTTTACCGTTCGCGGTGCCGACGCTGTACACGTATTGGGCGATGGGGGTGGAGCCGACGAAGGAGATCGCTTTGATCTTCTTGTTCTCGAGGAGTTCGTCGACGGCGAGCTTGTCGCCTTGGAGGACGTTGAACACGCCTGCGGGTAGGCCTGCTTCGGCCCAGAGGTTCGCGATCCAGATGGAGGCGGTGGGGTCTTTTTCCGACGGCTTGAGTACGACGGTGTTGCCGGCGGCGATGGCGACGGGGAAGAACCACATCGGGACCATGGCGGGGAAGTTGAAGGGGGAGATGATGCCGACGGGGCCGAGGGGTTGGCGGATGGAGTAGACGTCGACTTTGGTGGAGGCGTTCTCGGTGAACCCGCCCTTGAGTAGGTGGGGGATGCCGCAGGCGAATTCGACGACTTCCTGGCCGCGGGAGATTTCGCCCAATGCGTCGGAGAGTACTTTGCCGTGTTCGGCGGTGATGATTTCCGCCAACTCGCCCTTGCGTTCGTTCAAGAGTTCGCGGAATTTGAACAGGACCTGTACGCGCTTGGCGAGGGAGGTGTCGCGCCAGGCGGGGAACGCGGCTGCGGCGGCGTCGATGACGGTGCGGGCATCGTCCAGGTTGGCCAGTGCCAGTTGTCCGGTGACCTCGCCGGTAGCGGGGTTGGTGACCGGTGCGGTGTTACCGGAGGTGCCGGCGAATTCCTTGTTGTCCAGCCAGTGCGCGATAGTCGTCACAGATATTCCTTCGCTCGAGATGTGACACCAGTCTCGTAGGCATACATGCCCCTGTCAAAGGCCAATCGCGCACCTGTGCGTGCAAAAATGCACGCGCTGATACGCTGGCGAAATGTTCACCGCCGACCATCTCCGCTTCTTCCTCGAGGTGTCCCGTCACGGTCGCCTGAACGAGGCGTCGAAAGCGCTCGGTGTCGATCACACGACTGTCGGTCGTCGGATCACGAGTTTGGAAAAGCTTGCGGGACAACGGCTTTTCGATCGCACACCCAGTGGGTGGAGATTGACGGAGGCGGGGGACAGGCTGGTCGGCTACGCGGAGACGGTCGAATCGGCGTTGATCGCCGCGTTCGAGGATCAGACGTCGACGATGGGATCGCTCACGGGGTCGGTTCGTATTGCGGCTCCGGACGGGTTCGGCGCATTCGTCTTGACGCCCAATCTGACAAAGCTGCGGAGCCGTCACCCCGATCTCGACGTCGAGCTGGTGACCGCTACCGAGCACAACTCTCTGAACACGCGCGAGTTCGACGTCGCCATCACGCTGGAGCAGCCGTCGGCGCGGCTCGTCTCGTATCGCAAACTGGCCACGTACTCACTGCACCTGTACGCGACGAGGGACTACCTGGCGAGGACGGCCGCGATCTCGAAGATCGACGATCTGCGAGACCACACACTGATCTGGTACGTCGGGGCGCTGCTCGACGTGGCGCCGTTGCGCATCCTGGACTCGATCCTCGCGGACGGGCGTGCGCAGATTCAGACCAACAACATCACCGGGCACTGGCTCGCGGCCAAGAACAGCCTGGGCATCGCGCCGCTACCCAGTTACATCGGCGAGCCGGATGGTGCGCTCGAACGCGTTCTGCCGGAACAGTTCTCGATCGATCGCACGTACTGGGTCGCGGTTCCACGCGAGCTGACGTCGCTCGCAAGGGTCAAAGCCGTCGACGAACTCCTGACGTCGATCGTCGCGGATGCGCCCCATCTGCAATCCGGTCAGTGATCGGCAGGCGCGCGGTCGGCCGCCGCGTTGCGGTGCAGTGTCTCGAGCATGCCTTCGAGTAGTGCGCGGTCGGAGTCCGCGCCGAAGAGCTCGCGGTGCAGAGCTTCGACATCCGACGCCAACGCGTCGTACTTCTGTTGTCCGCGAGTGGTAGTGCGAATCAGCACCTGACGGCGGTCGACCGTGCCCGATCGCCGGTGGACGAGATTGTTCGCGACAAGGCGGTTCACGACCTTGGTCAGAGTCGGAGGCGGCAGCAGTGCGAACTCGGCCGTTTCGGCCATCGTGTGACCGTCGCCGTCGGACAGCAGGCAGAGAACGCGCCATTCCTCCAGGTCCAGATCTGCCGGTGCCAGCAGCGTGCGCATACGCTCGCCGACCAAGCGATCGACGGACGCGAGCAGTCGGTCCGTGCCCGGAGCACGATCTGGCCGTTCGGAAAGGCTCACGCGATCGCACTCCTATCATGAAGGGATTCTCCGCAGAGGAGTCTAGGCGACGGCAGGTGAACGGACGAATGAATGTGACGCGGGCACGCAGCGATGCGACGTTCACCGTCGGCATCGTGTTTCCCATGTCCGGATCGTTCGGTCTCGTCGGACCGTCGAGCGAATTGTCCGCGCAACTCGCACAGGAGGAGCTCAACGCCAACGACGGCGTGCTCGGAAGACGCGTCGAACTGGTGCCGATCGACGGGGGGCGCGACCCGGCCGTCGTCGCGGGAGAGATACGTAGGCTCGTCGACGTCGGAGCCCTCGACGCGGTCGCCGGGATGCATACATCCGCGGTGCGCCGTGCGCTGATTCCCATCACTGCCAACAGAATTCCGTACGTCTACACGTCGCTCTACGAGGGTGGGGATCGGTACCCCGGTCTGTTCGTCACCGGTGAAACACCATCGGCGCAGCTGATTCCGGCGTTGGACGTCATGGTCGACGACTTGGGCCGCAGGCGGTGGGCTGTGGTCGGCAACGACTACGTATGGCCCCGCAAGACGGCCGCCATCGTCACCGAGTACCTGCACTCGATCGGCGTGTCGGTGGTGTTCGGTGACTTCTCACCGATCGGCACCGTCGACTACGCCCAGACCGTATCCGGCATCGAGAGATCCGGGTGCGACGGCGTCGTCGTCCTGCTGCTGGGCGACGACGCCGTCGCGTTCCATCAGGCGTTCGCGTCCGCGGGACTGGACCGTCGGTGCGTCCGGCTCAGCCCACTGATGGACGAGAACATGCTGCTGGCGACCGGATCGGAAAACGCCCGCGAGTTGTACGTCTCCTCAGGCTATTTCGAGACGCTCGGCACGTCGGAGAGTCTCGACTTCTCCGGCCGATTCTCGTCCCGCTTCGGGGTCGACGCGCCGATAGTCGGTTCACTCGGTCAGTCGTGCTACGAGGGAATCACGATGTTGGGGGAGATGGTCGACCGCGCGGGGTCGGCCGAGGTGACGGCATTGGAGTCGATCGCCCAGAACTTCTCGTACGACGGCGCACGCGGTCATCTGAAGATGACCAACGGCCATGTCTCGCAACCGATCTACCTTGCCAAAGCGGGTGAGTTCGATTTCGACGTGCTGGTCGAGATCACTCCGAGGCGCGTGTCGTGACGGAAAACGTTCGATCCGTCTACGGTGGTGGGCATGACTGTAGAAGATTTCGGTGGGCGTCGAACGATTTCGGCGGAGGAGCTGTTGGTCGTGGTCGGTGACTACCAACTCGTCGGCGACGACGGCGAATCTCGCGGCCGCATCGAAGCCGTTGCGCAGGACGGTCTCGCCGTGGTCGTCACGGTCACCGAAGGAGACGACATCGTCGGCGTCGAGTTCGCACCGGATGAGCAGGTGACCATCGAACCGTACGACGGCGGCAAGGCTCCGGTCGTTCCCTGACCGTCGAACATGTTCGCGCGGTGGGCATTCGACGACGAACGACTTACAACGGTGTAACTTCCTGCACTTTCGTAACACTGGTCACATCGGTCACACTCGAGCTATCCTGTGGCTGACCTCCGTCGTCGGAAGGAAGGACGTGCTGTGCGAATCAGCCTGTCCCGCACGAAGATCGGTGTCTCCGCCGCGCTGTCCGCCGCAGCGGTTCTCGCCTCGGGTGGTGTCGCAAGCGCTGAACCGGCACCGCCCACCCCGGCGGATGCGCGCGCGATCATCGAATCGATCGCAGCACCTGCCACCCCTGCTCTGTACAACTCCGCGCAGGACAATTTGGTCAAGGGAAACTACGACGTCGGGTTCGCGGCACTGGACGCGCTGGCGCTGGCGGCGCCGCAGGATTCCAACGTGCCCGCCCTGCAGGCCTTCTACCGGAACGCCGCCAACGACCCGCGCGGCCGGGACGCAGCGTTGGAACGGCTCGGTGGCCTGGACCCCGAACTGCATGCCGCAGTCGAGCGTGCGATCGACATCATCGCCACTTCGGCGGAAGCTCCCGTCGAGTGGGCGCCCGTCTACGACGGTGCACGAACCGCGATCGTCGTGCTCGGCTTCGGACTGGCGGATGACGGCTCGATGCGCGACGAACTGATCGACAGGTTGACCGGTGCTGCTGCCGCGGCGACGGCGTCACCCACGTCACCGGTCGTCGTCACGGGTGGAAATCCCCGGAACGGCGTGGCGGAGGGGGATGCCATGCGTACCTGGCTGATCGACAACGGAGTTGCGGCAGAACGGATCCACGTCGAGAACCGTGCGAACTCGACACCCCAGAATGCGGTGCTGACGCAACCTCTGCTGCGGGACATCGGAGCGCAGAGCGTTGTACTGGCCACCTCGGCGAACCATGTCCGACGGTCGATATCCGACTTCGCCATCGCCGGATCGAACGTGATCGGCGCAGTGAGTCTCGACCCCGAGTCGATTCCCGAGGTCCCCGCGCTGGGTCTCGATTCTCGGCTCGGGCTGACAGTCGACGCGACGAAGGTCGTCGGAATCCCGCGCGTGTACGAGTGAGTCAGACTGCAGGCGGGGGCGCCGCGGCGTCGAGTCGCTTCCGGGCGCGCCGACGTCGACCACGCACGATGACGAACACCAACAGTGCGAACAGCACGGCGGCGACGACGGCGCCCACTGCGGTGGCGCCTCGGAAGCCCGGCGCACCGGTGTTCATGTTCTGAGCGGCGGCCAGCGCCGCGTTGCCGTTGCCCGCGACGATCGACAACGTCATCAGATTGGGCACGGCGACGACGACCGCGAGTAGCGCCGCGACGATCGCGGTGACCTTGCCGCCACGGCGCCCCCGCACCGACCAGGCCACGAAGAACAGCAGCAGCGGAACGAGAGTGCACACGAGGCCGAAGACGAGACCCCACAGAATGCCCTTGCCGAAGGACTGATCCGCGAGCTGCGACATGCGGATGCCCCACCACCGCGGCACGAACGCTGCGAGGGCGAAGTACGCGATGATCAGCGCCACCACTCCGATGGCGATCATGATGGCCTTGTTGACCCAGCCGGGCCTGCGGGATGTCGTGCTGTCGGGGGACGTGCCGTCGACGGTCATGACCACGATCCTAGCTTCGGTATTTCGGTGACAGTCGCCACATGTGACGGCCCCCTCATCTGCGTTCTTTTGTCTGTGTCCGTCGGTAACAATCAAGATCGGTTCAAGCCCGTACGCGGGTGTTTCTGCGATCTCAGGGGGTACATCATGACGCTGTTCTTGATGGGAGCGGTCGGCTTCGTCGGTTTGGCCATGGCCATGCTCGGTTCGGGTCGAGACTTGAATTTCGACAACCGGCAGATGACGGCCGCCTACCGGTCGCGCTGGACCTGATTCCCCAGCCGTGACGGGGCCGATCGGGCGGGCGCCGCGCGCCCGATCGGTCCATCGGACGAGTTCGCTATGTTCGAGCGTATGAACAAGCGGCACAATCGATCGCGTGCCACCGGCCTACTGCTGGGATACGCACTCGACCGAGCACTCGGCGATCCCCGTCGGTTTCACCCGGTCGCCGGTTTCGGTCGATGCGCCGCGGGGCTCGAGCGGTGGATCTACCGAGACAGCCGAGTTGCCGGCGTCGTGCACACGTCTGTTCTCGTCGGTGGCTGCGTCGGCCTCGGGGCCGCGGCGACCGAGACAGCCCGACGATGGGGCGCGGTCGGAGAGATCACTCTCGTGGCAGCCTCGACGTGGGCTGCACTCGGTGGAACGTCGCTCGCGCGGACGGGAACTCGGATGGCCCGGAGCCTCGACGACGGTGACGTCGCCGCCGCGCGCGCTCTGCTGCCGTCGCTCTGTGGTCGCGACCCGAGCGTGCTCGACGAGGCGGGTCTGGCGCGGGCGTCGGTGGAGTCGGTCGCGGAGAACACCTCGGACGCCACCGTCGGCGTGCTGTTCTGGGGTGCAACCGCAGGCGTGCCCGGCATTCTCGGCTATCGCGCCGTCAATACCCTGGACGCGATGATCGGGTACAGGTCGCCGAGGTACCGACGTTTCGGCTGGTTCGCGGCGAGACTCGACGATGGCGTCAACCTCGCACCCGCCCGGCTGACCGGTGCGCTGACCGTTCTCCTGTCGCCCGCCGTCGGTGGTCGGGCGCCCGACGCGATCCGCGCCTGGCGTCACGACGCGTCTCGCCATCCGAGCCCGAATGCGGGCGTCGCCGAAGCAACAGCGGCAGGGGCGCTCGGTGTCCGCCTCGGTGGGCGCACGGAATACGCCCACGGCGTCGAGATCCGCGCGACGCTGGGAACGGGCCGGGAGCCGACGGCGTCGGACATCGGACGGGCGGCGCGCTTGTCGACGCTCGTGCAGGGTGCCGCAACCCTCGCGTCAGCGGTTCTTGCCGTAGCGGTCGGCCAGACGCACGTCGTTCGCCGTGCGCTCGGCTGACCGTTCCTTCTCCTTCTTCGCGGCGCGACGTTCCTTGCGGGTCGGCAGCGTGAATTCCGGTTCGACAGCCGCCGACTCGGGCTCTGCGGCGACCGGCTCGGAGGCGCGGTCGACGGTATCGGGCTCGGTCGGGGTGGGCGGCGTGTCGCCGACGATGTCCTGACCCTTCGCCTTTCGGCGCTCTCGCCATTCCGCTCGCACGAAATACGCGAGCCCGAGCGGTGCCATGATGCCGAACGCGAGCCACTGCAGTCCGTACGAGAGGTACGGACCCGCGTCGGTCTGCGGAAGGTCGATGAGACCGAGCCCGCCGGGCTGTCCGTCGTCGAGCTGCAGGTAGCCGTCGACCGGTGAGAGACCGACGGCCTCACCGATCTGGCCCGGAGCGATGTTGTACACCTGCAGGTGCCCGGCCTCGTCGATCGGTTGTCGTGAACTGCCTTCCGACACCCGAAGCCGTGCGTCGAGAGTGATCGGCCCGGTCGGCGCAGGTTCGATGGCCGGGGGAGCGGTGCCCTGGACGGGCAGCACGTACCCGCGATTCACCAGTACGACGGGTCCGTCCTGGAGCTGGAACGGCGTGACGACCTCGTACGCGGGCTGGTCTCGGATGACCCGAAGCCGGACGAGCACGTCCTTGTCGGGAATGTACGACCCCTCGGCGACGACGCGTCGCCACTCGTCGTCCGGCGCGAACCCGTCGGCATTCAGGACCTGCGAGATCGGCACGGGATCGGCGTTCACCGACTGCTCGATCAGGTCGTTGCGGTGTGAGGTCGAGGTGTTCTTGCCGAGCTGCCAGGGCGCGAGCACGTAGAAGCACAGGAAGGCGAACGCCACGACGACGACCGCCAGCGCCAACCAGCCCGGTCGCAGCAGGAATTTCAGCCTTCGCACACCACTACCGTAGCGGCTGGTCCGACGTGATCTACGACGCCTCGTCGGAGACGCGTTCGCCGGCCCAACTCACGAGACCGGGCATCGCTGCTTCGATCTGCTCGCGAACCTCCGTGAACGCGCTGTCCGACGAGTAGTACGGGTCGGCGACGGACTCCGAGTCGGCGTGGTCGTCGAACGACCGCAGCAGTGCGATGCGGTCCGCGGGCGCGCCCAACTGCAGGAGTTGTCGTGCATGTCCCGAGTCGAGTGCGACGAGGAGGTCGGCCGCGAGATGGCCGTCGTCGACCTGAGCTGCCACATGGTCGGCGTCGTATCCGTGCGCCTCGAGCTCGGCGACGGCACGCGGATCGGCGCCCTCGCCTTCGTGCCAGCCGTCGATGCCTGCACTCGAGACCCGAACGCTCTGCTCGAGACCTGCTTCGAGCAGGAACAGGGCGGAGATCTTCTCGGCCATCGGGGAGCGGCAGATGTTGCCGGTGCAGACGAAGGCGATGTGCACGTCGGGCTTACGCAACGGTGTTGTCACCGAGCACCTTCGTCAGCTCGTCCATCGTCGTCACGGTGAACGCGGCATCGTCGTTCTCGCCGTCGATGCCGTATCCCCAGTCGACGTAGACTGCGGGGATTCCGAATCGAGCGGCACCGTGCACGTCGTGGTCACGGTCGCCGACCATGATCACACCCGGCGTTCCGCCGTCGGCGATCTCCTTCGGGATCAGACCGAGATTGCGGAGCGAGTGCGCGATGACGTCGGGCTTCGCGCGTCGGACGCCGTCGCTGCTCGCGCCGCCGATGAACTCGAAGTACTTCGACAGACCGAAGTGGTCGAGGATCCGGTGCGCGAATCGCTCGGACTTCGACGTCGCGACACCCAGCCGAATGCCACGCGCCTGCAGCTCCGCCAGAACCGGCTCGATGCCGTCGAACACCGAGTTCTCGGCCCAGCCCTGGGCGTCGTACCGCTCGAAGTACGCGGCGAGCGCGCGCTGAGCCACGTCCTCGGCAAGGCCCATCGTGCGGAACGAGTCGATGAGGGGCGGTCCGATCACCAGTGCCAGTTGCTTCTCGGTCGGCTCGGGTGCTCCGACGGACGCCAGAGCGTGGCGGAAGCCGGCGAGAATGCCGGGCGCCGAGTCGGTCAGCGTTCCGTCCAGGTCGAACAGCACGACAGAGGCCTGCACGTTCGTCGATTCCAGGGGCTTTGTCATGACAAAACCATATCGGTGAGGCCGCCGACTACGCTCACTGGCAACGAAAGGACCGCTCGAAGTGCTCTCACGATCGCTGCTGCGCCATCACGGCGACGCCGAAGTCGGCGACGGTCTCGTCGATTTCGCGGTCAACGTCCAAGGCGTGGCCCCGCCGCTGTGGCTTCGCGACCGCCTGGCCGACAAACTCGGCGAACTCGGCGCGTATCCGTCCGCGGCGGCGGACCTGCGCGCGCGGGAGACGGTTGCCCGCAGGCACGGCCGCAGTCCCGACGAGGTGCTGTTGCTCGCCGGAGGCGCCGAAGGCTTCGCGATGCTGCCGAGGCTGCAGCCACGCTCGGCGGCCGTCGTGCATCCGTCGTTCACCGAACCCGAACTTGCGCTGCGCGAGGCCGACATCGACGTCGTGCAGGTCGTCCTGCCGCCGCCGTACGTGCTCGATCCGGCGTTGGTGCCGGCGTCGGCCGACATGGTCGTCGTCGGCAACCCGACCAATCCGACGTCCGTGTTGCATCGACGGGAGACCGTCCTCGCCCTGCGGCGCCCCGGGAGAATCGTCGTCGTCGACGAAGCGTTCGCCGACGCGGTTCCGGGTGAGTCCCAGTCGCTGGCGGGTGACGCACTGCCGGACGTGCTGGTGTTGCGCAGTTTGACCAAGACCTGGGCGCTCGCGGGCCTGCGGTGTGGCTACGTTCTCGGCCCGCCGGACTTGTTGGCGTCGCTGGCGCACGGTCGCGCGCACTGGCCGGTCGGCACCCTGCAGCTCGAAGCCATCACCGCATGCAGCGAACCGGCCGCGGTCGATCTGGCGGCGACGCAGGCGTCGCGCATCGCCGAGAATCGGGACGCGATGATCGCTCGATTGGCCGGTCTGGGCGTCGGCGTGCACACGCCGGCGCATGCCCCGTTCCTGCTGGTCCAGGTGCCGTCGGCTGCCGACGTCCGCGAGCGGCTGCGCGCCGAGGGGGTGGCTGTGCGCCGATGCGACACGTTCCCCGGACTGCCGCCGCACCACCTGCGCGTCGCCGTCCGTGGTCCCGAGCACGTCGACGTCCTCGTCGACGCACTGAGACGCGTTCTGTAGAGAAGGAGACATCCGTGTCCGAACCCCACGTCAGCCTCGCCGACGTGATCGCCGTCCTCGACCGTGCGTATCCGCCCCGGCTCGCCGAGAGTTGGGACTCGGTCGGGCTCGTCACGGGTGATCCCGTGGACCGCGTGCGCAAGGTGGTGTTCTCTGTCGACGCCACCGCAGGCGTCGTCGACGAGGCCATCGAGTGGGGCGCCGACCTGCTGGTCGTGCATCATCCGCTGTTGATGCGCGGCGTCGACACCGTCGCAGCGAACACCCCGAAGGGTGCGCTGATCCACCGCCTCGTCAAGGCCGGATGTGCGCTGTTCACCGCGCACACGAACGCCGACTCGGCCGACCCGGGAGTCTCCGACGCCTTGGCGGATCTGCTGGAAGTCACGAAAACCCGCCCGATCGAGCCGATCGACGGACCGCGCATCGACAAGTGGGTCGTGTTCGTGCCGACCGAGCAGTCCGACGCCGTGCGCGACGCGCTGTTCGAGGCAGGCGCTGGCGCGATCGGCGACTACCGCGAGTGCAGTTGGACCGTCGCGGGGACGGGCCAGTTCCACCCCCAGGAGGGCGCGGATCCGGCGATCGGAACCGTCGGGCGCGTCGAACGGGTGGCCGAGGACCGCGTCGAGATGGTCGCGCCTGCGTCGCTGCGCGCGCAGGTGCTCGAACGGCTTCGACAGGTCCATCCCTACGAGGAGCCGGCCTTCGACATTCTCGAGCAGGTGCGGCGTCCGTCGTCGACGGGACTGGGCCGCGTCGGCACGCTCGACGAGGCCGTCACGCTGCGTGCGTTCGCCGAACGCGTACGCAGCAGGTTGCCGGAGACCGCGTGGGGAGTGCGGACGGCAGGCGACCCGGACGCCGTCGTCCGGACGGTCGCTCTGTGCGGCGGCGCGGGAGACTCGTTCCTGAGCTCGGTCGGCTCCCTCGGCGCCGACGTGTACGTCACCGCCGACTTGCGCCATCACCCCGTCGACGAGCATCTTCGCGCCGGGGGGCCTGCGGTGATCGACGTCGCGCACTGGGCGTCGGAATGGCCGTGGTGCGCACAGGCACGTGCGATCGTCGATTCCGCTTTCTCGGGCACCGACGCGTGGGAGAGTCGAGTGAGCACGACCAGAACGGACCCGTGGACCCTCGGTGCCGCGGACACCTGACACAGTGCCGGTAGGCTTGACCGAATCTTTCTTCCATAGTCGCAGGAGCCATCACGCGTGAACGTCGATCCCCGAGTACAGGCCTCACTTCTCGAACTGGCCGCAGTGGACACCGAACTGACTCAGATCGCGCACCGTCGCACCAACCTTCCTGAGCAGGCGGAGGTCGAGAAACTCGAAGCCGAGCGCATCGCCAGGAAGGACGCGGCCGTCGCCGTCCAGATCTCGATGGACGACCTCGATCGCGACATCAAGAAGCTCGAGAACGAGGTCGACGCGGTCCGCCAGCGCGAGGACCGCGACAAGAAGCTGCTCGAGAGCGGCACGGTCGCGGCCAAGCAGATGTCCGAGATCCAGCACGAACTGACCAGTTTGGAGCGTCGTCAGAGCATCCTCGAAGAAGAATTGCTCGAGGTCATGGAGCGGCGGGAGGCGTCGGAAAGCGACTACAACCACGCGGGCGCACAGCTGACGCAGATCGAGGAAGAGCTGATCGATGCGGGCCGACGTCGTGACGATGCCGTCGCCGACATCGACGCAGCCGAACAGCGCAGCACCGGCCGTAGGTCCGAGCTGGCTGCCACGTTCCCCGAGGACCTGCTCGCTCTGTACGAGAAGCAGCGCGCCCTGACCGGTCGCGGCGCAGCACTGCTCCAAGCCCGTCGGTGCGGTGCGTGCCGCATCGAACTCGATCGCGGTGAGATCTCGCGTATCGCGGCCAAACCCGCGGACGAACTCGTCCGGTGCTCGGAATGCAACGCAATCCTGGTGCGTACCAAGGAATCCGGTCTGTGAGTGCACCGACGCGGGTGATCGTCGAGGCCGACGGCGGTTCGCGGGGCAACCCGGGTCCCGCCGGATACGGCGCTGTCGTGTTGTCCGAGGACCGAGCCGAGGTGCTGGCAGAACGACGGCTGGCGCTCGGTGTCACCACCAACAACGTCGCCGAATATCGCGGCTTGATCGCCGGGCTGACGGCGGCTGCCGACGTCGGCGCACGTGTCGTGCAGGTCCGCATGGATTCCAAACTCGTCGTCGAGCAGATGTCGGGGCGGTGGAAGGTCAAGCACCCGGACATGATTCCGCTCAACCGGGAGGCCGCAGAACTGGTTCGCGGCTTCGACTCGGTGAGCTTCGAGTGGATTCCGCGTAACCAGAACTCGCACGCCGACCGCCTCGCCAACGAGGCGATGGATGCGGCCGACGCAGGCGAGGACCTCGCACCCGCCGAGGAAGTCGCCGAGAAGCCCGCGGCGCCCGGCTGGACCGGCGCCGTGGGTGAGCCGACGCGGATGCTCCTGCTGCGTCACGGGCAGACCCCGCTGTCGGTCGGCCGGAAATACTCCGGCAGAGGCAACCCGGCGCTCACCGAGTTGGGCGAGCGTCAGGCCGCCGCGGCCGCGGACTACCTGGCGCGGCGCGACGACATCGCAGCCGTCGTGTCGAGTCCGCTCGGTCGCGCCCAGCAGACCGCGGAAGCCTACGCCCGAAAGGCGGGGCTGCAGGTGTCCGTTCTCGACGACCTCACCGAGACCGACTTCGGCGACTGGGAAGGTCTGACCTTCCTCGAGGCCGCGGAGCGAGACCCGGACATCCACCAGCGGTGGCGCGGCGACACGTCCGTCGCTGCGCCCGGCGGCGAAAGCTTCGACGTCGTGTTCGATCGCGTCAAGGCGGCGCGGGACAAGATGATCGCGTCGTACGCGGGCTCGACGATCGTCGTGGTCAGTCACGTGACGCCGATCAAGATGCTGCTGCAGTTGGCGCTCGACGTGGGTCCGTCGATTCTGTACCGCATGCACCTCGATCTGGCATCGCTGAGCATCGCGGAGTTCTATCCCGACGGGGGAGCGTCGGTGCGTCTGGTCAACGAGACGTCATACCTGGGCTCCTAGCGAGAACCACAGCGCCGCAACCGATCCGACGATCGTCAGCGGCGTGGTGATCACACCGAGAACGGTGAACGTCCTCAGGTCGGCCGGTTCGTGGTTCGAGGCTGCCACCCGCCGCCACAGCATGATCGCGAGCGAGCCGACGTAGGTGAGGTTGGGGCCCAGGTTGACCCCGATGACCATCGCGAGCAACAGTCCGGGTGGCGCCGACGGGCCGAACGCGGCGAGAAGCATCAGCGTCGCGGGCAGGTTGTTGACGACGTTGGATGCGACTGCAGCGATGGCTGCGGTGACGAGCAGGCCGACGAAGGTCGGTTCGGTCGGCAGAATGTCGGCGAGCCACCGGCCGATGGGCCCTGCCGTCACGCCGGCGACGACGATCGCGAGCAACAGGACGAAGCCGCAGAACGTCAGGTCGGCGGCCCGCAGTACACGCGTCGGGAACGTGTACCCGTCGCGTAGCGACGGAACGGCCAGCACGAGTGCGCCCGCGGCCGCGACCCAGAACGGTTCGACGTGGAAGAAGCCGGCCACGGCGAATCCGACCAACGTGGCGCCGAGCACGATCAACGTGCCGACCGGAGCGGGGACGCGTTCGGGTGGCGGTACTGCTTCGGTCCGCTTCAGATCGGATCGAAAGAACACCCAGAAGACCACGAACTCGATCAGCACCGCCGCCACCCAGGGCAATGCCATCAACGCTGCGAAGTGGACGAACGTCAGCCCGGTCGCCGAGAACGCCAGAAGGTTGGTGAGGTTGGAGACGGGCAGGAGCGTCGACGCCGAATTGGACAGGTGCGCACTGGCGTAACTGTGCGGTCTCGCGGACATGCGCAGTGCGCGGGCCGCACCGACGACAGCGGGCGTCAGCAGCACGACGGTGGCGTCGAGACTCAGGATCGCGGTGGTCACTGCGGCCGCCGCGAACACCGACACGAGCAAGCGATGCGGACTGCCGTGCGCGCTGCGGGCCATGGCCGACGCCATCCACGTGAAGACGCCGCGCGCGTCGGCGAGATGAGCGAGAACGAGGATGAACGCCAGGAACACGACCGTCGGGAGCAGTGTGGTCACTTGCTCCGCCGCGGCCGAGACCGACACCAAGCCGAGCAGAAGCGTCAGCGCAGCCGCCGGGAGGGCGATCACGATCTCCGGAAGACCACGCGGACGAACGATGGCGAAAATCAGCACGGCCGCTACGAGTGCGGCAGCGACGACGCTCACGCGAGCATCTTGGCGAGCGTCCGCAGGTTGCGCGTCGTCGTGGTCGGCTTGAACTTGGCCTTCGCGGTGAACTTTCCGACCACGCTGTCGGTGGTGCTGCCCTTGACGACCTCCCAGTACACGACGCCGTGTCCGGCCGCGATCCGTTCGAGCGCGGGATCCAGGGTGTCGCCGATGGCCGCGAGCTCGGCGAGATGGGTGTCGTCGTTGCCGAAGATCACGTACGGATGCCAGCCGTCCCGTTCGGCGTCGAACGGATAGTCGTCGACGATGCCGCGCAGCGTGGGCACGTCGAGCACGATGACCCATGCCTCGTAGCCGAAGCGGTCCGACAGCACCTTCTCCACGGACGACTTCAGCTCGGCGCCTCGCATCGGGGACCGCAGGTGCACGTTGCCCGTCGCCAGGACGGTCCGTACGTCCGAGAAGCCGGCTTCCGTCAGGGCGGCTCGCAGATCCGCCATCTTGATGTTGATTCCGCCGACGTTGATTCCGCGCAGCAGAATGACGTGATCCATGACGTGAACTGTAATGACAGGACCGGAGCCGGCGGAACGACCATCCCACACTGCCGGTAGAATCTGCTCTCGCGAACGAGTCGGTTGGACGGCTGCGGCACGGAGAACTGACGGAGCGATTCCGTCAAGCTTCGCGCCGAGGAAAGTCCGGACTCCACAGAGCAGGGCGGTTGCTAACGGCAACCCGAGGTGACTCGCGGGACAGTGCCACAGAAAACAGACCGCCCACACGCGGCGCTCTCGGGTGTCGTGCGTGGGTGAGGGTGAAACGGTGCGGTAAGAGCGCACCAGCACCTCAGGTGACTGAGGTGGCTAGGTAAACCCCGCCCGGAGCAAGGTCGAAGGCCGCACCTTCTCTAGGTGCGGCTGCGCAGGTGTTCGAGGGCTGCTCGCCCGAGCCTGCGGGTGGACTGCTCGAGGTACCCGGCGACGGTGTGCCCAGATGGATGGTCGTCGTTCCGTCCCGTTTCGGCGGGAGGGAAAACAGGATCCGGCTTACATGCCGACTCGTTCGCACTCCGTACGGCACACTGGTTCCATGAGCACAGACGACGAAGCCTGGTACTACGACGTCCGCACCAAGACCGTCTCCCAGGGCAAAGAGGCAGGCGCCTTCGACCGCATGGGACCGTACCCCGATCGGCAGACGGCCGAGCGTGCCATCGAGATCGCGGCCGAGCGCAACAAGGCGGCCGACAAGGCCGACGACGACTGGAACAATTGACCGACGTGGCTCCGATCCGACTGCCCGTCTCCACCTTCGATTTCCGAGCAATCAGATCCGAGTTCGATCTGCGAGAGGCGTTCTCCGACGACGCCATGGCCGAGGCGGCTGCGCCCGTCGATCGGCACGCGGCCGAGCGTGCCGATCGCACCGACCTCGCGCTGGTGACCATCGACCCGCCAGGGTCGATGGATCTCGACCAGGCGGTCCACATCGAGAGAGTGGCGTCGGGATTCGTGGTTCATTACGCGATCGCCGACGTCGGTGCGCTCGTCGCGCCCGGCGGGGCACTGGACGCCGAGACGCGGGAGCGCGGCCAGACGTACTACTTGCCCGACGAATCGGTACCGCTGCACCCCAGGGTGCTCTCGGAAGGATCGGCGAGCTTGTTGCCGAACGAAACTCGGGCGGCCGCGTTGTGGCGCATCGAGCTGGACTCGAACGGTGAGGCGGTCGCGTGGACCGTCTCCCGAGCTCTTGTGAAGTCGGTCGCACGACTCGACTACGCCGGTGTGCAGGCGGATTTCGACGCGGGCACACCACACCCGTCGATCGCGGCGCTGGCGGAATTCGGGGCGCTGCGCGCTCAGGCGGCAGTGCTGCGTGGGTCGATCGACATCACGTTGCCCGAACAGGAGGTCGTGCGCGACGGCGATTCCTGGCGTATCGAACTGCAGGGCCGAACCGACGTCGACGCATGGAACGCCGAGGTGTCGCTGCTGACCGGGATGTGCGCGGCACGCATCATGCTCGACGCGCGGGTCGGGTTGTTGCGAACGCTTCCGCCTGCGTCGGAGGACGCGCTGGCCACCCTGCGGACCACCGCGGACACGCTCGGAATCGAGTGGCCTGCGGGTGCGTCGGCAGGCGCAGTTCTCGCGGGTCTGCCGCGTGACGCACCGGAGACCCTGGCGATGATGACCGAGGCGACCGGTCTGCTGCGGGGCGCGGACTACGCCGCCTTCGACGGGGAGTTGCCGCCCGTGACCGAGCACGCGGGAATCGGTGCGCCGTACGCGCACGTCACCGCGCCGCTGCGGAGACTGTCGGATCGGTACGCCACCGAGGTCTGTCTCGCCGTCGTAGGCGACACGGAGATTCCGGTGTGGGCACGCACGGCGTTGCCGGACCTGCCGGCCGTGATGCGTTCGTCGGATTCGACCGCGTCGAAGGTCGATCGCGCCTGCATCGACCTGACCGAGGCGACGGTGCTGGCCGGACGCGTCGGCGAGGAGTTCGGGGCGCTCGTGCTGCGGGGAGCGGACGGCAAACGCGATGCCGAAGTGTTCCTCGACGATCCCATCGTCATCGGCAAGTGCACCGGTGAGCCACCGGAGGGGGAGAAGGTGACGGTACGGCTCACCGTCGCCGACACCGACTCCCGCCGTATCCAGTTCGGATACGAATCACCGTAGCGAGGCGAACCTGTCCGTGGCCTGCACGAGGTGGTGGACGATGCCGGGCTCGCTCGCCGAGTGCCCGGCGTCGTCGACGACGATCAGTTCGGCACCGGGCCATGCCTTGTGCAGGGCGTATGCGCTCGTCGCCGGACAGACCACGTCGTACCGGCCCTGAACGATGACGCCGGGGATGCCGTCGAGCAGATGCGCGTCGTCCAACAGCTGGTTCTCCCGCAGGAATCCGCCGTTGACGAAGTAGTGGTTCTCGATGCCGGCGAACGCCGAGGCGAACCGTGGGTCCTCGTTCTCGGCGATCTGCTCCGGCCGAGGCAACAGGTAGCTCGTCGCCGCCTCCCAGGACGACCACGCGACCGCCGCGGCCGTCGCGACGTCACGATCGTCCGACGTCAGAAGCCGGTGGTAGACCTCGACCAGATCGCCGGCGCGCTCGGCCTCGGGAATCGGGGCGAGGAACCTCTCCCACTGCTCGGGGAACAGGTGGCCTGCGCCGCCGTTGTAGTACCAGTCGATCTCACTGCGCCGCAGCAGGAAGATGCCTCGGAGAATCAGTCCGACGACGCGGTCGCGGTGGCTCTGCGCGTATGCGAGCGACAGCGTCGAACCCCACGAACCACCGAACACGAGCCACCGCTCGACACCGAGATGCGTGCGCAGCGTTTCGATGTCGGCGATCAAGCGGTCGGTCGTGTTGACCGAGAGGTCCGCGCCGTCGGCGATGTGCGGCGTCGACTGTCCGCATCCTCGCTGATCGAACAGCACGATCCGGTACACCGCCGGGTCGAAGTATCGACGCTGCGCCGGACCGGTGCCGCCGCCGGGACCACCGTGGACGAAGACCACCGGGGCGCCCGACGGGTTACCGCTGGTTTCCCAGTAGATGCGTTGACTGTCGCCGACGTCGAGGTGGCCTGCGTCGTACGGTTCGATGGGCGGATACAGCTCGGTTGCGTACGTCTGCGTCACCGGTCAGAACCCGACCAGACCCGACGCGAGGTCGGGGATGTCGAGGGAACGCATGGCTTCGTCGCGCACCTCGGGGCAATTGGCGATGGTGACGGTGTCGACGATCGAACGGTCCTGGATCACCTGAACGTTGATTGCGCCGCTCTGCGCCGCCCACGTCTGCACGACGATGTTCAATCCGCCGCGCCCCAGCGTCGGACCCTGGATGCGCCACTCCTGCAGTTGCTGTTCCAGGTCGGTGCACAGCTGCTGGGCCTGCTGATCGGTGACGGCGGGACCGGTCGCGGCGGGGGTCGTCGTCGGCGCTGCCGAGGTGGTGGTGGTCGTCAGGGACGAGGACGAGCCCGTCGACGTCGAATCGGTGCTGCATGCGGTAGCCGCTGCAACGACGGCAGCCGCCCCCACGAGGGAGACGGCTGTCCGAACAAGCGTGTCACGTGTCGGTCGTGAGTTCATGGCACAGAGTGTGCCATCTCCGCATCGAGTCAGTAGCTGTGCTCGGGACCGGGGAAGACCCCGCTGCGCACCTCGGCCAGGTAGGTTGCGGCGGCGGTGCGAAGTTCGTCACCGACGTGGCCGAACTTCTTGACGAACTTGGCCGTCTTGCCGCTCGTGTAGCCGGCCATGTCCTGCCACACGAGGACCTGCGCGTCGGTCTCGTTGCCCGCGCCGATACCGATGGTCGGGATCGACAACTTGCGGGTCACCTGACCGGCGAGATCGGCGGGCACCATCTCCATGACGACCGAGAACGCGCCTGCTTCCTGGACCGCGATGGCGTCGGCGACGAGCTGATCGGCACCGTCACCACGACCCTGGATGCGGAAGCCGCCGAGCCCGTTGACGCTCTGCGGCGTGAAGCCGATGTGCGCCATGACCGGAATTCCTGCCGCGGAGATGGCTGCGATCTGATCGGCGACGCGTTCGCCACCCTCGAGCTTGACGGCGTGCGCGAGGCCTTCCTTGAGGAAACGCGTCGCGGTCTCGAGCGCCTGCTGCGGCGACGCCTCGTACGTTCCGAACGGCAGGTCGGCGACCACCAGTGCGTTGGGTGCTCCCCGGACGACGCCGCGGACGAGGGGCAGCAGTTCGTCGACGGTGACGGGGACCGTCGTGTCGTAGCCGTAGACGACGTTGGCCGCCGAGTCCCCGACGAGCAGCACGGGGATACCGGCTTCTTCGAAGATGCGGGCGCTCGAATAGTCGTAGGCGGTGAGCATGGCCCACCGCTCGCCCTCGGCCTTCATCTGCAGAAGGTGATGAGTGCGGGTCTTGCGAGTCAATCCGGATACCGAGGCGTCGGACGCGCCATAGACGGAGTTGTCGGACATCTTTGTCCCTTTCGGTTCCTCGAGGCCCGCCTGCGGGTCCCCGGGATGGGGTTGATGACGTCCTTCAGTCTGCCACCGACCGACGGCGAGCCCGAGAGGTCCTGTCAGTGCAATACATCACATTCGTTCCTCGTGCGAACGGAACGCGTTCGTGACGGGCATCCGCCGATCGCGCCCGAACGCGCGCGAGGTGACCTTGGTGCCGATCGGATACTGCCTGCGCTTGTACTCGGCCGCGTCGACCCTCTGCAGGATGTCGGCGACGGTGTCTCGGTCGTACCCGGCAGCGACGATGTCGTGCAGGCCCTGATCGCAATCGACGTAGCGGTACAGAATCGCGTCGAGCTCGTCGTAGTCGGGCAGTGAATCGGTGTCGAGCTGGCCGGGACGCAGCTCAGCCGACGGTGCCTTGTCGATGCTCGACTCGGGAACGGGCGGGACCTCGCCGCGCTCGGTAGCCGCTTTGTTGCGCCACCGCGCGAGGTCGCGGACGAGCGACTTCGGAACGTCCTTGATGGGTGCGTATCCGCCGATGGCGTCGCCGTAGATCGTCGAATAGCCGACGGCCAATTCGGATTTGTTGCCCGTCGCCAACACCAGATGGCCCGTCTCGTTCGATACGGCCATCAACGTCATTCCGCGGCAGCGGGCTTGGATGTTCTCCTCGGCGAGACCGTGGAGTCCGAGGGTGCGCACGAATACTTCCACCATCGGCTCCACCGATTGGGTGCGGAAGTGAAGCCCGGTGCGACGCGCGAGTTCGGCTGCGTCACTGCGTGAATGGTCCGACGAGTACCGCGAGGGCATCGAGATGCCGTGAACGGCGTCGCTCCCCAGCGAGTCGACGGCGATCGCGGCGACGACGGCCGAGTCGATCCCACCCGACAGGCCCAGCACGACGGATCGGAAACCGTTCTTGTGCATGTAGTCTCGCAGTCCGGTGACCAGTGCTGCCCACACCTGTTCCTCGTCGGGCTTCGAATCGGCGACGATCTCGTCTCGTCGATCCCATCCGCGAACGACGATGTCGGACACGGTGTTTCGGTCGACGGTCCAGCCGGGCACGTCGTCGCGATCGGGTCGCGGGTGGTCGGGTAGATCGACGTCGACGCAGAGCAGGTCCTCGGAGAACTGTCGAGCACGACCGAGCAGGCGCCCGTCGCGCGCGACGACCAGGCTGCCGCCGTCGAACACGAGCTCGTCCTGCCCCCCGACCAGATTGACGTACGCTACAACCGCGCCCGCTTCGGCAGCTCGTCGTTCGACGACCGACCGGCGGATGTGGTCCTTGCCGCGCTCGAACGGGCTCGCATTCAGGCAGAGAAGGACGTCGACACCTGCGGCCGAGTACGCGGGAACCGGGCCACCGGGCTGCCAGATGTCCTCGCAGATCACGACGCCGACGCGGTGATCGCCGATGCTGGTGATGCTCAGTCGCGATCCGAGTGCGAAGTACCTGGCCTCGTCGAACACGCGGTACGTCGGCAGGGCGACCTTGTCGTAGTGCGAGAGGACTTCGCCCCGGAACAGCACGGCCGCACTGTTGCGGGCGCCCGCGAGGTCGCGGTCCAGATATCCGACGACGGTGACGATGTCTCCGCAGCCTGCACGGTCGAGGGCGTCGGCGAGCCGTCGCACGGCATCTCTACCTGCGTCGGCGAAGGCCGGAGTCAGCGCGAGGTCTTCGACGGGATAGCCCGTCAGCGCCATCTCGGGGAACAGGACGATCTGCGCGCTTTCTTCGACGGCACGCCTCGCCCACGACACGATCAGCGCGGCATTGCCTTCCAGGTCGCCCACCGTCGGATTGATCTGAGCAAGAGCGATTCGCAGTGCCTGCACGGGTCGGATCTTAAAGGCGTCCTCGGCACTTCGCTCGGCGTGCTCTGGCAACATCATGTCGATGAAGTCGTCGACAGCGGGTGTCGCAGCGTTCGTCGCGGTCGCAGTGCTCTGCGTTCAGGGATGCGCGCAACCCGAGTCCACCGTGGGGGCTCCGGAGGCAGAGCCGGCGGAGGAATCGACGCCCGGTGCGGGCGTGATTCCTCCTGGGCTGGAGCAGTTCTACACCCAGACCCTGGGCTGGGAATCGTGCGACAGCTACGACACCGACGAATCGCTGATCGGCACCGATCTCGAATGCGCGAAGGTGACCGTGCCATTGGACTACGCGGACCCGGCAGGCGCCACCGCCGAAGTCGCGATCTCGCGCGCGCGTGCGACCGGAGACAAGATCGGTTCGATTCTGTTCAACCCGGGCGGGCCGGGAGCCTCCGGGCTGTACCTGGCGACGCAGGCCGAGGGCTCGGCCGTCTCGGAACGGTTCGACCGCATCGGATTCGACCCGCGCGGGATCGGCGCGTCGACCCCGGCGGTCAGGTGTCTGACGGCCGAGGAGACCGACGAGCAACGCAGCGAGAACGACGTCGACATGTCGCCCGAAGGCATCGCCGAGACCGAGGACGATCACCGCGACTACGCGGCCAAATGCGCGGAGCGGACCGGCGCCGACGTTCTCGAACACGTCGGCACGCAGGAGGTCGTCCGAGACATGGACGTCATCCGTTCGGTCCTCGGGGACGACAAGCTCACCTACGTCGGATTCTCCTACGGCACGCGGATCGGCAGCACGTACGCCGAGACGTTCCCCACCAACGTCCGCGCGATGGTTCTCGACGGCGCACTCGATCCCGAACAGAGTCCCGTCGACGAGGCGGTCGAGCAGGGTGCTGCCTTCCAGAAGGCATTCGACGGATTCGCGGCGAGTTGTGCGGAAGCGTCGAACTGCGCGCTCGGCTCCGACCCGATGGAGGCGAACCGGACGTTCCGCGAACTCGTCGACCCGTTGCTGGCCACGCCTGCCGAGACGACCGATCCGCGCGGCCTCGGCTACGACGACGCGTTGACCGGGGTGCAGCAGGCTCTGTACTCCGAGAGTCTCTGGCGTGTGCTGCGGGTCGGGTTGGCAGAGCTGCAGGAGGGCAGGGGAGACACCCTGCTCAGGCTCGCGGACACCTATTCCGGTCGTCTCGAGGACGGGTCCTACTCGAACCTCGACGACGCCTTCAACGCGATCCGCTGCGTCGACGACCCTCCGGTCACCGACCGGGCCGAGGCGAGCGAGGCCGACAGGCGATACCGCGAGGCAGCGCCGTTCCTCGACGACGGTCGCGGTACCGGTCAGGCGCCGCTGGATCTGTGCGCGTTCTGGCCCGTGAAGAACACGAGTACTCCGCACACCGTCTCCGCGCCCGGTGTGCCGAAGCTGGTCGTGGTGTCGACGACCTTCGACCCCGCGACGCCGTATCAGGCGGGTGTCGAGCTCGCCGCACAGCTCGGCGCCGACCTCGTGACGTACCAGGGAACGCAGCACACCGTCGCGTTCTCCGGCGTGCCGTGCATCGACGATCCGCTGATCGATTACCTCGTCGACCTCGTCCCGCCAGGTAACGATTTGGTGTGCTGATCTGTCTCACCCGCACGTCCGGGCTGGTGAGAGTGGCCGGATGTGAGACCGAATTCACGATGTAACACAGATTTAACGCGGTTTGCTTACTCTCGCGGACATGGATCGCCAAAAGGAATTCGTGCTCCGGACTCTGGAGGAGCGCGACATCCGCTTCGTCCGCCTGTGGTTCACCGATGTCCTGGGGTACCTCAAATCGGTCGCGATCGCACCGGCGGAACTCGAAGGCGCATTCGACGAAGGCATCGGCTTCGACGGCAGCGCGATCGAGGGATTCGCGCGCGTGTCCGAGGCCGACACCGTCGCGAAGCCCGATCCGTCGACATTCCAGATCCTGCCGTGGTCCACGAGCAAGGGGCATCAGCACTCCGCGCGTATGTTCTGCGACATCGCCATGCCCGACGGCTCGCCGTCCTGGGCCGACTCGCGCCACGTGCTGCGTCGTCAGCTCAGCAAGGCCGCAGACCTCGGCTTCAGCTGCTACGTGCACCCCGAGATCGAGTTCTTCCTCCTCAAGGACAGCCCCGAGGACGGCACTCCGCCCACCCCCGCGGACAACGGCGGCTACTTCGACCAGGCGGTCCACGATTCGGCGCCGAATTTCCGGCGGCACGCGATCGACGCACTCGAATCGATGGGAATCTCCGTCGAGTTCAGTCACCACGAAACCGCTCCCGGCCAGCAGGAGATCGACCTGCGCTACGCCGACGCGCTCTCCATGGCGGACAACATCATGACGTTCCGCTACGTCGTCAAGGAGGTGGCGATCGAGGAGGGCGTCCGCGCGACGTTCATGCCGAAGCCGTTCAGCGATCATGCAGGCTCGGCGATGCACACCCACATGAGCCTGTTCGAAGGTGACACCAACGCCTTCCACAACCCCGACGATCCGATGCAGCTGTCGGAGACCGGCAAGTCGTTCATCGCCGGAATTCTCGAGCACGCCAACGAGATCAGTGCGGTGACGAACCAGTGGGTCAACTCGTACAAGCGACTCGTGCGCGGCGGCGAGGCGCCGACGGCCGCGTCGTGGGGTCCGTCCAACCGATCGGCTTTGATCCGCGTCCCGATGTACACCCCGAACAAGGCGTCGTCGCGACGCGTCGAGATCCGTAGCCCTGATTCGGCGTGCAACCCGTACCTGGCGTTCGCGGTTCTTCTCGCTGCCGGCCTGCGCGGCATCGAGAAGGGTTACACCCTGCCTCCCGAGGCGGAAGAAGACGTCTGGGCATTGACGTCGGCCGAGCGTCGAGCCATGGGCTACAAAGAACTTCCCGGAAGCCTGGATCAGGCTCTGAACGCGATGGAGAGCTCGGAACTCGTCGCGGAGGCTCTCGGCGAGCACGTCTTCGACTTCTTCCTGCGCAACAAGCGTCGCGAGTGGGAGGAGTACCGCAGCCACGTCACGCCGTACGAGTTGAAGGCCTACCTCGGTCTTTAACTCCCCGGTGTCGGGATGCACTAGGTTCTAGTGGTCGGAGAACGTCGAGTATCCCTGCGGTGAGGTGAATCTGTGTCACGCCAGAGTCGAGGTGTTCGCTGATGGTGCGTCCACCCACGTCGCGTTCGGTCGTCCCGGGAGCCGGGCGTCTCGGATTGGTGGAGTCCAGTGCCCCTGCGGATCTGACCAGGCTCGGCTGGGTCGACGAGGGCAGCCTGGAACTGTTGTGGTCGCTCTCGCGGGCCGCGAATGCCGATCTGGCTCTTCGCACGGTCGTTCGCCTGTCCGACTCGCTCGGTGACGGGTTCGCCGAGGTCGATGCTGCGTTGCGCGCGGACAAGGGCTTTCGAGGACGCCTGTTCGGGCTGACGGGCGCCTCGAGCGCCCTCGCGGACCACTTGGTGTCCGACCCCGCTGCGTGGCGTCTGCTGCTCACCCCCGAAGGATCCTCGTCCGGCCGGAATGCGGGTGTCGCGCTCCCGAGCAAGGAACAGCTGACGACGCAACTGCTCGACGCCGTCGAGGCCGTTCCGGAGACGGGCGACAACGCCGCGCCCGACCTGTACCGCGCGGGCATCGTCGGACCCGACGCCGTTCTCGCGCTGCGTAAGACGTACCGCGATCAGGTGATGGTGCTGGCCGCCGCCGACCTGGCGGCGACCGTCGAGAACGAGCCGGTACTGCCGTACCAATTGGTGGGAACGCAGCTCTCCGACATGGCCGACGCGGCCCTGACCGCCGCGCTCGCCGTGGCCGTCGCGACCGTGTGTCCCGATTCGCCGTGCCCGACCCGCCTCGCCGTCGTCGCGATGGGCAAATGCGGTGCGCGCGAACTGAATTACGTGTCCGACGTCGACGTCGTGTTCGTCGCCGAGCCCGCCGACGCCGTCGCGAGTCGCATCGCGGGCGAGATGATGCGGATCGGCTCGTCGGCGTTCTTCGAGGTCGACGCGGCCTTGCGTCCCGAGGGCAAGCGCGGCGAACTCGTCCGCACACTCGACTCGCACATTGCGTACTACAAGCGCTGGGCCAAGACCTGGGAGTTCCAGGCACTGCTCAAAGCGCGTCCGATGACGGGCGATCTGGAACTCGGCCACGCATACGTCGCCGCGCTGAATCCGATGGTGTGGCTGGCGTCGCAGCGCGAGGACTTCGTCCCCGAGGTCCGTGCGATGCGCAGACGCGTCGAGGAAATGGTGCCGCCCGAACTCCGTGAACGGGAGATCAAGCTGGGCCGCGGCAGCCTGCGCGACGTCGAATTCGCCGTTCAGCTCCTGCAACTCGTGCACGGGCGCACCGACGAATCGCTTCGCGTCCTCGGCACGACCGACGCGTTGGCGGCGCTCACCGACGGCGGCTACGTCGGACGTGACGACGCGGCGAATCTGACGGCGTCGTACGAATTCCTGCGTCTGATCGAGCACCGGCTCCAGTTGCAGCGTATGAAGCGCACGCATACTCTGCCGCCGCCGGACGACGAGGAAGCTCTGCGCTGGCTCGCGCGGGCCGCGCACATGCGTCCCGACGGCAGCCGCGACGCGCTCGGTGTGCTGAACGCGGAGATCAAGCGCAACGCGCAGCGCATCAGGCGCCTGCACGCGAAACTGTTCTACCGGCCCCTCCTCGACTCGGTGGTGCGGTTCGACGACGACACCGTCCGGCTCACCCCTGACGCCGCGATCCGGCAGCTCGCGGCGCTGGGGTACGCGGCGCCGGAGAACGCACTCGGCCACCTGCGTGCATTGGTGAGCACCGGTGCACGACGCGGTCAGATCCAGGCCGTCCTGCTGCCGACGCTGCTCGAATGGCTCGCGGACACACCGGATCCCGACGCCGGTCTGCTGAACTATCGACGGCTCTGCGAAGCCACGACCGAACACACCTGGTTCCTGCGCATGCTGCGCGACGAGGGTGCGGTCGCGCAGCGGCTGATGATCGTGCTCGGATCGTCGGCGTACGTGCCGGACCTGCTGATCAAGGCGCCCGAGGTCGTTCGCCTCTTCGCCGACGGGCCGAACGGGCCGAAGCTGCTCGACGCGGAGCCGGAGGAGACGTATCGCGCGATCCTGTCGTCGTCCGGTCGATACGAGGACCCGGCGCGGGCGATCAACGCGGCCCGCGCGCTCCGACGTCACGAACTCGCACGCGTCGCGTCGGCGGACATCCTGGGGATGCTGGACGTACCGCAGGTCTGCCGTGCGCTGTCGTCGGTGTGGGCTGCCGTCATCAACGCCGCGCTGGCGGCGGCGATCCGAGCCAGCGAAGCCGAACGCGGCGAGCCTGCGCCCGCTCGTCTCGCCGTCATCGGTATGGGACGGCTCGGCGGGGGTGAACTCGGATACGGCAGCGACGCCGACGTGCTCTTCGTCTGCGACCCCGTCGAGGGCGTCGAGGACAGCGTTGCGGTCAAGTGGGCCAACGGGATTGCCGATCGGATTCGCAAGCTCCTCGGTGCGCCGAGCACCGATCCGCCGCTCGAGGTCGACACCGGTCTGCGCCCCGAAGGTCGGAACGGACCCGTCGTGCGCACGCTCACCTCGTACGAGGCCTACTACGCGCAGTGGGCACAGGCCTGGGAGGTCCAGGCATTGCTGCGCGCTCACCAGGTCGCCGGCGATCAGGATCTCGGCATCAAGTTCCTGCTGATGGTCGACAAGATTCGCTACCCCGAGGGCGGCGTCTCCAACGAGGCGGTGCGCGAGATCAGACGCATCAAGGCGCGCGTCGACTCCGAGCGGCTGCCGAAGGGTGCCGACCCGGCCACGCACACCAAGCTCGGCCGCGGCGGACTCGCCGACATCGAGTGGACGGTGCAGTTGATCCAGCTTCGCCACGCGCACAACGTTCCCGCACTGCACAACACGTCGACCCTGCAGAGTCTCGACGCCATCGGCGCCGCGGAACTGCTCAGCGAGAACGACGTCGAATTGCTGCGCGAGGCATGGATTCTCGCGACGAAGGCGCGCAACGCGCTCGTTCTCGTCCGAGGCAAGCCGACCGATCAACTGCCGGCCCCCGGCCACGTCCTGTCCGCGGTCGCCAAGGTCGCCGGGTGGCCGAACGGCGACGCGGGAGAGTTCCTCGACAACTACCTGCGCGTGACGCGTCGGGCGAAGGCCGTCGTGGAGAGGGCATTCGGCGGCTGATCTTCGCCCGATCGCATCAGCCGGTCGTGACGAAGCCCTCCGACACGAGCCAGTCCCGGGCGACGTCGGCGGGCTCCAACCCTTCGACGTCGACCTGTCGGTTGAGTTCGGTCATGACCTGATCGGTGAGCTTCTCGGAGATCGGCGCCATGACGTCGAGCACCTCGGGGTACGCGTCGGCGAACGACTTCTTCATCACCAGCGACGGGTTGTACTTCGGGAAGAACGACCGATCGTCTTCCAGCAGAACGAGATCCAGGGCGATGATGCGTCCGTCCGTGGTGAAGACCTCGCCGAACTTGCACTGGTTGCCGTCGGCTGTCGCCTGGTAGATGATGCCCGTCTGCAAGATCTGACGCGGCGCGGCGTCGGGGTTGAACTCGTACTTGGCTGCCATTCCCGGGTAGCCGTCCTGGCGTACGTTGAATTCGGTTTCGACGCACGTGGTCGCCGCAGCAGGATCGGTGCTGACGAGTCGCGCGTAGTCGGACAGGGTGCGGACGCCCGTCTGCTCGGCGGTCTGCCTGTTCATCGCGATCGCGTAGGTGTTGTTCATCGGTGCCGGATCGGCCCAGACCATGTCGTTCGCGGCGAGGTCGGCGTCTCGCGTGGCCTCGTACTGTTGCTGCGAGTCGGGGAGCGGAGTCTCGTTGCCCAGATAGTTGATCCACCCCGTGCCGGTGTACTCGTACGTCAGGTCGATCTGCCCGTCGAGTTGTGCGTCGCGGGTGCTGTTGGATCCCTGGATGTTCGTCAGGTCCCGCACGTCGGCACCGGCGGCCGTCAACGCGAACTCGATGATGTAGCCGAGCGTGATCTGCTCGGTGAAATCCTTCGACCCCACGGTGATCTTGACCCCGTCGAGTTCCGGAATGGGTTCGATACTGCCCGGTCCGACCGGGAGCGGCACGGCACCGCCCGATTCGAGACCGCAGCCGGCCACCAGCAGCCCCGACGCTGCGACGGCCAGAATCGATTTGACCATCGATTTCATCGCAGTCCCTTCGGTCCGAGGAACTGTTCCGCGAGCGCGCCGAGCCAGTCGATGAACAGTGCGAGCGACACCGCGAGCACGGCGCCGACGACGAGAGTGACGTTGTCACGCAACTTGTATCCGGTGTCGATGAGGATTCCGAGCCCGCCTGCGCTGACCAGGAAGCACAGCGTCGCCGTGCCTACTGCCAACACGAGCGACGTGCGCAGACCCGCCAGGATGTACGGAACGGCCAACGGGAACTCGACCTTGCGCAGAACTGTCATCGCCGACATTCCTTGTCCGCGACCGGCGTCGATCAGCGTCCGGTCGACTTCCTGATAGCCGAGGATGGTGTTCCGTAGCACCGGCAGCAGCGAGTAGAAAGCGATGGGCAGCACGCCTATCCAGAACCCGGTCTGGCGGGTGGCCAGATAGAACAGCACCAACAGGCCGATCGCGGGCGCAGCGGCCCCGATGTTCGCGATGCCCACGAAAAACGGTGCGAGACGGGTGTATCCGGGTCGCGTGAGCAGCGTGCCAAGCGGAACCGCAACGAGGACGACGATGATCACGACGGCAGCGGTGATCAGAATGTGCTGCCACGTGAGCGTCACGATGTTCGAAATGCTGATACTGCCTTGCTGGGTTGCGGTCAGATCGCGGCTGAAGGCCCAGATCAACACGCCCGCAACCAGAATCACCACGAGTACCGGCTGGACCAGCAATCGCATCCGCTCGGCGCGGCGCGCCGCACCTCGCTCGGATGCTCCCTCGTCCGGCGGTGCCTCCATCTCCGGCGCCTCCGGCGTTCTCGACGCCTCCGATGTGGTCATGCAGGCGCTCCCGCCGCGGCCACGTCGTCGTTGTCGTCGTGATCGTGCTCGTGTTCTTCTCGCATCTTCTGCAGGTGTCCGACGAGCGTGTCGATCGAGATGAGTCCGACGTACTCGCCGCGGTGCCCGGTGACGACCGTCGACGCCGTGCTTTCCGCGAGCAGAGCTTCGAGCGCATCCTGCAGTGTCGACTGGACCGACACCAACTCACCGATCGGAGTGCCGACGCCGCGCAGCGACGACGCCGTCTGTAGGTGGGCGGGGGAGGCCCACCGAAGCGGCCTGCTTCGGTCGTCGAGGATCAGACCCCACTGCCACTTGCGTGAGCTGATCTTCCGTCGGAACTCGTCGACCGGGTCGCTTTCCTTGGCGGTCGGGCACTGCAGCAGCCGGACGTCTCGAATCCGCGTGAGCGTCAACTGCTTCAGCGACGCGTCGGCCCCGACGAAGCCGGCGACGGTGTCGTTCGCCGGGTTCGCGAGAATCGCTTCCGGGGTGTCGTACTGCAGAATCGTGGACTGGTTGCCGAGAACCGCGATGCGGTCACCGAGCTTCACGGCCTCGTTGAAGTCGTGCGTCACGAACACGATCGTCTTGCCCAGCTCGGACTGCAGACGCATCAGCTCGTCCTGCAGCAGGCCACGGGTGATCGGATCGACGGCGCCGAACGGCTCGTCCATCAGCAGCACCGACGGATCGGCGGCGAGAGCACGTGCGACACCCACACGCTGCTGCTGACCGCCGGACAACTGACGTGGATAGCGGTCGCGATACGTGTCCGGATCGAGGCCGACGAGGTCGAGCATCTCGTCGATACGTGCCGCGATGCGCTTCTTGTCCCACCCGATGAGGCCGGGCACGGTACCGACGTTCTTCGAGATGGTCATGTGCGGGAACAGCCCTGCCTGCTGGATAGAGTAACCGATCCCGCGTCGCAGCTCGTCCGGGTCGATCGACAGAGCGTCCTTGCCGTCGATCGTGATCTTGCCGGACGTCGGCTCGATGAGTCGGTTGATCATCCGCATCGTGGTCGTCTTGCCACACCCGGACGGACCGACGAACACCACGATTTCGCCGGCGGGAACCGTCATCGAGACGTTGTCGACGGCCGCGGCCTTCTGGCCTGGATACCGCTTGGTGACGGAGTCGAGCACGATGTCCACTCCGGAGACGTGCTGCCTGGTTGTTTCAGTCACGGAGACCCCTCGATGTTGTGAGACGGCCGACGAGCACGAGAATGCCGTCGACGACGAGCGCGAGAACGACGATCAACACGGTCCCGGCGAGAGCTTGTGGGACGGCGTTGGGGCTGCCGACGCGAGACAGACCCGAGAAGATGAGGTTGCCGAGACCGGGACCCTTCGCGTACGCCGCGATTGCGAGAATGCCGAAGATCATCTGCGTACTGACGCGCATTCCGGCGAGAATCGACGGCCACGCCAGCGGCATCTCGATGCGGGTCAGGATTTTCGTGCGGTTCAACCCCACTCCCTTGGCTGCGTCGGTGACCGCGGGATCGACCGACGCGAGACCGATGATCGTGTTGCGGATGATCGGCAGCAGCGCGTACAGGACGAGGGCGGTGATCGTCGGAGCCACACCGAGTCCGAGAATCGGAATCAGCAGTCCGAGAAGCGCGAACGACGGGATCGTCAGAATCGTGCTCGCGAGCGCGGTGGCGATGGCCGACCCGGCGGGGGAGCGATAGACCAGAATTCCGACGACGACCGCGACGATGGTCGCTATGACGATGGACTGCACGACAGCGGACACGTGCAGATAGGAATCGGTGAGCAACTGTTGTCGTCTGTCCGAGACGAAGGTCCAGAGAGCGTCCATCCGAGGTTATCCACCCTCTTCGCGAGTATGCGGTCTCGTTCGGCGGTTCCGAACGAGCGGCACGTACGAGAGTGGCTTACTTTGCACGCGGTTAAACCCGTTTTCGCCAAGTCGTTACCCAAGTGCACGAAAAAACCACCCGCACCGCCGAAATTCGGCGATGCGGGTGGCAGGGTGACGCGGTGACGGCGCGTGATTACACGTCGTAGTACAGCTGGAACTCGTAGGGGTGCGGGCGCAGGTTGACCGGAGCGATCTCCTGTTCGCGCTTGAGCGAGATCCAGGTCTCGATCAGGTCGGTCGTGAAGACGCCACCCTCGGTGAGGTACTCGTGGTCGGCTTCCAGGCGGTCGATGACGGCGGACAGCGACGTCGGCGCCTGAGGAATGTTCTTGGCCTCCTCGGGCGGGAGCTCGTAGAGGTCCTTGTCGACGGGAGCCAGCGGCTCGATCTTGTTCTTGATTCCGTCCAGGCCTGCCATCATCTGAGCGGCGAAGTTCAGGTACGGGTTGCCCGAGCTGTCCGGTGCGCGGAACTCGAGGCGCTTGGCCTTCGGGTTGTTGCCCGTGATCGGGATACGCACGGCAGCGGAACGGTTGCGCTGGCTGTAGACGAGGTTGATGGGAGCCTCGTAGCCCGGCACCAGGCGGTGGTAGGAGTTGATCGTCGGGTTGGTGAACGCCAACAGCGACGGAGCGTGGTGCAGGATGCCGCCGATGTAGTGGCGGGCGAGATCCGACAGTCCGGCATATCCGGCCTCGTCGTGGAACAGCGGCTTGCCGTCCTTCCACAGCGACTGGTGGACGTGCATGCCCGAACCGTTGTCACCGAAGAGCGGCTTCGGCATGAAGGTGGCCGACTTGCCGTACTTCCATGCGGTGTTCTTGACGATGTACTTGAACAGCTGCAGGTCGTCCGCGGCAGCGAGCAGGGTGTTGAACTTGTAGTTGATCTCGGCCTGTCCGCCGGTGCCGACCTCGTGGTGTCCACGCTCGAGCTCGAAGCCTGCGTTCTGCAGGTTCGTGGAGATCTCGTCGCGCAGGTCCACGTAGTGGTCGTACGGCGCGACCGGGAAGTATCCACCCTTCGGGCGAACCTTGTAGCCCAGGTTGGGGCTGCCGTCTGCGTTGACCTCGACACCGGTGTTCCAGGAGCCGGAGATCGAGTCGACCTCGTAGAACGCGCCGTTCATGGCGGAGTCGTAGCGCACCGAGTCGAAGATGTAGAACTCGGCCTCGGCGCCGAAGAACGCGGTGTCGGCGATGCCGGTGGAGACCAGGTACTCCTCGGCCTTGCGCGCGACGTTGCGGGGGTCGCGGCTGTACGACTCACGCGTGAACGGGTCGTGCACGAAGAAGTCGATGTTCAGCGTCTTCGCGGCGCGGAAGGGGTCGACCTGAGCCGTCCGGACGTCGGGGAGGAGCATCATGTCCGACTCGTGGATGGACTGGAAGCCCCGCACGGACGAACCGTCGAACGCCAGACCGTCTTCGAAGACATCCTTGTTGAACGCCGACGCCGGGATGGAGAAGTGCTGCTGGGTGCCGGGAAGATCCGTGAAACGGATGTCCACGTACTCGACGTTTTCGTCGGCGATGAACTTGATGACCTCTTCGGCCGTGGTGAACGCCACCTGTTACTCCTTTGTCGTTTCCGTCGAGCAGCACGTTATGGACTTCGTGTTGCCCGCCAGTCAAGGCTGTGTTTCGCCCGTGTTACACGTCGCGTTCTGTGAGTCACGCTTCGCGGAAGCGTCGAAAGCGGTCTCCGTGATCGGTGGGAGGGCGACGCTTCGCTTCACACCCTACGGTGACGCATTCTTCCGGCGTCGAGGTCGAAGCCTATCCTGGTAGCCATGGCACGCATGACAGGCTCCTGGTTGTCCGGTCCGAACGCGGCGATGGACGACGACGGCACCGAACAGAAGTTCCCCGGTGAACGGCTCGGACTACCGTCCGACGGTCCAGGGGCGGTGGCAGGGCTGGGTCGACGCATTCTCGCGCTGCTCGTCGACTGGCTCATGGCGATGGGAATCGGTGCGCTCGTGCTGAGTCTCACGGGCTGGCAGCAGTCGCTGTCCACCGTCACGTTGCTGGTGTGGTTCGTGGTCGGCGTGTCGGCCGTGGCCGTCTTCTCGTTCACGCCGGGGCAGTTGATCGTGGGAATTCAAGTGGCCCGTGTCGACGCTCGCGCACGGGTCGGATTCGTCCGCGCGTTGGTACGTACGTTCTTCATCGTCTTCGTCTTCCCGGCCGTGATCTCGGATCACGACGGACGCGGAATGCACGACCGGGCGACGGGCACCGCAATGCTGCGTGTGCGTTGATTCTGCTCGAGCTGGGATTTTCTCGGATCAGCGACGCTTGATGGTGCGCTGAACGCCCTTCATCTTCGCGCCTCCGGGGACGGGGCCCTTCGGCATCGCAGGCCCGCCCTTGGTGCCGAGTGCGGCGAGACGTGACTCGATGGTGTCCATGCGCTTGCTGTCGATGTTGTTGGGCAGCTTGGTGAGGTACTTCTGCAGGCCCGAGAGCGGAATCTGGTTCTCGCCGTTGCCGACCACGATGTCGTAGATCGGGGTGTCGCCGACGAGGCGTGCCGTCTTCTTCTTCTCCTGTGCCAGAAGCGACTTGACCCGCTGCGGGGCGCCCTCCGCCACGAGGATCACGCCGGGCTTGCCGATGACGCGGTGGACGGCGTCGAGCTGCGTCGTGCCTGCGATCGCGTTGGTGACGCGCCAGGACCCGCGGAGGTTGTCGAGAGCCCACGCGGCCGCTCCGGCCTGACCGTCGGCCTTCGTGTACACCGACTTCTGGACGCGACGTCCGAAGATGATGAATGCGACCAGTACACCGATCAGAAGTCCGAACGGCAGCAGGAACCATTCGATTCCGAAGATCAGACCGATCAGGAACGCGACCACGGCGATGCCGACGATCGCTCCGATCATCAGCGGGAGAAGGAGTTTGTCTTCCTTCCGCTGCATCTGGAACGCCTGCCAGAGCTGACCGCGTCGTTCCTTCGATGCCTGCTTGCGTGCAGCCTTCGCTGCCGCTTTTGCTTCCTTGCTGGGCTTACCTGCTTTGCCCGCTTTACTGCCGTTCGCCATGCTTCACAGGATACGTCCCGCCGCGGCGACCACTGTCACCGCGGCGGTAAGAGATTCAGTGTGCGGCGAGACGCGCCATCAACGAACTGGCTTCCTGCGACGCGTCGCCGCCCTCGGCGAGGTGGCTCATGCTCTCCGGCAGTTCGCGGCCGTGGTGGGCCATCGCCTGCGCGTAGAGACGTCCGGCGCGGTACGACGAGCGGACCAACGGCCCTGCCATGACGCCGGCGAAGCCGATCTCGGTGGCGTATTCGGAGTGCTCGACGAACTCCTCGGGCTTGACCCAGCGCTCGACGGGGTGGTGCCGCGGCGAGGGACGCAGGTACTGCGTGATCGTCAGGATGTCGCAGCCGGCCTCGTGCAGATCGCGGATCGCTTCCTGCACTTCTTCCGGCGTCTCGCCCATGCCGAGGATCAGGTTGGATTTGGTGACCAGGCCGTCGTCGCGGGCAGCGGTGATGACGTCCATCGACCGCTGGTAGCGGAACGCGGGGCGGATGCGCTTGAAGATGCGGGGGACCGTCTCGACGTTGTGCGCGAGCACCTCCGGCCGCGAGGAGAAGACCTCGGCGAGTTGGTCGGGCTTGGCGTTGAAGTCGGGGATCAGAAGCTCGACACCGGTGTTGGGGTTGAGTTTCTTGATGTAGCGCACGGTTTCGGCGTACAGCCAGGCGCCGCCGTCTTCCAGGTCGTCGCGGGCTACGCCGGTGATGGTGGAGTAGCGCAGGTCCATGGCCTGGACGCTCTCGGCGACACGGCGCGGCTCGTCGCGATCGAGGGCTTCGGGCTTGCCCGTGTCGATCTGGCAGAAGTCGCAGCGGCGGGTGCACTGCTCGCCGCCGATGAGGAACGTCGCCTCGCGGTCTTCCCAGCATTCGTAGATGTTGGGGCAGCCGGCTTCTTCGCAGACGGTGTGCAGACCCTCTCGCTTGACCAGACCCTTGAGCTCGGAATACTCCGGTCCCATCTTGGCTCGGGTCTTGATCCAGTTGGGTTTGCGTTCGATCGGGGTCTCCGCGTTTCGGATCTCGAGGCGGAGCAGTTTGCGTCCTTCTGGAACCACAGTCACGGAATCGATGCTACGCGCCGAACTTCACCGTGGTGAATTGCGGGTTACCGGACGGCGAGGCCGGTTCCGGCTGGAGGACGGGGTGGTCGGAGACCGCGAGCTCTCCGTCCAGAGCGGCGAGTACGGCGGCGGTGACGGCAGGTGTCACATCCGCGATGCTCACGTCCCGCCCGAGTTCGCTCGACAGCGACGTCACGCCTGCGTCGGCGATGCCGCACGGCACGATGGCGTCGAAGCCGGTCATCGTCGAATTGCAGTTCAACGAGAATCCGTGCAGCGTGACGCCGCGTTGCACGCGCACGCCGATCGCGGCGATCTTGCGTTCGGGGAGCCACACGCCGTCTCGCTGGGTCGAGGCGAGCCACACACCGGAGCGGCCGTCGACCCGGCCGCACGCGATACCCAGATCGGTGCAGACGGTGATGAGCGCTTCTTCGATCCGGCGCACGTAGTCGACGACGTCGATCGGCTGTGCGAGCTTGACGATCGGGTAGCCGACGAGTTGTCCTGGGCCGTGCCAGGTGATCTTGCCGCCGCGGTCGACCTCGATGACCGGAGTGCCGTCCTGCGGACGGTCCTCGGGCGACGTGCGTCGGCCCGCGGTGTACACGGACGGGTGTTCCAGCAGCAGTAGGGTGTCGCGGCCGTTGCCCTCGGCGCGCATGTCGGCGAGGGCGCGCTGACGATCCCATGCCTCGAGGTAGTCCGTGTGTCCGATCTCCTGGACGTCGATCGAATCGGAACTTTCCCTCGCGGATCGTGTGCTCATACCGGCGAGATTACGCTCCCGTCATCGACCGACCGCGGCCCGCAGTGCTTCGCCGACGGTGTTGTGCCTGAACTCGAATCCGGTGTTCTCGAGAACCGACGGGATGGCCCGTGGCCCGGTGAGGATCGCCTCCTGGGCGAACTCGCCGATCCCGGCGCGCAGCACGAAGCCGGGAACGACCCAGGGAGCGGGCCGATGAACGGCTCGCGCCATCGCGCTGTTGAACTGCGCGTTGGTGACAGGCGCCGGGCCGACCATGTTGACCGGGCCGGACACGGCGTCGTTCTCGAGTCCGTGCACGATCGCGGCGATCTCGTCGTCGAGCGAGATCCACGGGAAGTACTGACGGCCGCTGCCGAGGCGGCCACCGAGCGCGAGCAGGTAGAGGGGACGAAGGCGATCCAGCATGCCGCCTCGCTGCGACAGCACGACGCCGCTGCGCAGCATGATGGTGCGCACTCCGGCCGAGGAGGCAGCCGCCGTCGCGTTCTCCCAGTCTCGGCAGACCTCGGCGAGGAATCCGGAACCGGCAGGAGCGGACTCGTCGACCACACGGTCACCCGTGTCACCGTAGAAGTTGATCCCGCTCGCGTTGACGAACGTCGGAATCGAGTGAGAGGCACAGGCTTCGGCGAGAACCTCGGTGGGAGTGATCCTGCTGTCCCTGATCGCCTGCTTGTACGAGCCGGACCAGCGCTTGTCGCCGATGCCGACACCGCAGAAATCGACCACGGCATCCGCGTCGCGCAGTGCGCGGTCGTCGAGCGTGCCACGAGTGGGGTCCCACTGATATTCGTCGGGACCGGCAGGGGGTCGGCGGACCAGCCGGACGACCTCGTGGCCCTGTCCGCGCAACGACGCGACAAGGGCGGTACCGATCAGACCTGAAGAACCAGCAATGACTACACGCATGAATTCGATTGCCTCCTCGACGATGTCGGGGCACCACCCGCATGTGCGAATGATGCCCCGACTGTGTGTCTTTCCCCGTTGTCCCGAGGATGGCCGAGCGTATCCGTTACGTCAGCGTACAGATACTCACGGCAGCCGTCGTGTTACTGGATACCCAGATCGGCCTCGAACGAAGCGTCCTCGAGACGCTGCTTGATCGTGGTCAGGAAGCGGCCTGCGTCGGCACCGTCGACGAGACGGTGGTCGTACGTCAGCGGCAGGTAGACCATCGAGCGAACACCGATGGACTCGTTGCCCGCGTCGTCCTTCACCACGACCGGGCGCTTGACGATGGCGCCGGTTCCGAGCATGGCCGCCTGCGGCGGGACCAGGATCGGGGTGTCGAACAGGGCGCCCTGGCTACCGATGTTGGTGATGGTGAACGTGCCACCGGACAACTCGTCGGGCTTGAGGCCACCCGAGCGGGCGCGCGAGGCGATGTCGGCGATCGCGCGAGCGAGTCCGGCCAGCGACAGGTCGCCGGCGTTGTGGATGACAGGAGACAGCAGACCCTGATCGGTGTCCACGGCGATTCCGAGGTGGACCTCGGCGTGGTACGTGATCTCCTTCTTGTCCTCGTCGATGCTGGCGTTGACGTTCGGGTGCGCCTTGAGCGCCTCGACGACGGCCTTCGCGAAGAACGGAAGGTACGTCAGGTTGACGCCCTCGTTGTCCTTGAACGTCGCCTTGGCACGCGTGCGCAGCGAAGCGATCTTCGTGACGTCGACTTCGTGCGTCTGCGTCAGCTGAGCGGACGTCTGCAGCGATTCGCGCGTCTTCTTCGCCGTGATCTGGCGAATACGGTTGATCTTCTGCGTGGTTCCGCGCAGGTGAGCCAGTTCCGGACGGACGCCCGCGGTAGCGGGAGCGGCGGCAGGAGCCGATGCGGCGGGAGCGGACGGTGCGGCAGCAGCCGGGGCTGCAGGTGCCTTCTTGGCCTCGGCGGCAGCGAGAACGTCCTGCTTGCGGATGCGGCCACCGACGCCGGTGCCCGTGACGGTGTTCAGATCGACATCGTTGTCGGCCGCGAGCTTGCGGACCAGCGGGGTGACGTACGGGGTCGCGCCCGATTCCTGCTTGGGAGCTTCCTGCTTCGGAGCGGCCTTGGGCGCTTCCTGCTTGGGTGCTTCCTGCTTGGGGGCCTCCGCCTTGGGAGCTTCTGCCTTGGGTGCTTCCTTGGCCGGCTCGGGTGCGGGAGCGGGCTTCTCTGGCTCCGGCGTCTTCTCGGGCTCCGGTGCCTTCTCGGCGGGAGCGCCCGATCCGATCACGGCCAGCTGCTCGCCGATGGCGACGGTGTCGTCTTCCTGAGCGCTGATCTCGAGCAGCGTTCCGGCGACGGGAGACGGGATCTCGGTGTCGACCTTGTCGGTCGAGACCTCGAGCAGGGGCTCGTCGACGGCAACCTCGTCACCGACTGCCTTGAGCCAGCGGGTGACGGTTCCCTCGGTGACGGACTCGCCGAGCTCGGGCATCTTGACCGGGGTGCCGGATCCGCTCGACTGCGACGAGGAAGACGCGGCCGCGGGAGCCTCTTCCTCGGCCTGGGGCTCGGGCTCGGCGGCGGGCGTCGGCTCCTCGGCCGCGGGCTGCGCAGCCTCGTCGTCCTCTGCCGGTGCTTCCTCGGCGGGTGCGGATTCCTCGCCTGCGTCACCGATCTGGGCGAGCTCGCCACCGATCTCGACGGTGTCGTCTTCCTGAGCCACGATCTTCGTCAGAACGCCAGCAACGGGGGACGGGATTTCGGTATCGACCTTGTCCGTCGATACTTCGAGCAACGGCTCGTCGACCTCGACGGTGTCGCCCTCCTGCTTGAGCCACCTCGTGACAGTTCCCTCGGTGACGCTCTCACCAAGAGCTGGCATCTGGACGGAGAAGGCCATGTCTGTTGACTCCTCGACAGTTGTATGCGGGTATTTCGATCCGACGACTTGTGGTCGCAGACCATTCTGCTGGCGTTGCGAAGGTCGCGGTTGTCACTTGCGATAATTCGCGGCCTCGGAAATCCATCCTTCCATCCTCGAACATTTCATGTTCCCCGAGGGCGGCAGTTGCGCTGGCAAACTGGTGAGTAACACAAGTTGGTGCGGAACGCGACGACGGTTTCGGCGCACACGGAAGGAGTCACCGATGGGGTTGTTCGACCGTTTCAGACGACGTGGTGGCAGAGGTAGAGGCGCCGGAGACGGCTCGACCGCGAGCTATCTGACCGAGTGGGCGACTGCACGAACCGGAGTCGAGGCGTATGTCGAACCGAAGACGACAGTGACTCCCGTCACGGTCGTTCTGGTGGCGAACGACGGGGAGTGGACGCGTCGTGCCGTCGACGAGCGGCACATCCGAAAGTTGGGTCCGGACCTGAAGATCCCGGTCTACGACGTCCGCAAGACGGGCTACCCGCAGCGCATGCGAGACCACGACGCGCGGCAGAAGATTCTCCGCAGGCGGGCGCAGGGGTCGTGAGCAGAAAAGTAGAGCGGGCTCTACATTTCTGCTCACGAGGGATTCACCCCTTCTCGACGATGTCCTCGAGCACCGCGAACATCGTGCGCACCGGGACACCGGTGCCGCCCTTGCCGATGTAGCCGAACGGGCCTCCGGTGTTGTAGGCAGGTCCGGCGACGTCGATGTGCGCCCACTCGACACCGTCGGCGACGAACTCCTTCAGGAACAGCGCTGCAGCGAGCATGCCGCCGGCGCGGTTGTTGGTGACGTTCGCGAGGTCGGCCACCTTGGAATCCAGCTCGTGGCGAATCTCCTTCGGCATCGGCATGGCCCAGCCGTCCTCGCCGACGGCCTGCGATATCGCGGCGACGCGATCGCGGAACTCGTCGGTGCCCATGACGCCGGGGGTGCGATTGCCGAGAGCGACGACCTGCGCGCCGGTCAGCGTCGCGGTGTCGATGAGGTAGTCCGGATCGTCCTCGCACGCGCGCACCATGGCGTCGGCGAGCACGAGGCGTCCCTCGGCGTCGGTGTTGATGACCTCGACGGTGATGCCGCCGTACTGCGTCAGCACGTCACCGGGACGCTGCGCGGTGCCCGACGGCATGTTCTCCGCCATCGGGACCGTCGCGACGACGTCCAGTTCCAGGTCGACCTTCGCAGCCAGGATCACCGTTGCGATGACGGCCGCGGCACCGGCCATGTCGGATGTCATGTTCTCCATGCCCGACGCAGGCTTGATCGAGATACCGCCGGTGTCGAACGTGATGCCCTTGCCGACGAGCGCCACCTTCTTCGATTTCCGCTTGCCGCCCGCATGGGTCAGGCGCACGAGCCGCGGTAGACGCGACGAGCCCTTGCCGACGCCGTGAATGCCGCCGTAGCCGCCCTTCTCGAGCGCCTTGTCGTCGAGGATCTCGACCTTCAGTCCGGCGGCGGTGCCGAGTTCCTTCGCCCGGGCAGCGAACGCCTCCGGATACAGGTGGCTCGGGGGAGTGTTGACGAAATCACGTGCGATGGCAACGGATTCGGCGAGGGCGACGGACCGGGCGAGTTCTGCCTTCGTGTCACGGGCGCGGGGATCGGTCACCAGCAGCTCGACGCGGCCGAGCGGGGCCGCGTCGGGACTCGGTGCCGACAGCTGAGACTTGAACTCGGTGAAGGTGTAGGCGCCGAGGAAGAAGCCTTCGGCAGCGGCGGCCAGGTCGAGCGACGACAGGGTCGTGGCGACGGTGTCGGTGCCCGCGAGCGAGCGAGCGGCAGTACCCGCGGCACGTCGGATGCGTTCGTCGTCGATGTCCGCGGACGTACCGAGACCGACGGCCAGCACGCTGTTCACGGCCAGACCCGAGGGCGCGGGGATACGCGTCAGTTCGTCGGCTTTGCCGGTGGCGCCGACGGTCTCGAACGCGTCGAGCAGCTCGGAGGCGATCGCGTCGTCGGAGATGTCGTCGGTGATGACGAGCTCCAGCCCGTCCTCGCTGGTGCTCAGTGCGACGACGAGTACGTCGATGTTCTTGCCGAGACGGCCGGTCAGGACCAGGTCGGGTCCGAGAGTGCGTGTTGTGGAGGATGGCACTGGGCAGCTCCTACGAGTGGAAAGAGAATGTGTCGGTCCCACCGATCGTAGTGATGGCAAGACGTCGGATAGCGTTGGCCGCTATGAGCGAAGACACACTTGCACGCGGACCCGTTCACGCCGTCCACACCGAGCTCGGTGCGACCTTCGCTCCGTTCGGTGGGTGGGAGATGCCCGTGTCGTATGCCGGTGTCGTCGCCGAACACAACGCTGTGCGCGAGAGCGTCGGGCTCTTCGACGTCAGCCATCTCGGAAAGGCGCTCGTGTCCGGACCGGGTGCCGCCGAGTTCGTGAACTCCGCGCTGACGGCCGATCTCGAGCGCATCGGGCCGGGCAAAGCCCAATACACGTTGTGCTGCACCGAATCCGGTGGTGTCGTCGACGACCTCATCGCGTACTTCGTCGGGCCCGACGAAGTCTTCCTGATTCCCAACGCGGCCAACACCGCTGCCGTCGTCGCCGCTCTCGCCGATGCGGCGCCCGCAGGTGTCACGGTCGCCGATCGGCATCGCGACTTCGGAGTGTTCGCGGTGCAAGGACCGGCGTCACGTGACGTCGTCGGCGCACTGGGGCTGCCGGTCGACATGGAGTACATGGCCTTCGCGGACGCGACGTGGAACGGCGTCCCGGTGCGCGTCTGCCGCACCGGGTACACCGGCGAACACGGGTACGAGCTCGTGCCGTCGTGGTCCGACGCCGACGCACTGTTCCGCGCGTTGGTCGACGCCGTCCGGGCGGCAGGCGGGCTCGTCGCAGGCCTCGGTGCGCGCGACACGCTGCGGACCGAGATGGGATACCCGTTGCACGGGCACGAGTTGTCGCTCGAGATCTCACCGCTGCAGGCCCGGTGCGGCTGGGCGGTCGGCTGGAAGAAGGACGCGTTCTGGGGCAAGGATGCGTTGACCGCCGAGAAGGCGGCCGGGCCGACCCGGACACTGCGTGGCATCAAGGCGGTCGGACGCGGCGTTCTTCGTCCCGGCCTGACGGTGATGCGCGACGGTTCCGCCGTCGGAACGACCACGTCGGGGACCTTCTCGCCGTCGCTCGGCGTCGGGATCGCGCTCGCGTTGATCGACACGGCAGCGAACGTGTCCGACGGAGACGAAGTACACGTGGACGTCCGAGGCCGGATGCTCGCGTGCGAGACGGTGGCTCCACCGTTCGTGTCGCCGAATACCAAGTGAGGACGACTACGGTCGTTCGATAAGATTTGTCCTCATGACTGGCCTACCTGAATTCACGCGCGTGCAGCACCCTTCTCCGGCTCCCTCGGAGGCCAGGGAGGCGGTACTGGCTGCGCCGGGATTCGGGAAGTTCTTCACCGACCACATGGCGGTCATCGACTACACCGTCGACAAGGGCTGGCACGACGCGACGATCAGCCCGTACGGTCCCATCGAGATCGACCCGGCAGCGATGGTGCTGCACTACGGCCAGGCGATCTTCGAGGGTCTGAAGGTCTATCGCCAGCCGACCGGTGAGTTCGCGTCGTTCCGCGTCACCGCCAACGCCGAGCGCTTCCGATCGTCGGCGCGTCGGCTCGCGATGCCGGAACTGCCGGACGAGTTGTTCATCGGGTCGATCGAGCAGCTTCTCGCCGTCGATCACGACTGGGTCCCCGCAGCCGGCGGCGAGGACGCGCTGTACCTGCGGCCGTACATGTTCTCGACGGAAGCGGGTCTCGGTGTCCGCCCGGCGGATTCCTACCGCTACATGCTGATCGCGTCGCCCGCGGGTGCGTACTTCCCGCGTGGTGTCAGGCCGGTGAGCGTCTGGTTGTCGACCGAATACGTGCGTGCGGCCCCGGGCGGAACGGGTGCGGCGAAGTTCGCGGGCAACTACGCAGCGTCGCTGCTCGCGCAGGCGCAGGCCAGTGAGCAGGGATGTGACCAGGTCGTCTGGCTCGACGCCATCGAGCGCCGATACGTCGAAGAAATGGGCGGAATGAACCTGTTCTTCGTGTTCGGTTCCGGCTCGGACGCCCGGCTCGTCACGCCGTCGCTGTCGGGTTCGTTGTTGCCTGGCATCACGCGGGACTCGTTGCTCGCACTGGCCACCGATTCCGGCATCCCGGTGGAGGAACGTCGTATCTCGACCGAGGAATGGCAGAAGGGCGCCGAATCCGGCGAGATCACCGAGGTCTTCGCCTGTGGCACGGCCGCCGTCATCACGCCGGTCGGCAGTGTGAAGTCCGCCGAGGGCGAGTTCACCATCGCCGACGGCGAACCCGGTCAGGTCACGCTCGCTCTGCGCGACACGCTGACCGGCATCCAGCGCGGCACGTTCGCCGACACGCACGGCTGGATGACGAAGCTCGGCTGACTCAGCCACCGATCAGGAGGCCGACGACGGCGAGGGCCGTCGTCACCTCCACCACGGCGCCCAGCACGTCGCCGTTGATCCCGCCGAACCGTCGGGAACAGTGGCGCACGGCGGCTTCGGTGAAAGCGAGGGCGGCCGCCACGACGAGCGGTCCCTGCCACCACCGGTCGTCGACCGCGAAGATCGACAGACCCAGCGCGACGACGCCCCAGATCGCGACGGTGTACGGCGGCTGGGTTCCGGCGACCAATGCGCCGAATCCGGATTCGGACGCGGCGTCGAACCCGCGGCGGCACGCGAGCACGACGCAGACCCGCCCCACCACCGCCGCGAGCACGACGGACCACCATGCATGCCGATCGGCCAATGCGCCGAAACCCGTTGCCTGCAGCGTGAACACGACGATGATCGCAGCCACGCCGAACGGGCCCGCGCCCCCCGATTTCATGACTTCTCGCGCACGTTCGGGTGGTCCGTAACAGCCGAGACCGTCCGCGGTGTCGGCGAGACCGTCGACATGCATTCCGCGCGTCGCGAGTGCGAGGGCGCCGACGGCGAGAAATCCGGCGAGGATTCCGCTCAGCGAGGCCGTGATCGACAGCCACAACGTTCCGCCCACGAGAAGGCCCAGCAGCAGACCGACGAGCGGCACCGAGGCAATCGCTCTCGCAGCCGCGGCACGGTCGACGCGGTGAGGACCGCGTACGGGCAGAACCGTCAACCACGACAGCGCAAGTGCAGGTCCGACGAGTGCACCGCGCACGGTCAGTCCTCGGATGCGGCTTCGGTGCTGACTCCGGCGTCGGCGAACGTCGACATCTGCGACAGCGTCGCGATCGCGGCATGGATCAGAGGTAGCGCAACCAGCGCGCCCGATCCCTCGCCGAGCCGCATGTCCAGTTCGAGCAGAGGCTCGATACGCAAGTGGCGCAGGGCAATCGAGTGCGCGGGCTCGGTCGAGCGATGCCCGGCAACCCACCATTCGCGCGCGCCGCGCGCCGACTCCTCGGCGACGAGCGCAGCCGCGGTGACGACGAGACCGTCCAGAATCACGGGCGTGCGGCGGTGTGCCGCCTGAGCGACGAACCCTGCCATCGCGGCGATGTCGGCGCCGCCGGCGACGCGAAGCAGTGCGACCGGATCCTTGACGACCGGTCGTGCGCGACGCATGGCGTCGCGAATGGCGGCGGTCTTGCGCATCCACCCCGCGTCGTCGACGCCGGTGCCGCGTCCGACCGCGGCGACGGGTTCGGTGTCGGTGAGCGTCGCGATCAAAGCCGTTGCGGGAGTGGTGTTTCCGATACCCATGTCGCCCGCGATCAGCAGATCAGCGCCGCTGTCGACTTCCTCGTCGGCGATGGCACGGCCCGCGTCGATCGCGGCGAGCACGTCGTCGGAGGTGAGTGCATCCTCGCGGTCGATCGAGCCGGACGAGCGTCGCACCTTGTGCGCGCTCACCGACGGATCCGTCTCCGAGTCGACCGAGATGTCGACCACGCGTACCGACGCTCCTGCCACGGCCGAGAGTGCGTTGACGGCAGCGCCGCCGGCAAGGAAGTTCGCGACCATCTGCCCGGTCACCTCGGCCGGGTATGCCGAGACGCCGTGTGCGGCCACCCCGTGGTCGCCGGCGAACACGACGACGCGCGGACGCGTCAGCGGGCGTGGGGGAGAGGCATCCTGACAGGCGGCGATCCACTCACCGAGATCCTCGATCCGCCCGAGACTGCCCGCGGGCTTGGTCAGAGTCTTCTGACGTTCCGACGCGTCCCTGCGAGCGTCGGCAGACGGTGGAGCCACCGGCCGAAGCGGCGTCGGAATACCGGTGGGCTCTGAAGTCTCGGTCACCGAAGACCTTTCATGAGTGCGGGCTGGGCGGATCACTCTTGAGCGTCAGCGGCAGTCCCGCGACGACCAGAACGACGGTGTCGCACACCGCCGCGAGTGACGAGTTCATCGCGCCGATCTCGTCCTGGAACAGTCTGCCCGAGCGTGTCTCCGAGACGACACTCATCCCTACTTCGGGGCTGACCAGTACGAGGTGACCGGAGTGTGCGGCGACCGCGTGCACGACGGCGTCGACACGGGGTGCGACGGTACCGCGCGGGCTGTCCCAGGCATTCAGGTCGTCGATGGTGTGGGTGAGCCAGGTGCCGAGGTCGTCGACGATGGTGCTGTCGTCGGATCCACCGATCACCGCGGGGAGGTCCGACGACGCCTCGACCGTGGTCCACTCGGCCGGACGCCGTGCCACGTGGGAATCGATGCGCGCCTGCCAGTCCGCGTCGGACGGGTCACGACGACCCGTCGCGACATAGCGTACTGGCGACGCCGAATCGACGAGGCTCTCGGCGTACGCCGACTTTCCGGAACGTGTTCCGCCGAGAACGAGGATGCGCTGACCCGGCGTCACGGATCAGACAGCCGCGCCGCGTTCGACGCGAGGCTTCGGTGCACGCATCTTGCGGATCTGCGACGCGCGTACGAAGGCGTACCAGCCGAGCTTGAATCCGCCGTCGGGAGTGTCGGGGAACCGTGCGCGGACGCGGTTGTTGACGAGTCGGCCGATGAAGACGCCCTCGATGACCATGAACAGCATCATGACGAACATCGCCAGCGTCACGTACGCCTGAACGGCAGGGTTCAGAAACAGCGCGAAGATGAGCAGCAGCGCCATCGGCATGAACAGCCCGACGAGGTTGCGGCGTGCGTCGACGAGGTCGCGAACGTAGGCACGGACCGGGCCCTTGTCGCGGGGGAGAAGGTACTTGTCCTCACCCGCGAGCATCCGCTCACGGCGGTCGGCAGACGCGGCGCGGCGCTCGGCCGACGCCTTCTTGCGATCTTCCTTCGTGCCGCGGTTGGCCTTACGGCGCTCGCGGGCTTCCTTGCTCGTCATCGGAGGAGGAGCCACGGGACCGCGACGCCTCGCTTCGGCCTCGCGGCGCTTGGGCGTCGGACGGCCTTTGCCCGAGGAGACGTTCGACGACGAGTCCTCGGTGGGTGCAGAGGACTCGGCGGACTGGGAATCGCGATCGTCCGGATTGTCGGAGTTTCCGCGGCGTAGCAACTTCACACCCCCAGGTTATCGGCTGTCGACGGCCGCACGAACACCGGCCACGCAGACTGGTCTGGTTTCGAGGTGAAATTCGAGACGACGTGGACTGTGAGGAATAGGAGCGCGCGGAGTACGGTTGAGACGTTCACGGGTTTGTACGACTGACAGGGAGAGCCCATGACCGTCTCGAACGAGACCATTGCGCACAAGGTCACGATGACAGAGGCAGCGTCGTCGAAGGCCAAGGCGCTTCTGGATCAAGAAGGCCGCGACGACCTCGCGCTGCGTATCGCCGTTCAGCCCGGTGGCTGTGCCGGCTTGCGCTATCAGCTCTTCTTCGACGATCGCAGCCTCGACGGCGACCTCGCGGTGGACTTCAACGGAGTCACGCTGGCTGTCGACCGGATGAGCGCTCCGTACGTCGAAGGTGCGTCCATCGACTTCGTGGACACGATCGAGAAGCAGGGCTTCACGATCGACAATCCGAACGCAACAGGCTCCTGCGCCTGCGGCGATTCGTTCAACTGATCTGAACGACCCCGAACTACGACCGGTACTCGCCCGCGAGGGTGGGTACCGGTCGTAGTGCTGTTCGGGGCCCAGTTCTGCACTCCGTGCGGGTGACCGCCGAGTACGGTGGATTCCGCACCGACAACGACCGAAAGGCCCAAGTACGTGACACTCGCGGTATCGGGATCCATTGCGACCGATCACCTGATGCGGTTCCCGGGTAAGTTCGCCGAGCAGCTCGTCGCAGACCAGCTCTCGAACATCTCGTTGAGCTTCCTCGTCGACGACCTCGTCATCCGTAAGGGCGGTGTCGGCGGCAACATCGCCTACGCGCTCGGTGTACTCGGAGGATCCCCGCTCCTGGTCGGGGCCGTCGGACCCGACTTCGGTGAGTACCGATCCTGGTTGGAAGCCAACGGTGTCGACTGCTCGGGCGTTCGAGTCTCCACGACTGCGCACACGGCCCGCTTCGTTTGCACCACCGACGACGACATGGCCCAGATCGCGTCGTTCTACCCGGGCGCGATGAGCGAGGCACGGGACATCTCGATCGGCGACGTGGCGTCGGGGAAGAGCGTCGAGCTCGTCCTCGTCGGAGCCAACGATCCCGACGCCATGCTCGCGCACACCGCGCAGTGCCGTGAGGCGGGCATCCCCTTCGCCGCCGACCCGTCGCAGCAGCTGGCCCGTCTGAACGGCGATCAAGCGCGACAGCTCGTCGACGGCGCCGCGTACCTGTTCACCAACGAGTACGAGTGGGGCCTGCTGCGCCAGAAGACCGGTTTGTCGGAGGACGACATCGCGTCGATGGTCGGCATTCGCGTCACCACGCTCGGAAAGTCGGGCGTCGAGATCGTCACCGCCGACGGCGTCCGTACCCACGTCGACGTCGTGCCCGAAACCAGCAAGGTCGACCCGACGGGCGTCGGCGACGGTTTCCGCGCAGGCTTCCTCGTTGCGCACCGCGCGGGCGCGTCCGTCGAGCGGGCCGCTCAGCTGGGCTCGCTGGTCGCCGTCCTGGTGCTCGAGACCACAGGAACGCAGGAGTGGAAGTTCACGCGTGACGATGCATTGAAGCGTCTGGGTGCGGCGTACGGCTCCGTCGCCGCCGACGAGGTCGGCGCCCTGCTGCCCGCCTGATCACTCCGCAACATCGATGGGCCGCGGCATCCTCCCAGGAGGTGTCGCGGCCCATCGATGTTCCGAGGGTTCGGAGGCTGTTCTCGGGGTCAGAGACTGACGGGGTACGTCGGCTCCGCGATCTGCGGCACGATGCGCTTCTCGACGAAGATTCCGTGCCACACCATGAAGATCAACACCGTCCACAGTCGACGGCTGTGATCGGACCTGCCTTCGCGATGCTCGTTCAGCATCGACGTGATGGCCGCCTTGTTCAGGATGTGATCGGTCTGGGACTCGGCGATCTGCTGGTGGGCCCAATCGAACAGTTCGGTGCCGCGTAGCCAGTGCCGCAGTGGCACCGGGAAGCCGAGCTTGGCGCGGTGCAGCACATGCCCCGGCACGATGCCCTCGAGCGCTTGCCTGAGCGCGTACTTCGTCGTGTCCTTGGTGATCTTCTGATCGAGAGGCAGCTGCTCGGCGACGCGGAAGACCTCGTTGTCGAGGAACGGCACGCGGAGCTCGAGCGAATTGGCCATCGTGATCTTGTCGGCCTTGACGAGGATGTCGCCGCGCAGCCACGTGAACAGGTCCAAGTGCTGCATGCGCGCGACGGGATCCCACCCTTGCGACTGCGCGTAGATCGGTGCCGTCACGTCGGTGTGCGTCCATTCCGGGCGGAAGTCCCGCAACACTGCCCGGAGCTGCGCGTCGCCGAAGCTCCTGGCATTTCCGTAGTAGCGCTCCTCGAGCGTCATCGAACCGCGATGAAGCAGGCTCTTACCGCGGGTTCCGTCGGGGATCCGCTCGCTCAACGCGCCCGCTGCTCGACGCAGCCCCTTCGGCAAGTAGTCGAACGGCTTCAGCGACAACGGTTCCCGGTAGATGGTGTAGCCGCCGAAGAGCTCGTCTGCACCTTCGCCGGACAGCACGACCTTGACGTGCTTCCGAGCTTCCTTCGCGACGAAGTACAACGGCACCAACGCCGGGTCGGCGACGGGATCGTCGAGGTACCAGACGATCTCGGGAATCGACGCCGCGAATTCCTCCGGACCGACGACCTTGACGACGTGGCGCGCGCCGATCGCGGCGGCCGACTCGGCGGCGACGTCGACCTCCGAATACCCTTCACGCTCGAACCCGGTGGTGAACGTGATCAGATTCGGGTTGTGACGCATCGCGAGCGCGGCGATGGCCGTCGAGTCGATGCCGCCGGAGAGGAACGAACCGACCGTGACGTCGGCGCGCATGTGCTTGGCGACGGAGTCCTCGAGCGCGCTCGCGATCTCCTTGTAGCGTGCGGCGTCGGAACCTGCCGCGAACGGCTTCACCGGGAACTTCGGCGTGAAATAGCGCGTGACCTTCGGTTCGGAACCGGGGGAGAGGGTCGCATAGCAGCCCGATTCGAGACGGCGGATCTCGCGATGCAGCGTCTCGGGCTCCGGGACGTACTGCAGGACGGTGTAGTGCTCCGTCGCGCGCGGATCGAGGTCGGTGCCGATACCCACGAGAGCGGTCAGTTCGAGCAGGCTTTTCTTCTCGCTGCCGAATGCGGTGCCGCCGGGGCCCGTCGCGAGGAACAATGGCTTGATACCGAACGGATCGCGTGCCAGGAACAGCTCGCGGGTCTCGGTGTCCCAGATCGCGAACGCGAACATGCCGCGAAGCCGGCGAACGGCGTCGGCGCCCCAGAAGTGGAACGCGGCGACGATCGGCTCGCCGTCACCCTCGGTGAAGAATTCGGCGCCGTGCTCGCGCGTCAGCTCCTCCCGGAGCTCGAGGTAGTTGTAGATCTCACCGTTGAACGTCAGCGCGTAGCGCGTCGGATTGTCGGCCGGTCCCCAGCGCAACGGCTGGTGCGAGTGCTCGATGTCGATGATCGACAGGCGGTTGAAGCCGTAGATGACATCGTCGTCGTGCCACGTCCCCGGTTCGTCCGGTCCACGGTGACGCATACAGTGCGTAGCGGAGGAGACAAGGTCCACTCCCGCACCGTCCGTGCCGGCCGACGTGAGTACACCGAGTAGTCCACACACAGCGCCTACTACCTCGTTTCGTAGATCGATGGATTCTTTGCCTACACCGACCTGGCTCTCACGAGCCCGCCGGCGCCGATGACCGAGTATGCCGCAGACACGGCGCGCGCAAGGTAACGACCCGACAGTGGCCTCACGGGTCCTTTGGTCTACGCTGCGTAGTACATGGGCATCTGCATGTGGACGCCCTCATTCTTCAGTGGTGAACGATCAGGAAGGCGTGAACGTGGCGCAGAGTCGGATCCTTCGGCGAGCTGGGCTGACAGCATTTCTCGGCGTTGCCGCGTTGCTGTTGTCGGGCTGTTCCATCGACAACGATGTCCTGCGCTTCGGATTCCCCATGGGGGTCACGCCCCAGGGTAAGTCGATTCGCGAATTGTGGACGTGGTCCGTGGTGGCAGCCCTGATCATGGGCATCATCGTGTGGGCTCTGATCTTCTGGGTGGTCATCTTCCACCGGAAGAAGAAGGATTCACCCGAGTTCCCGCGTCAGACGGCATACAACGTGCCTCTCGAACTTGCGTACACGGCCGTTCCGTTCGTGATCATCGCGGTTCTGTTCTACTTCACCGTCGTCGTGCAGAACTACGTCGACGAGAAGACCCCGGACCCCGACGTGACTGTCGACGTCACGGCCTACCAGTGGAACTGGAAGTTCGGCTACCAGACCGTCGATCTCAAGGACGGCGAAGCCAAGTACGACGGCACCGACCTCGAAGAGCAGGCCGCAGCCGAGGCCGGCGCCACGCCAGGTGAGGGTGCCGAGGGCAGCGAAGACGGCGAGTTCGTTCCCGGCGCGATCCACGGCGCGAGCCCGCAGGACCTGTCTTACCTGCGCTACAACAAGATCGAGACGGTCGGAACCAGCGACGAGATTCCGGTTCTGGTTCTCCCGACGGGTAAGCGCATCGAGTTCGTGCTCGCGTCGTCGGACGTCATCCACGGCTTCTGGGTTCCCGAGTTCCTCTTCAAGCGCGACGTTCTCCCGAACCCGAAGGAAAACCACTCGGACAACGTCTTCCAGATCTCCGAGATCGAGCGTGAGGGTGCGTTCGTCGGCCGTTGCACCGAAATGTGCGGCACCTTCCACGCGATGATGAACTTCGAGGTTCGCGCGGTGTCTCCGGACGACTTCCAGGAGTACATCGAACTGCGCAAGCCGCTGTCCGAAGGTGGCCAGGCGTTGACCAACGCACAGGCTCTGGAAGCAATCGGTCAGGATCCGATCGCAACCAGCACCACGCCGTTCTACACGGACCGCACCGTCAGATCCGAATCCGTCGCCGACGGCAACTGACCAAGAGAGACTGCTGATATGAAAATCGAAGCCAAGATCTTCGAGATCCTGACTGTCTTCTTTCTTCTGGTCGGGATCGTGTACGCCCTCTTCACCGGTTTCTCGCGGACCGGCGTCGAGTGGGCCGGTGTCACGGCCATCGCCCTGTCGGTCGGCCTGACGCTGATCATCGGAACCTACTTCCGGTTCGTCGCTCGTCGTCTGGACACTCGTCCCGAGGACTTCGACGACGCCGAGATCAGCGACGGCGCAGGCGATCTGGGCTTCTTCAGCCCGGGCAGCTTCTGGCCGATCCTGCTCGCCGGTGCTGCATCGGTCACCGCGATCGGTTTCGCCTTCTTCCTCTGGTGGCTCATCGCCTTCGGTGTCGTGCTGATTCTGTCGGCTGCCGCAGGCTTGGTGTTCGAGTACCACGTCGGACCCGAGAAGCACTGACACACAACCGCATTCACGCCACGAGCGCCGATCCCGATTGGGGTCGGCGCTCGCTGCGTAGAGGGGCTATCCGGCTTTGTCGAGGTCGTCTCCGATCACGCTCAGCGCCAACGTCTTGTAACCTTCGTCGTCGAACAGCACAGTGATGCGGTCGGATTCGACGGCGCTGACCGTTCCCCTGCCCCAGTCGGGATGCTCGACGACGTCGCCCAACGTGAACCTTCCGTCAGGAATGTCCTCCGATTCGGCCCCGGTGGAACACATGTCGCAGTTGCCGCACGGGGAGCCGAGCTCCTCGCCGAAGTACTCCAGGATGTGCCGTCGACGACACCGAGTGGATTCGGCGTAGCCACGCATCATGTCGACGCGGGAACGTGCGTACTTCTGTTCGGCCTCGGTCAACGACGTCGCTTCGGCGATGGCCTCTTTCGCGCTCACGTCACCGACCGGCACCAACCCGGCCTCGGTGCGTTCGAGCGCGCCTGACTCGACCAACAGGTTGATCACCATGGTCAGCTTGCGGGACCTGTTCTTCAGTCGGTCCTTGATCCCGGACAGCGGAAGGGCGCGCCCCGCCGAGCCGAGAGTCTTCACGACGCGTCGGATCAGCGATTCGTCGACGGTGCGCGTCGCGAAGAATCGGTGCATCGACAGACCGCCCGGGTAGTAGTGGAGTCGCGCGAGCGCGGCACGGCCGTCGCGTCCGCACCGTCCGGCTTCCTGGTAGTACGCGTCGACGGACCCCGGTGCCGCCGCGTGGACGACGAATCGTATGTCCGGCTTGTCGATTCCCATTCCGAACGCGGACGTGGCGACCACGATGTCGATGTCCCCGGTTGCGAAGTCCTTCGCGACACGGTCACGGTCGTTCTGCTTCAGGCCTCCGTGATATGCCGCGGCGGGCCTACCGGCAGCCGTCAGCGTCTCTGCCACGCTTTCCGACGCGGCGCGCGTGTCGATGTACACGAGGCCCTGGCCGTCGAGCGTCGACGCGTCCTCCACGGCTGCGTCTACGGTTGCCTGTTCGTCGGCGTGCGTGCGCACTTCGAACCGAATCTCGGGCCGGTCGAACCCACCCGACAGGCGGACCGGATCGCGGAGCGACAGCTTCTCGACGATGTCGTCACGCACCGGAGGAGAAGCGGTTGCCGTCAGCGCGATCACGGTCGGGCGGCCGAGTGCGGTCACTGCTTCGCCGACACGAAGATAGTCGGGGCGGAACTCGTGGCCCCACGACGACACACAGTGCGCCTCGTCGACTGCCACGAGTGCGATACCGACATCGGCTAGGGCGGCCAGGACGTCGTCGCGCACCAGCTGTTCGGGAGAGAGATAGAGGAGATCGATGTCGCCGGCGACGAGACGGTCGCGCACATCCTCGCGTTCGGCGTCGGAGTGCTGCGAGTTCAGCGCAACGGCAACAGGAGCCGACGGCGAGTCCAGTTCTTCGAGTGACTGCACTTGATCCTGCTGAAGTGCAATCAACGGCGATACGACGACGGTCAACCCGTCGAGCATTGCCGCCGCAGTTTGAAAGATGGCCGACTTTCCGTATCCGGTTGCCATCACGGCGAGAACGTCGCGTCCGTCGAGAAGCGCGGACACGGCGTCGATCTGGAGGGGACGCAGCTCGTCGAGGCCCAGGGTGCGTCGCGCCACCGACAGGATGCGTTGTCGTTCGTTGGTCACGTTCGCCGTATGCCCCGCGCTTCGGCCGTCGGAAACCTGGTCCGTCGCGGGCACCGCTTGAAATGTACGGCCGTGGACGAACTCTCGGCCTCGTGGGGCCGGGGGAGGGGAGGGGTAGCGGAACGACGAAGGGCGGCACCGAAAACGGTGCCGCCCTTCGTCGTGCAAACGCTCTAGCGCTCGATGTCGCTTTCGCGACGAGCCGTCGACTGCTCGCCTGCCGTGCCGCCGTCTTGCGCGGCGTGGCCGTTCGAACCGTGGCCGTTGCCATTGGTGGCGTGGCCGTTGCCGTTGGAACCGTGGCCGTTCGAGCCGTTTCCGTGAATACCTGCCTGGTATTCGCGGAGCATCGCGAGCTGCTCGAGCTCGCCATGGTGGATGGCCTCTTCGAGTGCCTTGCTCTCGGCAACCGGATCCGGACGGAACATCGAACCCGAGCCGGGCTTGCCGGCAGAACCGAGCTTGTTCATCTTCTTCGGAATTGCAGCGCCCTGGTACTCGAGCGGGATCGGGTGTCCGTGATCGTCGACCGGGCCGAGCGGCTGGTGCACCTCGACGTACTGGCCGTGAGGCAGACGCTTGATGATGCCCGTCTCGATTCCGTGATCGAGCACCTGGCGGTCGCTCCGCTGAAGACCGATGCAGAAGCGGTACGCCACGTAGTACGCGATCGGAGGCAGAATCAGGATTCCGATACGGCCGATCCACGTCATCGCGTTCAGGGAGATGTCGAGCTTGTACGCGATGATGTCGTTGATGCAGGACAGCGTCGCAACGATGTAGAACGCCAGAACCATTGCGCCGATGGCGGTGCGGACCGGAACGTCGCGCGGACGCTGCAGCAGGTTGTGGTGAGCGTTGTCTCCGGTGAGACGCTTCTCGATCCACGGGTAGGCGATCATGACCGTGAACACCAAGCCCATGATGACCGCGACGGCGAACACCGCGGGGATCGTGTAGCGGTTCGCGATGTAGATGTCCCACGCGGGCCACAGACGTGCCAGACCGTCGGTCCACATCATGTAGAAGTCGGGCTGCGAACCAGCCGAGACCTGGGCCGGGTTGTACGGGCCGAGGTTCCAGACCGGGTTGATCTGCAGCAGACCACCCATGAGAGCGAGCACACCGAACGTCACGGCGAAGAACGCACCGGACTTGACGGCGAAGACCGGGAGAATGCGCACGCCGACGACGTTCTTCTCGGTACGGCCGGGTCCGGGGAACTGCGTGTGCTTCTGGTACCAGACCAACGCGAGGTGAGCGGCGATCAGCGCGAGAATGATCGCGGGAAGCAACAGAACGTGCGCGACGTACAGGCGCGGGATGATGATCGTGCCGGGGAAGTCGCCGTCGAAGATCAGCCAGTGCAGCCAGGTACCGATGACCGGGACGCTCATCGTGATGCCCGAGAACGCGGCGCGCAGGCCCGTGCCGGACAGCAGGTCGTCGGGAAGCGAGTATCCGAAGAAGCCTTCGAACATCGCCAGGATCAGCAGCAGGCAGCCGATGACCCAGTTCGCTTCACGCGGGCGACGGAACGCACCGGTGAAGAAGATGCGCAGCATGTGCACGATGATCGAGCAGGCGAACATCAGGGCGGCCCAGTGGTGAATCTGTCGCATGAACAGACCGCCGCGGACCTCGAACGAGATGTTCAATGCCGTCTCGTACGCCCGGGACATGGTCACACCGCGGAGCGGCTCGTAGATGCCGTTGTATTCGACTTCGCTGAGCGACGGGTCGAAGAACAGCGTCAGGAACACACCCGAGATCAGCAGGATGACGAAGCTGTACAGGGCGATCTCACCGAGCAGGAACGACCAGTGCGTCGGGAAGACCTTGTTGATCTGCCGACGCAGGCCCGGCGCCAAGTGGTAGCGACTGTCGACGTCGTCTGCCTGCTTGGCTGCGAGGGTTTGCAGTGAAGGACTCATGATTCACTCTCCGCTTCGCGGTTCGGACGCTCCCAGAAGGCGGGTCCGAGGGCTTCGATGAAGTCACCGTTGGCAACGAGGAAGCCTTCCTCGTTGACCGTGATGGGCAGCTGCGGCAGCGCGCGAGCGGCGGGGCCGAAGAGCGGCTTGCCGTATTCGAGGGCGTTGAACTGCGACTGGTGGCACGGGCACAGGATTCGGTTCGTCTGCTGTTCGAACAGCGACGTCGGGCAACCGAGGTGGGTGCAGATCTTCGAGTAGGCGAAGTAATCGCCGTAGTTGAAGCTCTCCTGGCCCTTGCGCTTGATGGCCTTGTCGGCGTCCTCCGTGCGGAGACGGATGAGCATGACGGAGTTGCGAATTCCACGCAGTCCTGCGAGCAGTGCGTGATCGTCACCGCGATCGGCTTCGCGGAAGGGGAACACGGTTTCCATGGCTCCGGCATCCATATCCTCGGGACGCACCAGAACGACGTCGTGGGGACGACCGGTGTCGCGCCGAAGGTAGATCGTCTCACCAGGGTAGCGCGGGGTCCATCCGGAAACCCAGAGCGGAGATTTGTCACCTTCCGCCCACGGGTTCTTCACGAGTCCACCCAGCGGCAGAAGAGCCATGACTCCGAGTGCGCCGCCGCCGAAGACGAGCGAGCGCTTGATGACCTTGCGGCGACCCAGCGTCGACGTCTCGAACGAGTCGCCCAGCTCCGCGACGACCGTCTTGCGGTCGACCTCGGAAGAACCGCCGTCGTGACGATCCTGGATGGAGACCTCTTCGGGGATGAACTTCTTCGTGAACTGGACGGCACCGACGCCGACACCCAGAATCGCCAGACCCATCGTCAGACCGATGAGGGGGGTGTACAGCGTGTACAAGCCGTAGTTCTCCTCGCCACGGCCTGCGTACTGCCACGGCCAGAAGAGGTAGATCGCGATGAACGCGACGGCCGAGATGCCCGCGAGTGCGAACCACGCGGCCACGCCTCGCTCGGCACGCTTCTCGGCGCGGGTGCCCTTGACGGCCCAGCGGTCACGGCGGTACGCAACGTCGACGTGGTCGAGGTTGGTGCCGAGTTCGACGAGCTGGTCGCGGGTCATACCGGCGAGTTCCTCGTCGGTGTACTTCTTGTTCACGTCCACCGGTCCGCCCTTGGTGGCGTCGCCGTGTCCGCTGTCGGTGCGCCGGGACTCGCCGTCGCTCATGACCTTGCTCCGATCCACAATGTTGCGCCGACGACGGCAGCGATTCCGATGGCCCAGATGGCGATCATTTCGGTGCCGGGGCCGAATCCACCGAGGCCCCAACCACCCTGAGGGTTGGTCTCCTGGGCGGACTTGACGTACGAGATGATGTCGACCTTCTCCTCCTGCGTCAGCTGACGATCGGAGAACTTCGGCATGTTCTGAGGTCCGGTGAGCATCGCGGTGTAGATCTGCTGCTCGCTCGCGGGCCCGAGGGCCGGAGCGAACTTGCCGGAGGACAGTGCGCCGCCCTCACCGGTGAAGTTGTGGCACGACGCGCAGTTGAGACGGAACAGCTCGCTACCGCGGGCGATGTCGCCGTCGGCGAGCGAGGACTGTGCGATCTCGCCGTTGCTGTCACGGACGACGGTCGGGCCGCCGCCGTTGGCCTGGATGTAGGCGCCGAGTGCGTCGACCTGCTTGTCGTCGAACTTCGGTGGCTTGCGCATGATCTGGGCTTCGTTGCGCACCGCAGGCATACGACCCGACGAGACCTGGAAGTAGACGGCTGCTTCACCGACACCGATGAGGCTGGGTCCGCGGTCCTGCACACCCTGCAGGTTGACGCCGTGGCACGTGACACACGACGTGTCGTACAACTGCTTGCCTTCGCGGATCAGCGCGGCCGAGTCCTCGTCGGCCGTCGCGACCTGCGGGGTGGGAGTCAGGGCAGAAGCGAGGAACCCCGCGCTGATGAGTCCCATCATGAGGACTAGGGCGCCGGTGACGCGGCGGCGTACCTTGCGCTGACGCCGGCTCTTCACGGCCGACGGAGATCCGGCAGATGCGGATCCGCTGGTGCTGTCACCGGGTGCTGCTGGGGGAGATGAACTCATCTTCTATCCCTTGTCGTGTCGGGACGGACTGAACGTCGGGGGCTGGTACCGAACGTCCGCTGGCGAAGTGAAAACTGAATTACAGCTCATGCGCGTTAGCGAATGAAGTAGATGGTCGCGAACAGTGCGATCCACACGATGTCGACGAAGTGCCAGTAGTACGACACCACGATCGCCGCCGTAGCCTGCGCGGGCGTGAACTTGCTGACCAGCGTTCGCGTGATCAGGAAGACGAAGGCGATCAAACCGCCGATGACGTGGAGTCCGTGGAAACCGGTCGTGATGTAGAAGACCGATCCGTACACGCTCGACGACAGCGTCGTGCCCTCGTGCACCAGGTGGTAGTACTCATAGCCCTGGCCGAGCACGAAGAACGCGCCCATGGCCAGGGTGATGATGTACCAGCGGCGCAACCCGAAGACGTCACCGCGCTCGGCGGCGAAGACGCCGAGCTGGCAGGTGAACGACGACGCGATCAGCACCGCGGTGACCGGTACGGCCAGCGCGAGGTTGAGTTCGGTCGGCTCCGGTGGCCAGTTTCCATTCGCCTGTGCTCTCGCGACGAAGTACATCGCAAAAAGTCCAGCGAAGAACATGAGTTCGCTCGACAGCCACACGATGGTGCCGACGCTGACCATATTGGGACGGTTCAGCGAGTGCACGCGTTGGGTGATTGCCGATCCTTGAGTCCCTACAGCGCTCGTCACAGAAAGAAGTATGACTGCCCGTAGTACCGAACGCATACCCGGGTCCGGTCTTGGCGCGTCGGATCGACAGGCGCCGTCGACACTCTCGCGAAAGGCGCAGTTCAGGCCCTGTGGACGACTCGGTGGGCCGGTGTCGTGCAAGGCTTGCCTCATGTCAACGAACGATGGTGGTGGTTGGTTCCGGCGGTTGTTCTCGCGCTCGAAGACGGTGCCTCTGGACCCCACTCGCGACGATCTGGTGGTAGTGGCGTCCTCGTTCGACGACGCCGAATCCTGTTCGGCCGCACTCGACCGAGGAACCGACGACGGCGGTTTCGTCGCGACGAAGGAGGCGGTGCTTCGTCACCATCTGGTGCTGCCGTCGGACACGGTGTCCGACGCGGCGGCGATCGCGGCGCAGGACGGCTACGCGCTCGTGGAACCGGCGGCCACGATCACGATCGACGATGCAGATCGACGCCTACCGGTCGAGGACGGAGTGTCGGTGACATTGCAGCGAGTGCAGATCGTCGATGCGCTGCACTGCTCGCAGGAACGGTCGCGAATGGCGGGTCTGGCTCAGCGGCGGGGCGGGATCGTTCTCGGGTGGGATGCGCTGCAACCTGGTGCCGATGCGACCGAGCGCGCCTAGCTAAGCTTCGTGCGCACGACAGAGGGTCGAGTGCGTCGGCCCGAACAGCCGTCAGCGCAGGAAGACACGGGGAGAACATGACCGATCCGAAGGCCGGCGAATCGCAGCGGACGTGGAAGTCGATTCTGGGCGCGTTGACGTCGTCGACCGATCTGTCGGCCGCCGATACCGGTTGGGCGATGGACGAGATCATGTCCGACAACGCGACTGCGGCGCAGATCGCGGCCTTCGGTGTCGCCCTCAAGATGAAGGGCCCGACGTCGGCCGAGGTTCGCGGCCTCGCGGACTCGATGCTTGCGCATGCGAATCTCGTTGCGAGCGAGCCGAATTCGGTCGACGTCGTCGGCACGGGCGGCGACGGCGCCGACACGGTCAACATCTCGACGATGGCCGCCGTCGTCGTCGCAGCGGCAGGCGCGCCCGTCGTCAAGCACGGAAACAGGGCCGCGTCGTCGAAGAGCGGTACGACGGACGTGCTCGAAGCGCTCGGCGTGAAGTTCGGGCTGGGGCCGGACGGTGTCGCGCAGACTGTTCGCGACGTCGGGATCGGCTTCTGCTTCGCACCCGTCTACCACCCGGCACTGCGCTTCGCGGGCCCGGCGCGCAAGGAGATCGGGATCCCGACGGCGTTCAACGTGCTCGGACCGCTGACGAATCCGGGCCGTCCTCGGGCCGGACTGATCGGCTGCGCGTTCGAGTCCCTCGCGTCGGTGGTGGCCGGAGTGTTCGCCGAACGGGGCACCAGCGCACTGGTGGTGCGCGGCGACGACGGCCTGGACGAGATCACGCTGTCGACGACGTCGACCGTGCACGTGGTGTCCGGCGGGTCGGTCACGGCCACGACCTTGGACCCACGGGACTTCGGACTCGACCTCGTTCCCATCGACGCGCTGCGCGGCGGTGACGCGATGTACAACGCAGGCGTCGCGCGGGCGGTGTTCGCGGGGGAGACCGGGCCGGTGCGCGACGCGGTTCTGCTGAACGCTGCTGCCGCGCTGGCGGCTCACGGCGGAATCACCGACGGGCTGAACGCCGACGGGCTGGTGCCCGCGGTGGCGTCGGGACTCACTCGCGCGGCGACGGCGATCGACTCGGGTGCAGCCACGGATCTGTTGGCCCGGTGGGTGACGCGGTCCAACGAGTTGGACTGACTACTACCCGGCTCACTCGCCGATGGAGAAGCCTGCCTCGACGTCGGCACTCGAATACGACTGGAACGCGATGTGCGTCGCGGTGTTCAGTACGCCTGGCACCTTGTTGATGCCTCCGGTGACGACCTCGGCGATCTGCTGGTGATCGCGCACCTTCACGATCGCGATCAGGTCGACGTCGCCTGCGCACGAATACACCTCGGTGACGCCTGCGACGTCGGCCACCGCCTGAGCGGTCTCGGGGATGGCGTTCGCCTCGGCGTCGATCATGACGATGGCGTTGATCATTGGGCTCCTCCACGAACGATGGCGACACGTCGGTCGCACGTGACGTGGACGAGCTTAGAGGGCGGGCCCGTCACCGATGTCGGACGTCGTCGTAGGCCCGGTGTTCGCGTCGTGAGACCTCTCTGGCGGTGCGGCACCACTCTCGCCAGCTGCCTGCCCCGTGGACGGGCGACATCCAGCCGTCGGTGGTCCGGACTATGCGGACGCCGTCGGAGTCGAGCCAGCGCGCGATGAGGCCTACTTCTTCCGGTGACGCGCCGCGCAGCGGTGTGTCGTCCGGGGCCACCGTTTCGGCGGAGGCCGTGATGGCCTCGACGACGGGCATCGGGTGTACACGCCGCGGCGCCACGGCTGCGCCGGTAAGGCGGCCGTAGCGGACGACCGCGAGCTCCCACCCACCCTCGGGTGTTCGTCGGGCCGCCACGAGTTCCGCGATCGCCGCCACGGCCGCGAGCCGATGCATCCGCGCGAGCATGTCGGCGAGGATTGCGAGACGGTCGCGCAGGCGCGCCGCGGACTCGAAGAGCTCGGAGTCCGCCAACCGGGTGACCTTCGCTCGAGCGGCGAGCAAGACGGAGTCGTCGAGACCTGCTGCGAGAGCCAGGAACTTCTCGGGATACGACGCGTACTCCTCGGCCGACAGCAGCCCCGAGGACGCGGCTGCGCATCCACCGACCGCCGTCGGCGGGCAGTCACCCCCGTGCAGCTTCGTCGCGGGGAGCCTGCGGGTGCACGTGCGAATTCCCGCGTACTCCGCCACGAGGGCCGCAGCATCGGCCGCGTCGGCTCGCGCCGTGAACGGACCGAGACTGCCGGGCGTGGGTACACGGACGACCGACAGACGAGGAAAAGCCTCCGAGGTGGTCGTGATCCACCACCCCTTCTTCGGAAACTTCGAACGCCGGTTGTACGGAGGAATGTGGGCACTCAGAAGCCGGAGTTCGCGCACTCCGGCTTCGAGCCCGTGGGCGCACTCGACGTGATCGACGCCGACGGCGAGGTCGACCATCTCCTTCATGCGTCCACGAGTCTCGGAGCCCGTGAAGTAGTTGCGGACACGGCGCTGCAGATCGGTCGACGTGCCGACGTACAGCACCTCGTTTCCCGGGCCCTTGAACAGATACACGCCGGGCGTCCGCGGCAGGCCGGCGGCGAGGTGCCGCTTCGCCCGTTGGCCCGACGACACGTTCGGCAGGTAGTCGACCAGTTCGGCGTAACTGTGCACGCCCTGGTTTCCGACGCGTTCGATCAACGCGTGCAGGACGTCGACGGTCGCGCGTGCGTCGTCGAGCGCGCGGTGGGTGGGCCGAGTGCTGACCTGGAACAGGGAGGCCAACGCCGAAAGCTTGACCGACGGTGCCTCGTCGCGGGTGAGGACGCGTCGCGCCAGCTTGACCGTGCACAGGACCGAGAACTTGGGCCAGGCGACGTCGAGACGGCTGGCGGCAGCCCGCAGGAAGCCCATGTCGAATCTCGCGTTGTGTGCCACCAGCACTGCGCCCTGGGCGAATTCGAGGAACGCGGGCAGCACGCGTTCGATGCGTGGTGCGCCGATCAGCATCGCGGTCGTGATGCCGGTGAGTTCGACGATGTACGGCGGGATCGATCGGCCGGGATCGACGAGCGTCGCGAACTCGCCGACGACCTCGCCGCCCCGAATCTTCACGGCGCCGATCTCGGTGATCGCTTCGGTGTCCGCGCTGGCGCCCGTCGTCTCGAGGTCCACGACGACGAACGTCGTGTCGTGCAGAGGGGTGTCCAGTTCGTCGAACGTCAGCTGGATCGGAAGGCTCACAAGATCTGGACGCTAGACGGAAGCACCGACAACATGCGGGCTCGAGATCCGTCGTCGCCGAAGGTGTCGGAGGGCGTCGCTAGGTTCCCTCTCGACGGCCGAATCGGGCCTGTGAACGACGCTCGAACGACGAAAGAGACGAGGATCACATGATTGTCGATTGCAGTGATTGCAAGGTCCGCGACATCGCGTGCGCGGACTGCGTTGTCACGGTCCTTCTCGGGGCGCCGGGGTGGCCTTCCGGGGAGCGTGTGGACGTGCGCTCGCGTACCTCCAAAATCGACATCGACCAGGAAGAACTCGGTGCGATGGGTGTCCTCGCGGACGTCGGTCTCGTACCCCGTCTGCGTCTGGTGACGGACGACGATCAGCCGATGGACAGCTCGCCGTTACCGCCCCGTGACCAAGAGGCCGACCAGCAAGCGATGTAGTCGAAAACGGAACTAATAGGGCTTGCCCGGCGCGTCGGGGTCGACACGGACGTATGCCGTTTCGTAACCTTCCTGAGACCTTGCGGAGTCTCGCCAATCCACACCGGAGTGGCGTCGCAAGTCACCGCCTAATCGGGACCTCGTGAGGGCCCCGAACCGGGAACCCGATTTCCACTGGGGTGAATCCCGCCGAATCGCTACCGCGTGCCGGTGGGTAGGGCTGATCTTCCCAGCCCGAACCCGTCAGCTAACTCGGTCGGCGGATGAGTGGAAGAAACGGAGCAACCCCTTCTCGTGGCGTCACACACTTCAACCCGTTCATTGCGTCGAGTCCTCGTAGCCGGCGCGATCACAGCCGGCGCAGTGGTCCTTCCTGCTGCTCCCGCAATGGCGGCCCCCATCACCATCCCCGGCGTCGGAACCTTCGAAGTTCCGGAGATCCCGGGCATTCAGCTTCCGACCGAGCTCCCGGGCCTGCCCGGGGCGCCCGCGTTGCCGGGTGCTCCCGCAGGTATTGCTCCGCAGGTCACGCCCGCAGCCAAGGCCGTTCAGGCCGCAGAGTCCAAGATCGGCGCCCCGTACGTCTACGGTGCGTCGGGCCCCGACTCCTTCGATTGCTCGGGTCTCGTGCAGTGGGCATACAAGCAGGCCGGTATCAGCCTGCCGCGCACCAGCTACGACCAGGCAGCAGCAGGAACTCCTGTTTCTCAGTCCGACTTGCAACCCGGTGACGTGATCTCCTTCTACGGCGGATCGCACTCGGGAATCTACGTCGGCAACGGCAACGTCGTTCACGCGTCCACGTCCGGTGTTCCGGTCAAGGTCGCACCGGTCGCGTCGATGCCGTACGACGGAGCGCGCCGCTACTGACGTCTGTTACCGGACGCCAGCATGATCTACCGACGAGCAGCATCGGAACCGAGCCCACCGGCTCGTGATGTCCGGTGCTGCTCTCGTCGTGTGAGGCCTCGTGACACGACAGTGTCACGGCCTGCCGGAAAGTTGTGGGTTGTCACAACGATTCGGCATCGAATGGACAGCAATCCCGTCTTTTCGTAGCCTGGCAAAGCTGTTCGTCAGGAATTCACGTACTTTTCGTACGCTGATTCCTACGAATTGCCGACGTCAAACCTGTCCACAAGACCTAGTCCGTGGGTATGGTTCGTTTTCGAATTGTTATCCCCGCCGAGGGACCGTTTGCGCGGTTCGATCCGGTGGTCTCGGCAAGAACGGAGAGTCACCTCCTCGTGGCGACACCGACCGTCAAACGCGTCACTCGTTCCAAACGCGCTGTGCTGACCGCTGCCCTGGCAGCGTGCCTCCTCGCGAGCCCGACGGCGATCGCGCACGCGCAGCCGCAGATCGGCAGCGCGACCGATGCTCAGACCCGCCTCGCCGACCTGTCTCGCGAATCGGAGCAGACCACCGAAGCCCTGCACAACGCTCAGATCGACCTGGACGCCAAGACTGCGGCCCAGCGCGACGCAGAGGCCTCCGTGGACACCCATCGGGTGGCGCTGCAGGCGGCGGAAGACGCACTCGCGCAGTTGAAGCCGGCGATCGACAAGGTCGCGAACGTCAACTACCAGGGTGGGAGAACCAACCGCCTCTTCGCGGTCATGGTGAGCGACTCCCCGCAGCAGCTACTCGACCAGATGTCGGCTCTCGACGTCATCTCTGCCGAGACTGCCCGCCAGGTCGAGCAGTTCAAACAAGCCACCTCGGACGCACGTACCGCCGAGCAGGCGGCCGAGCAGGCCGCGGATGCCGCGCGTACGGCCGCAGAGCAGGCCAAGATGGTCTCGGACGACCTCCAGGCGAAGCAGAGCGAACTGCAGAGCCAGATGGCCGACGTCATGGCCGCGTACGGTGCGCTGTCGAGCGACCAGCAGGCCGAGCTGGCTGGGACCCCACTGCCTCCCGGATTCGACCTGAACAAGATCCTGCAGAACCTCGTCCCTGGATCGGGAATCGCGGCGTTGCAGGCAGGCATGACGCAGATCGGAAAGCCGTACGTCTGGGGCGCGACGGGTCCCGACGGGTTCGACTGCTCGGGCCTGGTCGTGTGGGCCTACAAGCAGGTCGGCAAAACGCTTCCACGGTCCAGCCAGGCTCAGGCCCAAGGCGGAACGCCGGTGGACCAGAAGGATCTTCAGCCCGGCGACGTCGTGCTGTTCTATCCCGATGCCTCGCATGTGGGGCTCTACGCGGGCAACGGCAACGTGCTGCACGCGTCGACGTTCGGCGTGCCCGTCAAGGTGCAGTCGATGGCCTCGTTCCCGTTCTACGGTGCCCGTCGCTACTGATCGACGACTCCGATCGGCCGTGACCCGCTCCTGGGTCGCGGCCGTCGTCGTCGCGATGGCCTTGCTGACAGCGTGCAGTGCACCGGTGGTCGACGCCCCCGCGTCGCCTGCCGGGGAGCCGCCTGCCAATCCGTACGAGGATCAGCGACGAGAAGGCGTCGAACAGCTGCTCGATCGATGGGCCGACGCCGTGCGCACGAACGACGCCACCGCGCTGGCCGATCTCGTAGACCCCGCGGCGGCGCCGGAGTTCCTGCAGGCTCAGATCTCCCGCGCCGACAACCTCTCGGGCGTTCCGCTGTCGGACTGGGGATACGAACTCGTCGACGAACCGGAAACACCGGTCCCGTCCGAGGTGGCGTCGCCGTTGAACGCCGCCGATGTCTGGGCGCCGTCCGTCGTTCTCCGCTACTCGATCGACGGCACCGACGACGTCCCGACGCGCAGGCCGGTGTCACTGCTGGTCGCCGAGCGCGGCGACCGATGGCGGATCGTCTCCGATGCGGACGTTGCCGGGATCGACCGACACACGTGGCGTGGGCCGTGGGATTTCGGACCGGTGTCCACGACGCAGGTTTCGACGGCAGGCGGCACGTCCGTCGTCGTCGCTCATCCGGAGCAGACGGCGCTCGCAGGCGCACTCGCGCGCGAGCTTCCCGGCGCGGTCGACGCCGTCTCCGGTTTCTGGGGTGACGAGTGGCGTCGCGCCGCGGTCGTGTTCGTCACCGGCTCGCCGGAGGAATTCGCCGCGGTGGTGGGGGAGAATGCCGCAGGTGCGAACGTCGCCGCGGTCTCGATGTCGGACACGGTCGACCCGGGCCGACCCGTCGCGGGGCAACGCGTGGTGTTCGGGCCCGCAGCATCCGACCGGCTCACCGAGTTCACGACACGATCGGTGTTGCGTCACGAACTCACCCATGTCGCCGCCAGGTCCACCACGGTCGACGGATCGCCGATGTGGATGCTCGAGGGATTCGCCGACTACTCGGGTTACCGCGACACGGGCGCGTCGTTCGGGCAACTCGCGCCGACACTGAGCAGGCTGGTCGCGGTCGGGGGACCGCCGACGGTTCTCCCGGAGGACGGTGATTTCACCGCGGGCGGCACGCGGTCGACATTGGCGTACGAATCGGCGTGGTCGGTGGCGGCGTTCGTCGCCGAGCGGTTCGGCGAGGACGCACTCCGGTCGCTGTACGAGCGAATGGCCGACGGGCCGAAGTCGGCGGCCGACGTCGACCGAGTGTTCTCCGAGGTGCTCGGTACCGGGACCGACGATGTCGTTGATCAGTGGGGGTCGTGGGTGGCGACGCAGTCACGTTGACCTACGCTCGAGCGATGCGTCGGACCTTGTTGGTGACGAACGACTTTCCGCCCAGGCCCGGTGGGATCCAGTCCTACCTGCACACGTTCGCCAGTCAGCTACCTGCCGAGGAACTGGTGGTCTACGCCCCGCGGTGGCGCGGCGACAGTCACGTGAAGTTCGATGCACGCCAGCCCTTCGAGGTGGTCCGGCACCCCACGACGTTGATGCTGCCGACGCCGCTCGTCGCCCGTCGTGCCGCGTCGTTGGTCCAGTCCCACGAATGCGACAGCGTCTGGTTCGGTGCTGCAGCGCCGCTCGCCGTCATGGCGCCCGTGCTGCGACGTGCGGGTGCCGAGACGATTCTCGCGAGCACCCACGGCCACGAGGTGGGCTGGTCGATGGTGCCCGGCGGGCGAGGCACGCTTCGACTGATCGGGAACTCCGTCGACACGGTCACGTACGTCAGCAAGTACACGCGCAAGCGATTCGCGTCGGCGTTCGGCGCGCAGGCCGCTCTCGAACACCTCCCGCCCGGCGTCGACACCACACGCTTCGCACCGGACCCCGGTGCGCGTGAAGAGCTCCGTGCGCGTTACGGATTGGGGGATCGGCCCACCGTTCTCTGCCTGTCACGCCTCGTTCCGCGCAAGGGGCAGGACATGTTGATTCGGTCGATCGCCGCGGTGCGTGAGCGCGTCGACGGTGCCGTCCTGGTGATCGTCGGCGGCGGCCCGTACGAGGGCGCGCTCCGCGAACTCGCGCGCACGGCGGGCGTCGAGAAGCACGTGATCTTCACGGGCACGGTGCCGTCCGCGGAACTCGCCGCACACCACACCATCGCCGACGTCTTCGCGATGCCGAGCCGGACTCGTGGTGCCGGACTCGACGTCGAGGGTCTCGGCATCGTCTACCTCGAAGCGTCCGCGACGGGTGTACCCGTCGTGGCCGGAATGTCCGGCGGCGCACCGGAAACGGTGCAGCAGAACAAGACCGGATACGTCGTCGACGGTCGATCGACGCAGGAGATCGTCGATGCGCTGGTGCGTCTGCTCGCCGACCCGACCCTCGCTGCATCGATGGGCAACGCGGGCCGGGCCTGGGTCGAGAAAGAGTGGCGCTGGGACACTCTGGCCCAGCGTCTCCGTTCGTTCATGCGCTGATGCGCCCGTGCGCGGATAGTTGGACCATGGTCCGACTATCCGCGCACGGGCGGCGTAGCCGCACTACTTGACGTAGAGCGCCTCGATCTCGTCCGCGTAGGACTTGGTGATCACGTTCCGCTTCAGCTTCATGGTCGGCGTCATCTCGCCTGCCTCCTCGGTGAAGTCCGCGGGCAGGATGCGGTACTTCTTGATGGCCTCGGCGTGAGACACCGATGTGTTGGCATCGGCGATCGCGGCATCGATCTCGGAACGCAGATCCGCGTCGTCGGCCAGGTCGGCCGCTCCCGCACCGGACGGCTTGCCGTGCGCGGACTTCCAGCCGCTGAGCGCGTCGTCGTCGAGGGTCACCAAGGCGCCGATGAACGGCTTCTGGTCGCCGACGACGATGGCCTGACTGATCAACGGGTGCGCACGCAACCGGTCCTCGAGGCCCGCGGGGGAGACGTTCTTGCCGCCCGCGGTGACGATCAGTTCCTTCTTGCGGCCCGTGATGGTGATGTAGCCGTCGTCGTCGAGCGAACCGAGATCGCCTGTGCGGAACCAGCCGTCGTCGAACGCGTCCGCGGACGCGTCGTTGTTGCGCCAGTAGCCGGAGAACACGACGGGGCCGTGCAATTGGATCTCACCGTCGTCGGCGATACGAACTGCATTGCCGGGCAACGGTTGTCCCACCGATCCGACATGCTGGTGGCCGATGGTGTTGACTGCGAACGCAGCGCTGGTCTCGGTCAGTCCGTAACCTTCGTAGATCGGTACGCCCACGCCGCGGTAGAAGTGTCCGAGCCTCGCGCCGAGCGGTGCGCCGCCGGAGATCGCGAGCCTGCACCGACCTCCCAGTGCCGCACGAAGTTTCGAGTAGACGAGTTTGTCGAAGACGGCGTGCTTGAGCCGAAGTACCAGTCCCGCACCGGAATCCTGCGCTTCGCTCCATGCGACGGCCGTCTCCGCTGCGGCGTCGAAGATTCGGCCCTTGCCGTCGGCGTGTGCCTTCTGCTTCGCCGTGTTGAAGACCTTCTCGAAGACGCGGGGCACCGACAGGATGAAATCGGGCTGGAACGAGCCGAACGTGCTCACGAGGTTCGGGATGTCGTTCGTGTGCCCGATCGTCGTGCCCGCGTCGAAGGCGGCGATCGTGACCGCGCGGGCGAGAACGTGCGCCATCGGCAGGAACATCAACGTGCGGCTGTGCTCGTTCAGCAACGACTTCAGGCTGGTCTCGCGGATTCCGCGAGACTCCGCGACGAGATTGGCGTGGGTGAGTTGAACGCCCTTGGGGCGGCCCGTCGTTCCCGAGGTGTAGATCAGAGTGGCGGGATCGGACGCCTTCAGCGCTCCGACGCGCTGCTCGACGACAGCGTCGTTGATCTGGGTGCCGAGCCGAGTGAGTTCGGCGATCGCACCCGAGTCCGGGGAGTCGCCGTCGATGCGGAACGTTCGTGTCACGGATGCGGCGGCTGCGACGACGTCGGCCGTCTCGGTGGCGTGCTCCTCGGTCTCCAAGATCACCAGAACCGGCTCGGCGTCGGACAGAATCCACTCGACCTGCCCGGCGGACGACGTCTCGTAGATCGGCACGGTGACCCCGCCCGCGGACCAGATGGCGTAGTCGACGACCGACCACTCGTAGCGCGTCGACGACATGAGTGCGACGCGATCTCCCTGGCCGACACCGGCGGCGATCAGGCCTTTGGCGACGGCGACGACTTCGTCCGCGAAGACCCGTGCCGTGACGTCGGTCCACGTGCCGTCGACGAGGCGTCGGAACGCCACCGAGGAGGGCGCACTCGCCCGGCGCTCGTAGACGGTGGCGACCGTCGACGCCCCGTCTTCCACGTCGAAGTGGGCGGGCACAGTGAACTCACGCACGGGAAACCTCCATGGGCGCATCGGTAGCTGTACTAACGAGTAGCTTGATCGGTCTCACTGTAGACCGGAAGTTCGAGCGCATACGTCCGCCTCACGTGCGACGCGGTACCGCGATGTGTGAAGCTCTTCCGATGAGCAGTATCCAAGTGGCCGACCAGACTTTTCTCGCGGTGCCGGGCGATCGCATCCACGACGCGGTGTCCCCGCGCGAGCGGTGGAGAAGATGGTGGCCGGACCTTCGGCTCACGGTCACGCAGGATCGTGGGGAGCAGGGCATCCGGTGGGCCGTCGAGGGCGCTTTGACGGGAACGATGGAGATCTGGCTGGAGCCCGTGCCGGTCGTCGACGGTGTGATCGTCCATTACTTTCTGCACGCCGAGCCGAGCGTCACCGGTGCAGGGCTCGATCTCGCGGCCGAGAACCGTCGCCGCAGGGTTGCCGGGAAGGCCGTGACGTTCGAGCTCAAGCGCGAGCTAGAGGCAGGTAGGCCTGCAGGCGAACGACCGGAGCACGCGCGCGACTAGTTTCGCCTCCGCGGGGTATGTCGGCGTCCGGACCGCGTTGTGTGTTCGACGAGGGATCGTGTGTGATGGAGCCTGCAGGAATGACCCGTAGGGGTCGGCTCGCGACGGAAGTATCGAAGAGCAGAGAGGAAGCGGACCAACAGCATGGCCGAGAAAACTCAGAGGTCGATCACGGTCGACGCTCCGTCCGCGCAGGTCATGGACGTGATCGCAGACTTCGACGCGTATCCGTCGTGGGTGTCGGCGGCGAAGTCCGTCGAGGTCCTCGAGGTGGGCGCGTCGGGCCGTGCCGATCGAGTGCGATTCGTTCTCGACGCGGGCATGGTCAAGGACACGTACGAGTTGCAGTACGTGTGGTCGGCCGACGGTATGGCCGTCTCCTGGGAGCTCGTGCAGGGAGAGATGCAGAAGTCGCAGTCCGGTTCCTACACGTTGAAGGACAACGGCGCCGGCGGTACCGACGTGACCTACGAGCTGACGGTCGATCTGAACATCCCGATGATCGGGTTGTTCAAGCGCAAGGCCGAGAAGGTCATCACGGACACCGCGCTGAAAGAGCTCAAGAAGCGGGTCGAAGGCTGACGACCGTTCGGCTGTTCGTCGGCAAGGGCGGGGCGGGCAAGACGACGATCGCTGCGAAGGCAGCGCTCGACGCGGCACGTGCAGGCAGTCGTTCGCTGGTCGTCTCGTTCGACCAGGCGCACTCCACATCGGACGTCGTGGATCTGCCGTCGAGCGGTGGTGCACGGGGGCGAATCGTCTCGGTTGCCGACCGGCTCGACGTGCTCGAACTCGACACCCTGGCGCTCGTCGAATCGAGTTACCGCTCGCTCGCCGCACTGCTGTCGGTCGCGCGAACCGGCCACGAACACGGGGTCCGGTTCGGCGCGATCGACCCTGAGGAGGTCGTCGGTGCGCCGGGCGTTCAGGAGATGCTCGGACTGCACAGAATCGTCGAGCTGGTCGACGAAAACGCATGGGACACAGTGTTCGTCGACCTCCCGTCGACGGCGGACGCCCTACGCACCCTGCAGCTGCCGTCGCTCGTGACGGGATACGTCGAACGGCTGTGGCCGCAGCACGATCGCATCGTCGCAGGGACGGGGGCGGACCCCCGGCTGACCATCGTCGTCGCGTTTCTCGAGCGCGTCGTCGCGAATGCCGACGCCGTCCATGAGCTGCTGTTCGACCGCGAACGGACGTCGGCGACCGTCGTCGCCACTCCGGAACGCGTGGGCATAGCCGAGGCGCGACGGACCATGTCGGCGGCGGTCCTGATGGGTCTGAACGTCGATACCGTCGTCGTCAACAAGGTGCTGCCACAATTGAATTCGCCGTCCGTCGGGTTGGTGGGCGCGCACCCGGCCGTGTTCTGGTTCGAGGGATGGCGATCCGCTCAGCAGGCGGTGCTGCACGACTTCGCGCACCTGGCGGCCGGAGCGACACTGGTGGTCGTGGAACGGTCCGTGCAGGAACCGGTAGGGTTGGCCTCTCTCGATGCGCTCACGGCCGAGCACAGAACTGCGAACGCCCGACCGGACGAGCGTCGAGGCACACCAGCAGTTGCACGGGAGTCGGGGTCGGGGTTGGAGTCGGTGTACACGATGACGATGCACCTTCCGGTCGTCGACACGTCTTCGCTGACGCTGGGGCGAGTGGAGGACGATGTGATCATCGGCGCCGACGGCGTGCGGACGCGTGTGCGTCTGGCGTCGGTGCTTCGTCGTTGCGTCGTCGTCGGCGCGGAGTTCGACGACGAGAATCTGGTGATCAGGTTCGCGCCCGACCCGAATGTCTGGCCGGTGTGAGGGGAGGCGTCGGATGACATCCGAACATTCCGATGTCGCGGCCGAGCTGTGGGCCCTCGCCGAAACGGTGCTCACGCGTCTCGAGCCCATTCTTGCGCGCGCGGTCGAGGGTCAGGCGCAGGCATCCGAGCAGGGATGCAGTTGGTGTCCCGTGTGTGCGCTCGCGGCCCTGATCCGTGGCGAGCAGCACGATCTGCTCACGCTGATGGCGACCGAAGGGGCGACGGTCGTCGCGATGATCCGGCAGGTCGTCTCGGAACATTCGAACAGTGCAGCACACGCCGGCGCCGGCGCCCAGGAACCGCCGAATGCGAGGGCCGACGCGGACATTCGTGAAACCGCTCACATGCAGGAGCCGGATATTGCGCCCGACACGGAAGAGTCGGGAGTTCGACGGGCAGGTTTCGTACCCATTACGGTGAACGTGAAGAGCTCGGCGTCGGGCAACCGAGGTAAAGACGAGAATCGAGACATCTGAACATCCGGTTCCGATCGGGCGGTCAGTCGTAGAGCCGTTGGGGGGCGGCGAAGAAAGGTCGGACAATGAAGCGGCAACGCGACGCCTTCACCATCGGAATCGACGTGGGTGGCACCAGCCTTCGGGCATCGGTGGTCGACTCTTCCGGGCAGGTCATCGATTCCACGCAGTCGCCGACGCCGCATTCGGCGAAGGCTCTCGAGCACGGACTCGACCGTGCGGTTCAGGAACTGGCTGCGCGACACCCTGTTTCGGCAGTCGGCCTCGCTGTCGCCGGCTTCGTCGACGCGGACAGGACCTCGGTACGCTTCGCGCCCCACCTGCCGTGGGTCGACACTCCCGTCGCGAAGCAGATGAGCGATCGCATCGGCCTTCCGGTCGTTCTCGAGCACGACGCGAACTCGGCTGCCTGGGCCGAATACCGATTCGGCGCTGCCGCGGACGGCAAGAACGTCGTCATGGTGGCGATCGGAACGGGCATCGGTGCAGCGCTGCTGATCGACGGCAAGATCTACCGCGGAAGCTTCGGTGTGGCCCCGGAACTCGGACACATCCAGGTGGTTCCCGACGGCCGCGCGTGCCCGTGCGGTAAGCGCGGGTGTTGGGAACGCTATTGCAGTGGAACGGCTTTGGTCGACACGGCGGTCGAGTTGCTCGCTGCGGACGATCGGGGATCGTCGAACATCCTGGCGCGGGACGTGTTTCTCGACCCGGGTTCCCTGACCGGTCGTCGCATCGCGTCGGCCGCGCACGAGGGCGACGTCATCGCGCGACGCACGATGGAGGATTTCGCGCGGTGGCTCGGCGTCGGTCTGTCGTTGGTCAGCGACGTCTACGACCCCGACCTGATCGTCATCGCGGGTGGCGTGGCGACGTCGTCGGATCAATTCCTCGACAAGGCGAGGGAGCACTACGCGTCGCTCGTCACCGGAGCCGGACATCGGCCTGTCGCCACGATTCGCAGCACGCAGCTCGGCGAAGCGGCCGGCATGATCGGCGCAGCGGACCTCGCGCGTTCGGAGTTCGTTGTCACCAGCCGGTGAACAGCATGTGACCTCTGTCCCCACCTTCGCGGTGATGTGGCTGCCGTCATAAACGGTAGGTAGAGTCACCAGCGAATCAGTAGGTGGGACCGTTCGACGACGTGCGTTTTCGGACCGGACAAGAATCGAATCAGGAAGGACGCCATGTGGTACTGGCTGTTCAAGTACGTGCTCATCGGTCCACTCCTGGTTGCGTTGGGTAGACCGACGATCGAAGGCCTCGAGAACATTCCGGCCCGTGGGCCGATGATTCTGGCGAGCAATCATCAGGCGGTGCTGGACTCGTTCTACCTGCCTCTCAAGGTGACGCGTCGTATCACGTTCCTCGCCAAGAGCGAGTACTTCACCGGACCCGGTCTAAAGGGCGCGTTTCAGAAGTGGTTCTTCACGGCGGTGGGTCAGGTCCCGATCGACCGGACCGGAGCGGACGCGGCCCAGGATGCGCTCAACGCGGGCGCCCGCGTGATCGGCAAGGGCAAGCTTCTCGGTATCTACCCCGAGGGCACTCGGTCGCCCGACGGACGTCTGTACAAGGGCAAGACCGGCATGGCGCGTCTGGCGCTGCAGACCGGGGTTCAGGTCGTTCCCGTCGCGATGATCGGTACCGACAAGATGAACCCAATCGGGTCGAAGGTGTGGCGTCCGGCCAAGATCACCATCAAGATCGGCAAGCCGATCGACTTCTCTCGGTTCGAGGGCATGGCGGGCAATCGCTTCGTCGAACGTGCGGTGACCGACGAGGTCATGTACGAACTGATGCTTCTGTCGGGTCAGGAATACGTCGACGTCTACGCCGCCTCGCTGAAGAAGACCGCGGCCCCCGCGGACGGGGGCGCCGAGCGTCTCCCCGAGACGAAGGCCAGCTAAGCGCGTCGCACGAGAGGTGTTGCGGCGCAAGCCGCGACGACGATCGCCGCGATTCCCCACCACACGTACGACGACGCGGCGATCTGGTCCCACATCGGCCAGCCGAGGCCGGACCAGCGTCCGACGGCAAGCTGCCAGTGCGGTGCGAAATGCAGGACGACGACACCGATTCCGACGAATGCCAGCGCGACGACATTGCGTCGACGCCAGGCGAGCGTGCCGAGCGCGACGAGGAACGGCACCGTCCAGACCCAGTGGTGCGACCACGACACCGGTGACACCAACAGCCCGAACACAGCGTTCACTCCGAGCGCGAGGGCGGTCTGGTGCGTCGCGAAGGCGCGTCGCATCGCGTAGAACGTGACCGCCAGCAGCATCAATGACAGCACGATCCACAGCATCGAGCGGACGGAATCGTCCATGCCGAGTCGCGCGAGCATTCCGGTGATGCTCTGGTTGGCGGGATAGGCGGGACGCCCGATCCGATCGGAGTCCACGAGAACTTTCGTCCAGTACTGCAGCGAGTCGGAGAACGTGGCGACGAATCCGAGCGCCGTGAACGCGAGGAAGCTGACGCCGGTGACTATCGCCGCTCGAAAGTCCTTACGAAACAGGAAGAACAGGACGAACACGGCAGGCGTCAGCTTGACGGCGGCGACGAATCCGACGAGGGCGCCGCGGGGCCACGGAGTTTTCTTCGGAAGGCAATCCGCAGCGACGAACGCCATCAGCAGGATGTTGATCTGCCCGTAGTCGAACGTCGAGAACACCGGCTCGAGAATCATGGACACCGCGAACACCGCGCCTGCTGCCCACAGCAGCAACGTTCGCGGCGAGTACCCGAGCGACACCAGCGTGAGCACGATCGTGCCGAACAGCAGCGCCAACGACAGCACCGTGACGACGATCCCCGCCCAGTGCAACGTGATCAGCGACAACGGTCCGAAGATCACCGCCGCGATGGGCGGGTAGGTGAACGGCAGTGTGTTGCCCAGCGCGGTCGGCGGCATCTCGCCGTACAACGGTGTCCCGGACATGAACACCCCACCACCGAGGCGGTACACGTCGAGATCGATTCGGTAGTAGTCGCCGAGCGCACGAAGTCCGGGGAACCCGACCAGGTTGTAGGCGAGCCCCACTACCGCAGCCACCAGCACGGCAGCCCAGGCGACGGGAACGAGCCACGTCGCCCGGGAGCGTCGACGCGGTGCGGCGACGTCGTTCGCAGCCGGTTCGGGCGTACTGGCGTCGGACAGCGTGGTGAGGTCGGGTGGCGTCAACGAAACTTCCTTCTGATGGCGGTCGATCTCTGTCGGCACCGGCGTCGGCGCTACTGTGTCTTCTCGTGCGCTACTTCTACGACACAGAGTTCATCGAAGATGGTCGCACAATCGACCTCGTCTCGATCGGGGTCGTCGCGGAGGACGGTCGCGAATTCTATGCGGTGTCCTCGGAGTTCGACCCCGAGCGCGCGGGCAAGTGGGTTCGACGCAACGTGCTGCCGAAGCTGCCACCGTACTCGTCGCCGCTGTGGAAGAGCCGTGCGCGGATTCGTGACGAGCTGCTGGACTTCCTCGTCCCGACGCCGGGTGCCGACGTCGAACTGTGGGCTTGGATCGCGGCCTACGACCACGTTGCGCTGTGCCAGTTGTGGGGCGACATGACGGAATTGCCCCGCTCACTGCCGCGCTTCACCCGCGAGCTTCGTCAGCTGTGGGAAGACCGGGGAAGCCCCTACCTGCCGTCGGCGCCGGACGACGCGCACGACGCACTGGCCGACGCCCGTCACAATCTCGCGAAGTTCCGGGCGATCGAAGCCGCATCTCTCTGATCTCGGCCACCCGCATCATTACTGCAGGCTCCACTCCCAGCCCCCTCGGGTCATTACCGCAGGCTCCACTCCCAGCTCTGGAGGCCGGTTTCGGCGTGGCCGCATCAGCGAATATCCTGGGGCACGTGAACTGGACTGTCGACGTACCCATGGATCGTTTGCCCGAGCTCCCGCCTCTGTCTCCGACACTGCGGTCGCAGCTCGACGACGCGCTCGCCAAGCCTGCTGCCCAGCAGCCCAACTGGGACGCGTCGCAGGCCGAGAACATGCGCAAGGTACTCGAGAGTGTGCCGCCCATCACCGTTGCCGGTGAGGTCGAGTCGCTGTCGGATCAGCTCGCCGCCGTCGCACGCGGCGAAGCGTTCCTGCTGCAGGGCGGTGACTGCGCCGAGACGTTCGTCGACAACACCGAGCCTCACATCAAGGGCAACATCCGAACGTTGCTGCAGATGGCCGTCGTGCTCACGTACGGCGCCAGCATGCCGGTCGTCAAGGTCGGCCGCATCGCCGGCCAGTACGCCAAGCCACGGTCGTCGAACACCGATGCGCTCGGTCTGCAGTCGTACCGGGGCGACATGGTCAATGCGCTCGTCGCCGACGAGGCGGTTCGCCGTCACGACCCGTCGCGCCTCGTACGCGCCTACGCGAACGCCAGCGCCGCGATGAACCTGGTCCGCGCGCTCACCGGGTCGGGTATGGCCGATCTGCACCGAGTGCACGACTGGAACCGCGAATTCGTGCAGAGCTCGCCCGCGGGTGCCCGCTACGAGGCGCTCGCCGGCGAGATCGACCGCGGACTGCGCTTCATGGACGCGTGCGGCGTGACGGATCCGAATCTCGAGGCCGCACAGATCTTCGCCAGCCACGAGGCACTGGTTCTGGACTACGAACGCGCCATGCTGCGCCTCGACAACGCCGACGCCGACAACCCCAAGCTGTACGACCTGTCGGCACACTTCCTGTGGATCGGTGACCGAACCAGGCAGCTCGACGGTGCTCACATCGCGTTCGCCGAACTGATCCAGAACCCGATCGGCTTGAAGATCGGTCCGACGACGACGCCCGAGATGGCGCTCGAATACGTCGAACGTCTCGACCCGACCAACAAGCCGGGTCGTCTGACGCTCATTTCGCGCATGGGCAACGGCAAGGTCCGCGACCTGCTGCCGGCCATCGTCGAGAAGGTGCAGGCGTCCGGACACCAGGTCATCTGGCAGTGCGACCCGATGCACGGAAACACGCACGAGGCATCGACGGGCTACAAGACGCGCCACTTCGACCGCATCGTCGACGAGGTCCAGGGCTTCTTCGAGGTCCACCGCGGCCTCGGCACTCATCCCGGCGGCATCCACGTCGAGCTGACCGGGGACAACGTCACCGAATGCCTGGGTGGCGCGCAGGACATCTCCGACCTCGACCTGTCGGGTCGCTACGAGACGGCGTGCGACCCGCGCCTGAACACCCAACAGTCGCTGGAACTGGCGTTCCTCGTCGCCGAGATGTTGCGCGGCTGACGAAACGCTCGCCGAACGATCAGGGAAGCGAGACGACGGACACCGACGAGCCCGGGGCCACTCTGGTACCCGGGCTCGGGTTCTGCGAGATGACGAGCGATCCGTCGGTGTCGACCACCTGACGGACCGTGAAGCCCAGCTCGAGACCCTGTACGGTCTCGCGTGCCGAGCCGACCGACCTGCCGAGCAGTGAGGGTACGGTGATAGCGTTCGACACCGTCAGTCGTACGGACGTGCCTGCGGTCACCGACGTGCCGATCTTCGGATTGGTGCCGATGACGGATCCGCCGTCCACGCGCTTGTCGAACTCGACGTCGGTGCCCGACACCGTGATTCCCACGGCAGCCAGGGCGGCGACGGCGTCGGACTCGCTCATCTTCTCGACGTTCGGAACGTCGACCGGGGGAGCGCCCTTCGAACGCAGGATCTCGACGGTGTCGCCGACCGAGAGTGTCGTGCCGGGCGGCGGATCCAGCGCGGCAACGCCGCCGACCGGTGCCGTCGTGCTGAACGCCTCGCCGCCGTCGACCGGTTCGAACGTCAGGTCCCGTAGCTGTTGCTGCATGTCCCCGATCGCGATGTTCGGCGCGATGTCCGGGACCACGGGTGACCCGAGAGACACGAGCAGAGACACGGTGTCGCCCTTGGGGATACGTGCGCCGGTCGCGGGATCGGTACCGATCAACGCGTCGACCGGCACGGTGTCCGAATACGTGCCTCGCGTATCCGTCGTCAGTCCGGCGGCCTCGATTTCCGACGTCGCCGATGCCACGTCCAATCCCTCGACGAGGGGAACGGACGTGTAGCGACCCGACCCCATCCACCAGCCGCCGATCCCGACGAGTACCGCCAGCAGTGCGACGATGGTCAGCCAGACGACGATCGCTCGACGCGACCGATGGCGGTCCGCGTCGAAGTCGGGGAATCGATACTGACGCCGATCCGGCGGCGCAGGCGGGGGAGTGTCGTTGCCGGCCCACTGGTCTCGCGGAGTCGGTGCGGTCTGCACGCGGGTGTGCTGGACGCCGTCCGCGGAGGGGTCGGCGCGGACTTCGGTCGGCGGGACGGCGACGATCTCGGTTGCCGGTGAACGCGCGGGGTCGGGTCGCTCACCCGCGAAGGCCGTGGGCGCACCCAACGCGGCGGCACTGCGATGCTCCGCGGACCTGCGGGGCGCCGGGACACGATAGGGCGGCAACGCGAGCCGCGCGCAGACCGCGCGCAGCGCACGGGCCATCTCGTCGGCGTTCTGGAAGCGGCCTGCCGGGTCGCGCACGGTGGCGCGTCGGACCAGGTCGTCGAACTCTTCCGGCACGCCCGCTATGGCGTCGCCCGGTCGCGGTACGTCGTTGTCGATGCGCTGGTAGGCGATGGACAAGGACGTGTCACCGGTGAACGGTGTCCGTCCCGTCAGAAGCTCGTACAGGACGACGCCCACGCCGTACACGTCGCTTCCGGCGTTCGCGGAACCGGTCGTCACCTGCTCGGGTGACAGGTAGGCCGCCGTGCCGAGAATCACACTGCTCGACGTCGCATTGGACGCTGCGACGGCCCGAACGAGTCCGAAATCGGCGATCTTCACGTCGCCCGAGTCCGAGATGAGAATGTTCTCCGGCTTGATGTCGCGGTGCACCAGACCGGCGCGGTGGGCGGTGCCGAGGGCATCGAGTACCGGACGTAGAACCGCAGCGGCGGCGTGCGGGGGCATCGGGCCGCGCTCGCGCAGGAGTTCGCGCAACGTGCCGCCCTCGACCAGTTCCATCACGAGGAACGCGTATTCTCCGTCGCGACCGTGGTCGTAGACGGCGACAAGCCCTGGGTTGTTCAGCCGGGCAACGGCCCTGGCCTCGAACTCGAACCGGGCGACGAACTGGGGATCGTGGGCGAACTTCGGATCCATGATCTTGACCGCAACAGGCCGGTCCAGGCGTGTGTCGAGCCCTCGGTACACCGTGGACATGCCGCCGCGGGCGATAGGCGCGTCGATGCGATATCGCCTGTCGAGCATCGAACCCGCTGACGCGGACCCTACGGACATCACCTGGGGATCACCTCCATCGAAAGTCGCTACTCCGGCGATGGTAGCCAGCGCAGGTATCGCCTCAGTCTCGATGGACCGCGGTGCGGCCCTGGCTTTTCGTAACCGAGAGCGAACCCGTTAACGTTACCGGAGTGAGCACAATCCCTTACGCCGCCGACGTTCTCGACCCCTCCGAGTCCCTTCTGCAGCTGACCGACGTCAGCAAGGTTCTCGGCGTTCCCATCTCGCGTGTCGAGCAGATGCTGCGTGATCGGCATCTCATCGCGGTCAAGCGGAGCCGCGTTCCCGGCGTCCCCGAGGTGTTTCTCGACACCGAGGGCGGCAACGTGGTCAAGGGCCTGCCCGGTCTGCTCGCGGTGCTGCACGACGGCGGATACCAGGACGACGAAATCCTTCGGTGGCTGTTCGAGTCCGACGACAGCTTGCCCGGCCGTCCCGTCGACGCGATGCACGGGCACCTGATGCGCGAGGTGATCAGGCGCGCGCAGGCGATGGCCTTCTGAGTTTTCCGCGCGCGCTCGTCCACCCGGCGGACGCCAGCCCGGGAGCTGCGACGGACAACCGTCGCAGACCCCCGACACGTGCTCGCTGATGCAGCACGCGATAGCCGCCGTCCTCGACCTCGCGGAGAATGTCTCCGTACAGCGTCAGGGCGGTGCGCATTCCCGGACGAACCGCCGGATCCAGCATGTCGATGCCCGGCTCCGCGGTGCGATACACGGCGCGGGTATGGGCGATCAGATGCGCGAGCGCTCGTTCGAGACGCGCGTCGGTGCGACCTGTCTCGCGGCAATGGTGCAGCAGGCCCTCGTCGACACCGAACGCAGCGAGCTCGTCGGTAGGAAGGTAGATCCGGTCCCGGTCGAGGTCCTCGCCCATGTCGCGGATGAAGTTCGTCAGCTGGAATGCCTCGCCCAGCGCGGCGGCGGGTCCTTCGGCGACGCGCCGATCCACCGCGGTGCCGAGGATCGGGAGCATCTCGAGGCCGATGACGGCCGCGGAGCCGTACATGTACTCGGTCAACTGGTCCATGGTTCGGTAGCGCGACCGGAACATCGGTGTGCCGGGAATGTCCATGCGCATCGAATGGAAGAAGGCGTAGAAGTACTCGTGCGGAATCGCATAGCGCTCGGTGGTGTCGACCAGCGCCCTGAGCACCCGATCGGACTTGCTACGGCCGAGAGCGCCGCCGTTCAGCGCGGCTCGAACATGGTGTTCGAGGACGTCGACCTTGGCGCTCGCCTCGCGGTCGATCGTCGAGTCGCTGTCGTTCGCGGTGAACTGCGCGTCCTCGGGTAGTTCCGGCAGTTCGACGTCGGCGGAATCGACGTCCACGTCGACGATGTCGTCGACCATCCTGGCGAATCCGTAGAGGGCGTGCACTGCCGCTCGTTTGTCCGCAGGCAGCAGCCGGGTCGCGAGGAAGTACGTCTTGCCGTGTTCGGCGTTCAGGTCCCTGCAGATCGCATAGGCGTCGTGCAGCGCTGGGTCGATCCCGTCGAGTTCACCCACGGTCTGCGGCTGAATTCTCGGCGGCGGGTGCGGGGGACGGCGTCGAGCGCAGTCGTAGCGGGTCGACTCGCGTCAACGACAGAGCGGCGACGACGGCAGCGAACGTCGCGAGAGCGACGTGCACGAACGTGTACAAACCGATGGAGCCGTCGGGCCGGAACACGAGCATCAGCCACGTCGACAGCCCGACGAGAATCATCAGCGTCCGGGTGGAGAGCGCGAACCCGGCCGCGATGGCAAGCGGCCACGAGTAGTACCACGGCAGGGCGGCGGGGGACAGGACGACCACCGCGACCATCGCGATGACAATGCCTTTCACGGCGTCGACCTCGGTGCGACGGAACTTCCACCATGTTGCGAGCACGACGACGACCAGCGCGATACCGCAGATCATGCGTGTCACTTCGAGGACCGGGGCCAGACGAATGTCGAGGAACCACGAGGTGCTGACGGTGACCAGATGGGCCATGATCGTGGGCAGCGACAGCCAGTTGATGATCTTTGCCGAACCCGACAAGGCTGTCAGCCAACCGATTCCGACGCCTGCCAGGGCCGACATCACAGCGAACACGCCCACGAAGACCGCGAAGCCGGCACCCGCGGTCTTCGCGAACGCGGCGATCGGCGACAGGGGCTTGCGGTTCTCCTCGATCGCTTTCTGCTTCTCGTGGATCATCCAGATCCACACGATGAACGGCAGGGCGAGGCCTGCCGTCGCCTTGATCGCCACACCGATCGCGACGAGCACGATGCCTGCGATATGGCGTCGTTCGAGGACCAGAACGATGCCCGCAGCCATCAGTCCGACCATGAGCAGTTCGTTGTGGACGCCGCCGATCAGGTGGATGAGGACGAGAGGATTGAGCACGGCCAGCCACAGGGCGATCGCGGGTGTGCCACCGAGATGGTCGGCGAGACGCGGAACGGCCCACACCATCAGCGCGAGTCCGGGCAGCATGGCGAGGCGGAAGAACATCGTGCCGGCGATGACGTTGTCGCCCGTCACCGCGGTGATCGCCTGCCCGATGAGCAGGTGCAGCGGCCCGTAGGGTGCCGTCGTCGTGGTCCAGACGTTGCTGACGTTGTCGAGAAGGACGCCGGGGTTGGCGACGGGGCCGACGGCGTACGGGTCGAAGCCGTCGCGCAGCAGAGCGCCCTGCGCGAGGTAGGAGAACGCGTCGCGGCTGAACATCGGCACGGCGAGCAGCATCGGAGCGGTCCATGCGGGCACGACCCATCGCAGCTCGCCGAGCGTCGTGCGTCCGGCCAGCGTCGCGCGGCCGAGTCGAACCCACGCGATGATCATCAGCAGCACGCCGACCCACACGATGATGCTCGACAACACCAGACCGTGTCCGAAGCGCAACCAGGACAGGTGCATCGATTCGAGGAGCGGGTCGCGTCGTCGAACGCTGCCTGCGCCGAACCCGCCGAACGTGATCATGATTCCGCCCACGACACCGAGCAGCGCGGCATGGCCTTCCGGGCTACGCAGGAACGCAGACAAGCGCCTCACACGAGACGACGACGCTGGTGTCCTGGACGGGGAGTCGCTGGAATCCGTGGCACCCGAGGTGGCGGCATTCGACGAGATCGACGACATTGCCGGGTCATTCTCCTCTCGGATGGCTGCGGAAGGTGTGGCAGAAGGCGTGCTTTCCTTCCGGACCGGAGTCAGTTTAGTGCTTCCCGTCGTCGTCTCACGAACCGCGACGTTTCGGTGTGTGCAGCGTCGCGTGCAGTGACCCGCGGCCCGAGTACTCGTTCGGCGGCAAGTCTGCCCGAGACGAGGACGGTGGGCACGCCGACCCCCGGTGTGGTCGCGGATCCGGCGAGAACGACGTTGTCGACGCCTCGTACCAGGTTCTCACGTCGGAACGGCCCGGTCTGCCGAAACACGTGCGACGAAGAGAACGGGCTGCCGTGCAGCATGCCCTTGTCCGCCCAGGTCTTCGGGGTGTCCAGGTGGTCGACGACCATTTCCGCTGCCAGGTGCTCGTAGCCACGCTGCTCGAGCACGAGCTGGATCTCCCGCATGTACGGCTCGCCGAGGCTCTCCCAGTCGAGAGGCGCGCTGTCCAGATTGGGACACGGCGCCAGGACCGAGATCGGCTCGACCGTCTCGCCGCCACGCGTGATCAGCAACGACGGATCCGAAACGGCGGGGCGTGTGATCAGCAGCGACGGGTCTGCCATCAGCTGTCCGCGGCCGGCGCGCGCGGTGATGCGGGTGAACGTGCGCGCCCACTCGTCGCCGAAATCGATGGTGTGGTGAGCTCGCGCCGGCCAGGTGTCGGTGACACGCGTCGGGACCGTGCCGTGGAAGACGACCGCCGACGGGGACACGAACGAATACCCGCGGCGTCGACCACGTGCGGTGATGCCTGCGCCGTCCAACAGGCGATCGACGACGGGCAGATCCGGCGTCAACACGACGGCGTCGCACGGGAAGCGGCGGCCGTCCGCGGTCTCCACCGCCGTGACGCGTCCGTGTGCGACGTCGAGACCGGACACGTCGGCCCGAGTGACGACGGTGCCACCGTTGCGCACCAGTGCATCGGACATCGACCGGGCGATGGCCGACATGCCCCCTTCGGGGAAGTACACGCCCATCGACGTGTCCATGTGCGCGATCGCTCCGTACACGGCGAGAGCTTTCGCAGGCGCCATGCCCGCGTAGAGCGCCTGGAACGTGAAGACGCGGCGCAGCCGCTCGTCCTTCAGGTACGACCCGACGCGTGGTCCGAGCCTGCCGAAGCCGCCCAGGACGAGGAGTTTCGCCGTGTCGCGCAGCGCAGGTCGGCTGGACACGAGGTCGAGCGGTGAGTCGAAGTTCGAATCGATGTAGCGATCGAATTCCGCGTCGAAGATGGCCGCGAGCCAGCGACGAAGCCTGCGGTAGCCCTGGGATTCGTTCGGGCCACACGCTCGCTCGACCTCCGCGGCCATACGTTCGGGGTCGGAGAACACGTCGATATGGCTGCCGTCGGCGTAGCGCGTGTGATAGCTGGGCGACAGGGTCTTCAATCGCAACGGCGGCGACGTGCTGTCGAACGACTCGCCGACAGCACCCAACGCGGAAGCGATCAGCTCGGGCATCGTCAGAACGCTCGCCCCGTTGTCGATGTCGTACAGCGGCTGTCCGTCGTCGCCCGGCACCGTGTAGGTGCCGACGCGTCCGCCGACCGCGTCGTCGCGTTCGAGCACGGTGACACGACGGCCTGCCCCGGTCAGATGAAGGGCTGCAGACAGCCCGGCCAACCCTGCGCCGACGACGACTACCGAGTCCGTCGGGCCGGCTATCGATCGTGGTGTGGACATGTGACCTCCGGAACCGATCAGTATTTCCGCTGCGTGGCAGCGATGGCGATGGCGTGCAGCCGGGCAGCGGCCTCCGCGTCGATGTCGGCGGCTGCCAACGTGTCGAGCGCGCGTTCGGTCAGTTCGGTGATCCGCTGCTCGACATCGTCGACAGCACCCAGATCCGTCAGGGCGGCACGAATGGCGTGGATCTGCTCGTCGGTGAGGTCCTCGGAACCCAGTGACGTGCGCAGCAGCGTCGCGACGTCGGCGTGACCGGCGTCGGCTCGCTGCAGTCCGACGGCCATGAGCACGGTCCGTTTGCCCTCGCGAATGTCGTCGCCCGACGGCTTTCCGGTGACAGCGGGGTCTCCGAAGACGCCGAGCAGGTCGTCGCGCAGCTGGAACGCGACGCCGATGTCCGTGCCGAAGGACCGCAGACTTGCCACGACGAGGTCCGACGCCCCCGCGATGGCAGCGCCCAGGTGCAGCGGACGTTCGACGGTGTACGCGGCGGTCTTGAACCGGTTGACGCGCATCGCGGCGTCGACGGATTCGTCCCGTCCTGCCTCGGCTTCGATGTCGAGGAGCTGCCCGCCGAGGACCTCCGTGCGCATCGCCGACCACACCGGAGAGATGCGGGCCATGGCGGACGCGTCGAGTCCGGACTCCCGCAGCATGTCGTCGGCCCAGCACAGCGCGAGATCACCGAGCAGAATCGCGGCGGATTCACCGAAACGCGTCGCCGATCCGGACCACTGCTGCGCCCGATGCCGTTCGGCCAGCCCGACATGGACGGTCGGAAAGCCGCGCCGCGTGAGGGAGGCGTCGATGATGTCGTCGTGAATGAGCGCGCACGCCTGAATCAGTTCCAACGACGCACACGCGCGAAGGACGGCGGACGCGTCCGGCCCGTGGCGGTCACCGCCCGCGCCGAGCCACGCCGTCCAGGCGAACGCGGGTCGAAGGCGTTTACCGCCGCGAAGGACGAATGCGACGAGGTCGTCGACGGCGTCCGCGTACCCGCCGCCCAATGCGCCGACCAGCTGCCGATTCGACGCGAAGAACTCGGTCAGCGCCGTCTCGACGAGCTGAGCGGTGTCTACGGATTCGTCGCGCACTGCGGTGTCGAGTCCACTCGATTCACGAGTGGGGGACGAGGTCAGGTCTCCGGACAGGGGATCCTCCGTAACGGGCAGGTGGGCGGGCTGGCCGGAGCCAAGCCTAATGGGTGATTCCGACAGACGAGCCTGCCGTGACGGCGCGCCCCCGGCGAAACTATGATGAGCCAGTGACATCCGATGCCGTCAGGGGGCGGTCAAGTGACGGGTGGGTGACTCGGACTCCATCGATAGTCGATCGCCTACGGACGTCGAGCGACTCCCGTATCCCGTTCTCGGTCGAGTTCTCGCCGCCTCGCGACCACGATGCCGAGGCTCGGCTCTGGCGTGCGGTTCGTGAGTTCGAACAGATGCAGCCTGCGTTCGTCTCGATGACGTACGGGGCAGGTGGGTCCACCCGCGATCGGACCGTTCGGGTGACCGGCCAGATCGCCGAGGAGACCACGTTGCTGCCCGTGGCGCATCTGACCGCGGTCTCGCACAGCATCGCCGAATTGCGGTCGATGGTCGGCGCTTACGCCGATCGCGGCATCTCCAACATTCTCGTGCTGCGCGGTGACCCGCCCGGCGATCCGTTGGGGGACTGGGAGAAGCACCCCGAGGGCGTCGAATACGCCGAGGAATTGGTGTGTCTCGTGCGGGAATTGGGCGATTTCCACGTCGGCGTCGCGTCGTTCCCCGAGGGCCACTATCGCGCGGTGGACCTCGAGCAGGACACGCGAGTGCTCGTGAACAAGCTGCGTGCGGGCGCCGAGTACTCGATCACCCAGATGTTCTTCGACGTCGACGACTATCTGCGCCTGCGTGATCGGGTGGTGGCCTTCGATCCCGAACAGGGTGCCAAGCCGATCATTCCCGAGATCATGCCGATCACGTCGCTGCGGTCGGTACGACGCGCACTGTCGTTGTCCGGTTCGGCGCTGCCCCGCCACATCGACGATCGGTTCGTCAAAGCTGCAGGCACCGGCTCGGAGGAGGATCGCGCGGCGGTGCGCGAGGTCGGCATCGAACTCGCGACGTCGATCGGAGAGCGGCTCATCGCCGAAGGCGCACCTGCGCTGCACTTCATCACGCTGAACTTCGCGCGGGCTACCCGCGAGGTGCTCGTCAACCTGGGGCTGTCACCGGCTCGGGTCTGACCCCGGCGGTGTCACGAGCGGACGACTCTTCCATGTGAGGGCGCCGCGACCTCGGCGTCGATGCGATTGCACGCCCAGCCACAGATAGAGGCCGACGGACACCGGGTGCGCCGACGCGGCCGCCACCTGCCCGGTGAGGCGCCCGGGCCCGGACTCCGACCGCGCCGCAGCGACTCGTGCGACGACGGCTGCCGCGTACCCGAGCAGCCCGGCGCGGCGGACCGTACCGGATCCGAACACCGCGGCGACGGGAGGCACCAGGTAGGCGAGCGTCATCGCCGCCGAGATCGACGCGGTACCCGTACGGCCGCCGAATGCGGACCACAGCCAGCGTGTGTATCCGTCGCGCAGGTCGTCCCAACCGTCGTACATGCGACAGCAGACGTAGCCCGCCCCCGACGCGACGGCGGTGCGACGGCCGCCACGGCGTAGGACGCGTGCGATGTCGAGATCCTCGGTCGCGCTCGACGCGACGGATTCGTGTCCGCCGACGTCGCGGTAGGCGGCCGCGTCGAACACCATCATCTGACCGCACGCCACCACGGTGGAGGGGCGCAGCGATCGGTCGGCGACGCGAACCGGCAGCGTCGACATCCACGAGAAGCTCAGCAACGGTTGCACGAGCCGTTCGGCGACGGTGGCCGCGAGTTGCTCGGGCCACGGGCACAGCAGCGCGACGCCGAGGAGGCGTCGGGCATCGACGGCAGCCTCGATCGCACCACTGCCGAGTCGGACGTCGGCGTCGAGAAACACGAGAACGTCGGGGTCGAACGCGGCAGCGAGGTCGGCGAGGCGTCGGCACGCGGCGGCCTTGCCCGTCCAGCCGTCGGGCGGCGGAACCGACTCGGACACGACGTGGAAACGGGGGTCTCCCTCGGTCGCGGCGTGCGCCGCAGCGGCCGTGTCGTCCGACGACCCGTCGTCCAGAATCATCACGGTCAGACGGCCCCCGTAATGCTGAGCGCGCAGATCCGCGATCAGAAGCGGCAGATCGCGTTCCTCGTCGCGCGCAGGAACACAGACCACGACGGACTCGGGTGTGGATCCGTCACGAGGGGGACGCAAGCGAGGCATGCTGGCGGCGTTTGCCACCGACATGACGGCGGACGCACACGCCAGAGCGGCGCCGGCCAATACGACGGGACGAGCAGAGATCACGCAGTAGGCGTGTTGTCGGGTCCGGCGCCCGCGGGTGCATCGGCGCCGACGCGTCCCACCGGCGGGTTACGGGTGACCCAGGCCATCGCCGCGACGATGGCCGCGACTCCGACGGTGACGCCGCCGACGATGCCCGCCCAACCGGCGAAACTCCTGGTGTTCGGATCCGGATAGCTGACCTCGGCCCGCATCGTGGTGACCTCGCCCGCAGGCAGTTTCCACGTGATGATGTTGTCGCCGTCGCGGGTTCCGTTGGTGGTTCCGATCCGCGCGGGGAACGCGATCGTGAACTGAACGTCCGAACCCTGCACGGGAACGGTCTGCAGGTCGGCCTTGCCGTCGAGAGTCACCTGGTCGCCGCTGCGGTGCAGTGCGATCTGGAAACTGCCGGTGGCCTGATCGTTCATCGATCCCAGCGTCTGCACATCGCCGAACGACAGGTCCGAGAACCGGGCCGTGGTGCCCACGTACCCGTCCTGCCTGTACTCCTCGATCCTGATCTTGTCCTGGAGCGTCGTCGGTGCGGTGAGCGTCGGACCGGTGTCGGTGTCCGACGCCGGAACCGTTGCCGCGACGATCTGACCCGACACACGATCGTCGGCGGAGATCCCCATCGACACCTGTACGCGGAGGCATCCGGTGAGCAGCGGCGCGACGAACAACGCCAGCGCGAGCGCCGACAACAGCCGACGCCGGGTACGGGATTTGCCTTCACGGATTGTCGACTGCACAGCGACATCGTGCCAGACGCGGCCGCGTCACCGCGTCAGGGAGTTGCCGTTGCGGCGCGTCCGACTTCTCGGCGCAACGCGACGAGGAAAGGAATGCCGACGATGCCCATCGCGCAGAACCCGTAGATGGCCGAGAACCGCAGCTCGTCACCGGCGAGGAACACCGAGTGGGCCAGCGCCGAACCGAGCCATGTCCACACGAACAGAACGAGGGGAGCGGTGTCGGACATGCGTGAATCGGCCGCGCGGCGGACTGCGATTCGATCGCCGACGACGTCGATGACGGCGGCCATGATCAACGCCGTACCCAACCAGCCGAGATAGTTGCTGACCGGGATCGACGGAATTCCCGGCAGACCCGCGATGTCCGACGTCCAGGTCCATTGGCCGTCGGTGACCATCTGCGTGTCGAGGTAGAGGTCCCAGCCGACCATTCCGACGGCCGTCGCGACCACTCGGTGACGTCGTCGACGTCCCTCGGTCATACCGCTGCGATCGAGCACGTAGCCCACCGCGCACCAGATCGGGTAGAAGCCGGCAGTCCAGGCCAACGGGACGACGGCCGGAACACCCAGGATGTCGGGGCCCAGCCTGCCCGTCGCGTAGAAGTAGCTGCCGAACGGGAACCCGGTTGCGGTGCCGACGATCTCGGCCAGAATTCCGATGCCCGCTGTGGTCACGAACAGCACCGACGCCCAGGCGACCCCCCGTGTGACGACGGCGTGCGCCAGCACCGCGGACGCGAGGAACCCCACGACCGCCACGGTCACCAGGTCGCGCCCGGTGCCCGAGACGAGAGGGTAGGTGATCTGAGATGCGATCGCTGCGGCGACGAGACCCCACACGAGCCGGTTCATCGGACCTTGTCACCTATCCATCGACGTAGTCGTCCCTCGCGTGCGTCCTTCACGGCGATCCTGGCGGCGCTGCGGCCGGATGCGGCCGAGACTCCGCCGCCGGGGTGTGTCGATGCCCCCGTCAGATACAGACCGGGTGCGTCCGGAACTCGATGGGACGACAACTGCGGTATCGGTCGCCACATCATCATCTGGTCCAGTGACATCTCGACGTGCATGATGTTGCCGCCGATCATCCCGAGTTCACGCTCGATGTCGGCCGGGGACTGCACGTGGCGCGCGAGAACCGACTCGTCGAAACCCGGTGCGTACGAGCTGATCTCGGCGACGATTCGGTCGCCTTCCCGCTCGGCCACGTCGCGGGCGTCGACGCGGCCCTCGTCCCCACGCCACGCCCGGTTCCCCGACAGGGTGTGCGGATGCCACTGCGACCAGAGGGAGACCTGGTGTTGGCCCGGGGGAGCGACGCTCGGATCCAGTGCGGTGAAGGACATACCGAGCACCACGGGAGTCGGAGGAAGTTTCCCGGCAGAGGCGGCCCCGTGCGCGAGACGCAGGTGGGCACGATCGCGCACCAGCAGTTGGAGTCCGCTCGTGGCGTGCGACGGGTCCTCCGCGCTCGCGTATCGAGGGAGCGCGTCGGTCGCGAGGCGGACGGCCATGCCGATCCCCGGTCCGACGCGGACAGCTCGACGCCACCCGTCGATCCGGCCTCGGTCGTAGCCGCCTGCGGCGAGCAGATCCAGTGTGGCGAGGACGTGACAACCCGCGACGACCATGCGGCTTCGCAGAGTGCGGCCCGACGCCGTCGTCGTCACCCATTCGTTGTGCCGTCGCGACACCGAGACGACGGCGTCGCCGAGGGCGATCGAGCCTCCCGCAGAGGTGAGCTTCGAGATCAGCGCCTCGGTGAGGGCGCCACTGCCGCCGATCGCGCGTCCGGGCGGGAGCGTGTGCATCAATGCTGCGAACCCGACCATCGGCGCCGTTCCCGGCTCCGACATCGGCGGACCCGACTGTGCACCGAACCACGCGAGAGCGGCCTTGAGCCGTTCGCTGTCGAACGTCTCGTCGAGCAGTGCATCGCCGGTGGTCAGAAATTCCCGGGACAGTGCGCTACCGCCGTCGGGGGCGCCGAGTCCCCAGAAGGAGCGGAGGAGATTCGGGCCTGTCGGAGGCGCCGAGAACGCACGCATCGTGCGTGCGCTACGGGGTCCCCAGACGCCGACGAATCGGCGGTATGCGGCCGCGTCGGAGGAGCCACACGCACGGGCGATGGATTCGCAGGTGCGGTCGAGGTCGCGGTGGAACACGAGCGCGGGCTCGTCGGTGCCGGGGGCTCCGGGAGCGAACGCCCACGGATCGCAGTCGACGTAGCGCAGTCCGTGTTCCGCCAGGCCCAGCTCCTCGATGACCCCGGTATGACGGACCATGATGTGCGCGGACGAGCCGCGGTCCACTCGATGTCCCGGGAAGCGCTCGGCGGAGGACACACCACCCCCGGCTATGACGTCGCGTTCGAGCACTTCGACGGCCATGCCGGCCTCGGACAGGTAACAAGCGGCGGTCAGGGCGTTGTGTCCCGAACCGACGACGACGACGTCGATCACGTCTTACACGCTACGGGGCCGCCGAGACTTCGATCGGCAGCGTGCGGCCGAGCACCGCGAACGGTCGTCGATCGCCGGCGAAGGTGAAGTCGCGCAGTACGTCCTGAAAACCGAGCCTGCGATACAGACGCCACGCGCGGTTGGCCTCGTGGGCGACCTCCGGCGTGGACAGCAACACCGTTCGTTCTTCGCGCCCGTGCAGGAGGCGGTGAGTGAGGGCGGCGCCCAACCCGTGTCCCTGCGCGCTCGGCTTGACATGAAGTTCGGTGAGTTCGAAGTAGTCCGACAGAACGGAATCGACGTAGTCGGGGCTGCACCCGGACCTGCGCAGGCCGTCGCGTACCTGCTGATGCCACCACTGGTGTCGGGCTCCGCGATAGCCGTACGCGATGGCAACCATCGGTGTGTCCGGCGTCGGAAGCACGGCTGCAACCCCACGCCATCCCGGTCGAAGTACGTGCTCGTTCCACATCGGTGCGCGGTGGTACTCCGTGCCACGCGGATACCCCATGGCCTCGACGTAGATCGACAGCGCCTCGGGCATGCGTTGCCGAATCTCCTGGGGGGAGAGGTCCACCAGGTAGGGGGTCGTTTCCGCGTCGGTGTCGACTGTTCTCAACCTTTCCTTGACTACTTGTCGGTGGGCACAGCTATATTGAATATGTCGAACGGGTGTTCGATGTCGGCGATCCGGCGGGTCTCGAGGGAAGCGAGACTCGCCGGGTTCCGACCCTAGAGCTTTCATCATGGTCCGGGCGTGTCGGAATGTGATCACGAACGGCGTATCGAACAGGAGGTGTTCGAGTATGGCCACACAAGTTCTCCGTGCCGATGTACGTCCGCCGGTGTCGCCGCGTGCCAGGGTGCTCCTCGGTCGAGCCGACGCATTCCTGTCTCGGTCCATCGGCGCTGCGGATGCTACCGAGCGATTCCTCGACTGCTACATGGCCGCTCTGCGAGGTGCTGCCGCGATCCTCGAGGTCAGTCCCGTGTCGACCTCTCGCGCACGCTCTCGCAGTGCGTGGGTTCTGCTGAGCAAGGCCGCACCCAAGTTCGACGCGTGGTCCGAGTACTTCTCCGGCTACTCGTCCATCAGGGCGGACGTGCAGGCCGGGTTGTCGCGTTCGATCGACGACGTGGAGGCCGACGCGTTCTATGCCGAGGTAGGTCGGTTTCTGCACGCCGTGGAGGATTTCATCGGTGCCGACACTCGGCTGGATCGCGCGGACGGCGCACGTCGCTCGATGACGGCGTGAGCGGGTGAAGCGTGTTTCGGCGTGTAATGCGTAACACCGCAAATCGGACTCGAGAAGTGCGTGCGTGAGCCCTGTACAGCAGTTCTTCCAACAATTTCAGGAACTCGTCGAGCGAGTAGGTGGTAAGCAGTCGATTCTGCTCGTATCATTGGACTCAGGTAGCCGCCAAGGTCAGCTTCCCGTCGTTTCACACCCGAAATGACTATCAATTTCTGTGCAGGGGGAGGTACCGTGCCACTCTCCGAGCACGAGCAGCGCATGCTCGACCAGATCGAGAGCGCTCTCTACGCCGAGGATCCCAAGTTTGCTTCTCACGTCCGTAGTGGACGTATGCGCACTGCATCGAGCAAGCGCCGCTTCCAAGCAGCAGCTTTGTTCGTGCTGGGGCTTGTTCTGCTGATCGCGGGGTTGGCTCTGCCGGTGAAACCCGGTGGATTCCCTGTGATCAGTCTCGTCGGCTTCGTCTTCATGTTCGGTGCGGGCGTCCTGTTCCTTCTCGGCGGATCCCGTAAGGGTGCTCCTGCAGCGCAAGAAGGTGCATCGGGCGAGGGTAGTTCCGGTCGGTCCTCAGGGGCTGGTGGTTCGGGACAGAAACCCAAGTCCGGACGGAAGGGCGGCGGCTTCACCTCGCGCATGGAAGATCGCTTCAGACGGCGGTTCGAACAGGAGTAGACGCGGGGACGCCCGGACCGTGATCGGCCGGGTCGAGTAGTACAAATGCAAATTCGCAACACCGGAGCGGTGCCTCACGACGTGAGGCACCGCTCCGGTGTTTCTGGTGTCAGCCAGTCGACCCTGTCGACAGCCGCGAACGCGCCGGCCCGTCGTGTGAACCCGGTCGCGAGCCCCACTACGCGCAGGGACAGGCCCTCCGGAATCGACGAATCCCCACTTTCCTCCACTTCGCCGCCGTCGTCGCCGACATTCCCCACTTCGACCCACGCTGTACGGATTTCGCCGATCCGCCGCGACGCGGGACTTCATCGAGCTGCGGAAATAGGCAGTGGGTGGCGGGTGCAGCGCGCGATCCGCGCGATTGCGATCCGAGTTTCCCCACCTTCCTCCACGCGTCGTACCTGCATGTTTGTGCCGCGTCACACAAATTCTTCGCTCGGTGGGGTTGAAGGTGGGGCAAAGTGGGGTAAAGTGGTGGACAGCGGAGAGCCCGGGCTGGGAGGTGTCGAGTGTTCCTCGGTACCTACACGCCCAAGCTCGACGAGAAGGGTCGATTGACGTTGCCGGCAAAGTTTCGCGAAGCACTCTCGGGAGGTGTGATGGTGAGCAAAGGGCAGGATCACAGCCTCGCCGTCTACACGCGCGAAGAGTTCGCCGAGCGTGTTCGCCGACTCACCGAAGCGTCCCGATCGAACCCCGTGGCACGGTCCTACATTCGTCAATTGGGCGCAGGCACCGACGAGCAGCAGGTCGATGCTCAGGGCCGCATCACGCTCAGTGCCGAGCATCGTCGGTACGCAAATCTCGGTCGAAACGTCGTCGTGAACGGATCGATCGAATTCATCGAGATCTGGAACGACGAGGCGTGGGCTCGGTACTCCAGCGAGAGCGAACAGAGCTTCTCCGACGCGTTCGACGAATCGCTCGGAGGGATCTTGTAGCTCCCTTCGATCACCGCCGAGTGCCGCGAGGCCTCTGCCCGATCAGAACCCTGACGTACTTCCCCGACGCCAGGTTTCGCAGATCAGGACCCTGACGTTCTTCCCCAACGCCAGGTTCCCTATCGGACAGGGACCTCGAGGCATTCAGCACACCATCGATCGACCAGCTCGCCGCCCGGCGGCGAGCAGAAGCAAGACCGGGAGGAATCATTGTGGCAGGCGAGGACATTTCGCCCGACCCGGATAGCGCTCCCGAGCCGTCGACACCGAAGCACGTTCCGGTTCGACTGGGTAGAGCAGACGAGCTGCTCGGTCCCGCGCTGATCGCGGCAGACGAACACGGCGGCGGAGTGATGATCGACGCCACGCTCGGACTCGGGGGACACTCCGAACACTTTCTTCGCACGTACCCCAACATCCGGTTGATCGGACTCGATCGCGATCCGAACGCTCTCGAGCTCGCGTCGGCACGCCTGTCCGAGTTCTCGTCGCGGACGACATTCGTGCACACCACGTACGACGGAATCGCGATGGCCCTCGAGCAAGCAGGGTTGGACGAGCACGACACCGTGCACGCAATCCTGTTCGACCTCGGTGTCTCGTCGATGCAACTCGACGAGGCGGATCGTGGGTTCGCGTACTCGGTGGACGCACCGCTGGACATGCGGATGAATCCGACGACGGGCATCACTGCGGCCGACGTGCTCAACACGTACAGCCACGGCGAGATCGCGAGGGTGCTGAGCACGTACGGCGAGGAACGATTCGCCGGCCGAATCGCGTCCGCGATCGTACGACGCAGGGAGACGACACCGTTCACGACCAGCGGACCGCTCGTGGAACTGCTGTACGAGTCCATTCCTGCAGCCACCCGTAGAACGGGCGGGCATCCCGCGAAGCGAACTTTTCAGGCTCTCCGTGTCGAGGTGAACGGAGAGCTCGATTCGTTGGAGAAAGCCGTACCTGCCGGGCTCGACGCACTGGCGGTCGGCGGTCGCGTGGTGTTCATGTCGTACCAATCCCTCGAGGATCGGGTCGTCAAGAAGCATCTCGCGCCTCGCATCAAATCGAGATCGCCCGAAGGGCTCCCGGTCGAATTGCCCGGCATGGGACCGGAATTCCGGATGCTGACCCGCGGCGCCGAGCGCGCTTCGGACGAAGAAATCGAAGACAACCCGCGTTCGGCGCCCGTGCGCCTGCGTGCAGCCGAGCGAATTGCGAGGAGAGCGGCATGACCATCACCGCGGGTTCTGCAGGAACCAAGCGCACCCGTCGTACCCGGTCGTCCGATGACGGCGCACCACGGTCGGGTGCCGCTCTGCGCGCGTACGAGCGTCGACAGCAGCGCGCATCGACCCACGGTGTCGCGGTTGCGCCGAGCAGCAGTCACGGGGCTGCGCGCGTCGGGGGGTCCGGCGCGTCGATCGCGGCGCGAATCCCGTTCGTGGCGTTGATCATCGGGTTGTTGACGCTCGGGCTCGGACTGACGTTGCTGCTGACCACGCGGTCGGCGGGCGACTCGTACGACCTCAGCGACGCGAAGGCGTACAACGAACGACTCGTGCAGGAACGGGCGTCGTTGCAGCGTGACGTCGAACTTGCCGATTCCGCACCCGAACTCGCTCGGAAGGCGGCCGAACAGGGCATGGTCCCGGCCGCGAACGCCGCACGACTCGTCGTGTCGCCGGACGGAAGCGTTCAGGTCATCGGTACGCCCGCTCCGGCCGAGGGCAAGCCCGTCGCACCGTTGGATCCACCGGCTACCGACGCCGACACGCCTCGGCTGCAGACCAGTTCGCAGCAGTCGACCAGCACGCAACCGACCGCGAGGGCTGCATCCTCGGCTCCTCCGGCGTCGGCCGCCACGCCGAACACGTCCAATAACGCCTCGTCCGAGGCTTCCGGTGAACAATTGGTTCCCATGAGTACCCCGTCGGCCAGTCCAACGGGTAGTCCGCAGTGACACGCCCGGGAGTGGAGCCTGCAGGAATGACCCGGACAAGCGCGGGAGTGGAGCCTGCAGGAATGACCCGATGACACGGCCGACCACCGGGGCTCCTCGTCGTCGACCGTTGCCGCACAACGCCGTTGGGGGCGCACGTCCGCGTGACGGGGCGCGGGGCCAGCGTCCGGCTCCGCGCGCCGCGGGTACGCCCCGTCCGCCGCGCCGGCCTGGGTCGGGGAAGTTCGATGCGTCGTCGTTCGGCTTCCGACACGGGCTCGGCCGCTGGTTGATGTTCGGCGTTCTCACAGTTGTCGCGCTGCAGCTCGTGTGGATCATGGGTATCAACGGTTCGCGGCTGTCCGCGGAGGCGGCGTCGCAGCGGACCACGACACTCGTCGACCCTGCGATGCGGGGCTCGATCACCGATCGCAACGGCAAGCCCATCGCGTTCACGATGGAAGCCAAGGCGCTGACGTTTCAGCCCGTTCGGGTTCGGGGCGAACTGGACGACGCACACGCGAAGGACCCGAGCAAGCCGACGACGGACGACCGGCTCGCGGCTATTGCCGCCGGAATCCACGACGCGCTGGGCGATGTCGCGAAAGAGAAGGACATTCTGGCGAAGCTGAAGAGCAACGACACTTTCACCTACCTGGTTCGAGGGGTCGACGCCACCGTTGCGAGCAAGATCAACGACGAGTTCGAGGAAGTCGGTCTCGAACGACAGGACATTCGCGAGTACCCGGGCGGATCTCTGGCGGCCAACATCGTCGGCGCAACCGGATGGGACGGCCACGGTCTCCTGGGCTTGGAGGATGCACTCGACTCGACCCTTGCGGGTACCGACGGTTCGGAGACGTACGACCGCGGCTCGGACGGTGCCGTCATCCCGGGTAGCTGGCGAGACAAGCAGACGGCTGTCAACGGTTCGAGCGTCGAACTGACCATCGACGCCGACCTGCAGTACTACGTCCAGCAGCAGGTCCAGCTCGCGAAGGACCTGTCGGGGGCGAAGAATGCATCGGCGTTCGTGCAGGACGCGCACACCGGCGAGGTGCTCGCGATGTCCAACGACAACACGTTCAATCCCGGAATCGGCGTCGGCAACAACGACCGCAACAAGGAGATGGGCAACCTGGCCGTCTCCACACCGTTCGAGCCGGGGTCGGTGAACAAGATCATCACGGCCGCAGCCGCGATCGAGTACGGACTCACCACCCCCGACGAAGTGCTGCAGGTACCAGGCAACATCTTCATGTCCGGGGTATCGGTCAAGGATGCGTGGGACCACGGCGTCGTTCCCTACACCTCGACCGGCGTGTTCGGTAAGTCGTCGAACGTCGGAACACTGATGCTCGCGCAACGAGTCGGCGAGGACCGTTTCGCGGACATGCTGTCGCGATTCGGACTGGGCCAGCGCAGCAATGTCGGTCTACCCGGCGAGAGTGCGGGCAGCGTGCCCAGCCGCGACCAGTGGTCGGGCGGTACGTTCGCCAATCTTCCCATCGGACAGGGTTTGTCGATGACCCTGCTGCAGATGACGGCGATGTACCAGGCGATCGCCAACGACGGGATGCGGATTCCGCCGCGCATCGTCAGGTCCACGATCGCTCCCGACGGCACGAAGACCGAGACCGAACGTCCCGAGGGCACGTACGTCGTCAGCCCGCAGACCGCGGCGACCGTGCGCGACATGTTCCGCTCGGTGACGCAGGACGACACCGGAAATCAGCGAGGAACCGGCGTCGCAGCAGGGGTCGAGGGCTATCAGATCAGCGGCAAGACGGGTACCGCGCAGCAGGTCGATCCCGACTGCGGCTGCTACTCCAACTCGAGTTACTGGATCACGTTCGCGGGTATCGCTCCCGCGGACGATCCTCGGTACGTGATCGGAATCATGCTCGACGCTCCGACTCGCAGCGCCGACGGCTCGGGCGGTCAATCGGCTGCGCCGCTGTTCCACAACATCGCGAGCTGGATGCTGCAGCGCGACAGCGTCCCGATGTCCTCGGAGGGACGCAGGTTGGTGCTGCAGGCCGACTAGACCCGTTTCGCGAAGAACGTCCTGGTCGGGTCACGATCCAGCATCGACGGCACGTCCCGTTTCACGTCGAGGACGGACTCGCCGGTAACCTGACTCGTCGGCCGAGTCCGGATACGGACGCTGTCTCGCTCGGCCGTATCAGGTGAGATTCTCGGTCGCCGCGACCACCTCACAGCCCGAGCAGAAAGGAGCACAGTGCCCGTGCCAGCACCAGGGTCGGCTCCGTCCGACACTCGCCCTTCTCGGCCGCCGCAGACGTCGCTCGACGACATCGCCGCCGCATCGGGCGCCTCGGAAGTCGCGTCGGCCTCGTCGACGCGCCGAGCTGTCACCGGCGTCGACCTTCGCGCCCAGGACATTCGGGACGGAGACCTGTTCGCCGCGCTTCCGGGATCGTCCGTGCACGGCGCGACATTCGTCGCCGACGCGCTCGAGCGCGGCGCGGCAGCGGTGCTCACCGATCCGGCAGGCCTCGACATCGTGCGTCGAACGTTCACCGAGATACCGGTACCGGTCCTCGTGCACGACGCGCCTCGCGCGGTACTCGGCGCCGTCTCCGCGCTCGTCTACGGCAACCCGTCGGAACACATGACGGTCATCGGTATCACCGGCACCTCGGGCAAGACCACCACGTCCTACCTTCTCGAGGCGGCACTGACCGCGGCAGGGAAGGTCACCGGACTGATCGGCACCATCGAGACCAAGATCGCCGGATCTCGCGTGCCCAGTGCGCTGACCACCCCCGAGGCCCCGCGGTTGCACGCACTGTTCGCCGTCATGCGCGAGCAGGGCATCGACACCGTCGTCATGGAGGTGTCCAGTCACGCGTTGTCCCTCGGACGCGTCGACGGCACCGTGTTCTCCGTCGGGGCGTTCACGAACCTCTCCCAGGACCACCTGGACTTCCACGACTCGCTGGAGGACTACTTCCAGGCCAAGGCGCGATTGTTCGCCGCCGATTCGTCCGTCCACACCCGGTCCGCCGCGGTCTGTGTCGACGACGTCTGGGGCAAGCGAATGGCCGAGATCGCCACGTCTGCAGGCTCGGCTGTGGTCACCGCCTCGGTCGGCGCCGAGTCCGACTGGACCGTCGCCGACGCCGCGACGAACGACGACGGATCGCAGAGCTTCACCGTCGTCGATCCGTCCGGTGAACGGCACCCGGCGTCGATTCGTCTGCCGGGGCGGTACAACATCGCCAACGCCGTTCTCGCCGCCGCGGTGTGCGCGGCGGCCGGGGTCGACGTCGACCGCGCGATCGCGGGCATGGCCGCCGTCGACGTGCCGGGACGAGTGCAGCGCATCGAACGCGGACAGGACTTCCTCGCCGTCGTCGACTACGCACACAAGCCGGCCGCGGTCGAAGCCGTCATCGAGACGCTGCGAGCGCAGAGCCGCGGACGTATCGCAGTGGTTCTCGGCGCAGGAGGCGATCGAGACACGGGCAAACGCGCTCTCATGGGTGCCGCCGGCGCTCGAGGCGCGGATCTGCTGGTGGTCACCGACGACAACCCACGCTCGGAGGACCCGGCCGCGATACGTGAGGCCGTCGCGTCCGGGGCGCTGGCCGTCGACGCGCACGTACGCGGCGAGGTTCGCAACGTCGGTGGTCGCGCCGACGCGATCGCTGAAGCCGTGCAGTGGGCGCAGGCAGGCGACGTGGTGCTCGTCGCGGGCAAGGGCCACGAGACCGGACAAGAGGTCGCGGGCGTCAAGCATCCGTTCGACGACAGGCAGGTCCTCGCCGACGCCATCGACCGCAGGATCCACGCAGAATCCGGAGTGACATCGTGATTTCCCTGACGTTGCAGCAGATCGCCGACGTGGTCGGCGGAACCCTGCACGACGTGCCCGACCCGAACCTCGTGGTCGACGGCACAGTCGAGTTCGACTCGCGCAAAGTGACGGCCGGGGGCTTGTTCCTCGCGCTGCCCGGCGCCCGCGTCGACGGACACGATCACGCCGCGGCGGCGATCGACGCAGGTGCCGTCGCGGTTCTGGCTGCACGCCCCGTCGGCGTACCTGCGATCGTCGTCGAGCCGACGCCGCACGACGGCCGGGCCATGGCCCTCGAACACGATCACGACGGTTCGGGCGCTGCCGTGCTGGCGGCATTGGCGACGCTCGCACGCGTGTCGGTGATGGAGCTGACCGCGAAGACCGGGCTGACTGTCGTGGGCGTGACCGGGTCGTCGGGGAAGACGTCGACGAAGGACCTGTTGGCGTCGGTGCTGGCGCCACTGGGGTCGGTCGTCGCACCGCCGGGGTCCTTCAACAACGAACTGGGTCATCCGTGGACCGCTCTGCGCGCCGACGAGCAGACCAAGTTCCTCGCGCTGGAACTTTCGGCGCGCGGGGTAGGCCACGTCGCGTCGCTGGCACGTACCGCGCCGCCGCGCATCGGCGTCGTCCTCAATGTCGGAACCGCGCATCTCGGCGAGTTCGGATCGCGCCAGAACATCGCACTGGCCAAAGGTGAACTGGTCGAGGCGCTTCCGAGCGCAGCCGATGGGGGAGTCGCGGTTCTGAACGCCGACGACACACTCGTGCTCGAGATGCAGTCGCGCACCCGGGCTCGCGTCGTGACCGTCGGCCTCTCGTCGGACGCCGACATCCGCGCAACGAATGTCCGTCTCGACGCCGACGCGCGGGCGCGCTTCACTCTCGTGACAGCGGACGGGGAGATCGACATCGCACTCGCCGTCCACGGAGAACATCAGATCGGCAACGCGTTGTCCGCTGCCGCCGTCGCTCTCGAATGCGGTGCAACCCTCGAGCAGATCTCGACGGCTCTGTCCGGTGCGGCAGCCGCGTCGGTGCGTCGCATGGACGTGCGCACCCGAGCTGACGGCGTCACCGTCGTCAACGATTCCTACAATGCCAACCCGGACTCGATGCGTGCCGCGCTCAAGGCGCTCGTGTCGATGTCGCGGTCCGACGACGGTCCGCGCAGGCGCACGTGGGCCGTGCTCGGCGAAATGGCCGAACTCGGGCAAGAATCGATCATCGAGCACGATGCGATCGGGCGACTCGCCGTACGGCTGGACGTCAGCCGGTTGATCATCGTGGAGTCCGGACGGTCGACGAGGGCCATGCATCAAGGTGCCGTGATGGAAGGTTCGTGGGGCGAGGAGTCCATGCTCGTGCCCGACGACGCGTCGGCCATCGAGGTGTTGCGGTCCGAGGTGGCACCGGGCGACGTCGTCCTGGTGAAGGCGTCGCAATCCGTGGGTCTGTGGACGGTCGCCGACGCGCTTCTGTCCGACGGGGTCCAGCAGTGACGATGCAGCAGTGAAGACGGTCAGTGAGCGGGACGGGGAGAGACAGACGATGACACCGGAGGCAACGCAGTGAGACAGATCCTCTTCGCCGGAGGCATTGCGCTCGCTGTGGCGATCCTGCTGACGCCAGTGCTGATCAAGGCGTTCTCCAGGCAAGGTTTCGGCCAGGAGATCCGGGTCGAGGGCCCGGCGAGTCATCAGTCCAAGCGTGGCACCCCGACGATGGGCGGCATGGCCATCCTGGCCGGCCTCTGGGCGGGCTACTGGGGTTCGCACCTCATCGGCATCGCGTACGACGCCGACGGCCCGTCGGCGTCGGCACTTCTCGTGCTGGGGTTGACCACGGTCCTCGGGCTCGTCGGCTTTCTCGACGACTTCATCAAGATTCGCAAGCGTCGCAACCTCGGCTTGAACAAGACGGCCAAGCTCGTCGGCCAGCTGTTCGCCGCGGTCATCTTCGGCATTCTCGCGTTGCAGTTCCGCGGTCCGAACGGCCTCACCCCTGGCAGCACACAGTTGTCGTACGTCCGCGACATCGCGACGGTCAGCATGGGTTCCGTCGTCTTCATCCTGTTCTGCTACTTGCTGGTCAGCGCGTGGTCGAACGCGGTGAACCTGACCGACGGCCTCGACGGCCTCGCCGCGGGATCGATGACACTCGTACTCGGTGCGTACACCGTCATCACGTTCTGGCAGTACCGTCAGGCATGCTCCACCAGCCCCGGCCCGGGCTGCTACGACGTGCGCGACCCGTTGGACCTGGCGCTGATCTGCGCGTCCGCGGCAGGCGCGTGCATCGGGTTCCTGTGGTGGAACGCCGCCCCGGCCAAGATCTTCATGGGTGACACCGGCTCGCTCGCCCTCGGCGGTCTGCTCGCCGGACTGTCCATCGTGACGCGCACCGAACTCATCATGGTCGTCATCGGTGCTCTGTTCGTCGCCGAGGCTGCATCGGTTCTGATCCAGATAGCCGTCTTCCGATCGAGTAGGCGACGCGTGTTCCGGATGGCCCCGATCCACCATCACTTCGAACTCGGGGGATGGGCGGAGACCACGGTCATCATCCGGTTCTGGCTGCTGGCGGCGATCTCCTCGGCGGTCGGTCTCGCGTTGTTCTACAGCGAATATCTCGCGGCAGTCGGAGGGTAGGGCCCCGTGACGCAGGAGTGGAGCCCGCAGGAACGACCAGGGAGACAGACAAGACTTCGCGCGCTCGACGACGAGGAGCTGACGCGACTGCGCGGGCGCACCGTGCTCGTGGCGGGCGGACGCGTCTCCGGGCTTGCGACGGTTCCGCCGCTGCAGGATCTCGGTGCTCACGTCCTGGTCACCGACTCCGACGCCGGCGCTGTCGCGAAGGCGGAAACGCTCGGTGCCCGAGGAATACTGCAGGACGATCTGTTGGCGAACCCGGCATCGTTCGACGACATCGCCCTCGTCGTCACGAGTCCGGGACTGCGCGTCGACTCGCCGGTGCTCGCTGCGGCCGCCGGTCGCGGCATCCCGATCTGGGGTGACATCGAGCTGTCGTGGCGCATCGACAGGGCCGGGCTGTACGGACCGCCGACGCAGTGGCTCGTCGTCACCGGCACGAACGGGAAGACGACCACGACGTCGATGGTGGCGTCGATCCTGGAGTCGGCAGGGATCGAGAGTGCGGCGTGCGGCAACATCGGCCTCCCGGTGCTCGACGCGTTGCGTCGGGATCCGCACCCGGCCGCGTTGGCCGTCGAGCTGTCGTCGTTCCAGCTCTTCTGGGCACCGTCGGTGCGTCCGGAGGCGGGCGTCGTGCTGAACATCGCCGAGGATCATCTGGATTGGCACGGCGGTATGGACGGCTACGTTCGCGCGAAGGCGGGCGCGTTGACGGGGCGCGTCGCCGTGGTGGGCCTCGACGACGCGCGGGCCGCGTCACTGGCCTCGGATTCACCCGCCGAACGGGTTGTCGGATTTCGCCTGGGTGAGCCGTCGGTCGGCGAGCTGGGCGTCGTGGGTTCCGATCTCGTCGATCGTGCGTTCGCCGAGCACACGTCGTTGATCTCGGTCGACGACGTGCATCCTGCGGGACCCGCGGGCGTCATGGATGCGCTCGCTGCGGCTGCAGTGACGCGGGCGATCGGCATTGCGCCCGACACGGTTGCGGACGGGCTGCGTTCGTATCAGGTCGGGCCGCATCGCAACGCGGTCGTACGAACCGTTGCGGGCGTGACGTTCGTCGACGATTCGAAGGCCACCAACCCGCATGCCGCGCGGTCGTCGCTGCTCGCGTACGACCGCATCGTCTGGATCGCCGGAGGGTTGCTCAAGGGTGCGGCGGTCGACGAATTGATTGCCGAAGTCGCTCCGAGGCTTGCCGCGGCGCTCGTCATGGGCCGTGATGGGACGCAGATCGCACAGGCTGTGGCGCGACACGCGCCGGATGTTCCCGTCGTGACGTTCTCGACGGGAGACGATGCTGATGTGACTCGTGTGGCTGAAGATGCTGATGTAGTGATACAGGCCGTCGTGCGCGAAGCCGCCCGCCGAGCCGAACCCGGAGACACCGTCCTGCTCGCGCCTGCTGCGGCGTCTCTCGACATGTTCGACGACTACGGGCATCGCGGTCGCAGTTTCGCCGATGCGGCCTCGGCGCTCACCGACACCGACGTGGTCGACGGCGGCGAGCAGTCATGAGCACCGGCACCCCGCGCGCCGGAGCACGCGCCAGGGTCGGAGTGTGGCTCGGACGGCCTCTCGCATCGTTCCACCTGATCGTCACGGTCGCGGCGCTGCTGACGCTGCTCGGCCTGGTGATGGTGTTGTCGTCGTCGGCCGCGGAGGCGTATGCAGCCGACGGGTCGGCGTACTCGCTGTTCACGCAGCAGCTGATCGGTGTGGGTCTCGGCGTCGTCGCGTTCTACATCGCACTGCGAATGTCCGTGCGCTTCCTGCGCAAGATCTCGTTCCCGGTGTTCTGCCTGTCGATCGTGCTGCTGATGATGGTCCTCATACCGGGCATCGGATCCGAGGGAGCGGACGGCGCGCGCCGGTGGTTCAACGTCGCGGGCGTCTCGTTCCAGCCGTCGGAGCTCGCGAAGGTCGCGCTCGTGCTCTGGGGCGCGCACATCCTGGCATCCCGGCGCAGTGAGCACGCGAGCCTGAAGTCGCTGTTGATCCCGTTGGTTCCGGCAGCGCTGCTGATGGCCGGGCTCATCGTGCTCCAGCCCAACCTCAGTACGGCGATCGCGGTCGGCATCATCCTCGTGTCGCTGTTGTGGTACGCCGGTCTCAATGCGCGCCTGTTCGCGATCATCCTGGGCGGCGGTCTGGCCGCGGCGACCGTGCTCGCGTTCACCGCAGGCTACCGATCGAACCGCATCAAGGCGTGGCTCAATCCCGGTGACGATCCCCAGGGCCTCGGATATCAGTCGAACCAAGCCAAGTTCTCGCTCGCGGACGGCGGACCGTTCGGTGTGGGTCTCGGGCAGAGTCGCGCCAAGTGGAGCTACCTCCCGAACGCGCACAACGACTTCATCTTCGCGATCATCGGCGAAGAACTCGGTTTCATCGGATGCATGGGCGTCCTCGGACTGTTCGCGCTGTTCGTCTTCACGGGCCTGCGCATCGCGATGCGGTCGGTCGATCCATTCCTCCGACTGCTGGCTGCCGGGTCCACCACCTGGATCTTCGCGCAGGCGATGATCAACATCGGATACGTCGTCGGTCTGCTTCCGGTGACCGGTCTGCAGTTGCCGCTCGTGTCGTACGGCGGTTCGTCGACGGCGATCACGCTGTTGATGTTCGGCATCATCGCGAACGCCGCGCGGCACGAGCCCGAGGCGATCGCGGCGCTGCACGCGGGCCACGACAGCCGACTCGACCGTGTCCTGCGCCTGCCGATGCCGTCGTCGTTCTCGCCGATGCGCGCGGCAGCCGCACGGTCGAAGTCGACGCGGCCTGCCCTCGACGGTCGTGCGCGCCGCTCGCTCGAGCAGCGCGCCGGGGACGCCAGACGTCCCGTGCGCGCCGACGCAGGTGTTCGTGCTGGTAGAGACGGTCGAGTGCCGTCCGGCGGACGTCAGCCCGAACCGAGTCGGCGGTCTGCACGGCAACCCGGGATGCAACGCCGACATCCGGATGGGCGAGGATACGGACGGTGAACGTACGTACGAGTCCGAAGTCCGTCGTCCTCGCGGGAGGGGGAACCGCGGGTCACATCGAGCCGGCAATGGCCGTCGCCGATGCGCTGCGCGAGCTCGACCCCGATGTCCGTATCACCGCGCTCGGCACATCTCGTGGCCTCGAGACCACGCTCGTTCCGGCGCGCGGCTATCGACTCGAACTGATTCCGCCGGTCCCGCTTCCGCGTAAACCGACGGTGGACCTGCTGAAGCTGCCCGGGCGCGTCGTCGCATCGGTCCGACGAACGCGGAAGGCGCTGAAGGATGCCGACGCCGACGTGCTCGTCGGATTCGGGGGATACGTGGCATTGCCTGCGTACCTGGCGGCACGCGGTGGTCTCGGCAAACGTCGTTCCGTACCGATCGTCGTGCACGAGGCGAATGCGAGCGCAGGTATAGCGAACAAGGTCGGAGCCCGGCTCGCGACGCGTGTCCTTGCGGCCGTGCCCGGATCCGGTGTCTCGATGCGCGGCGCCCAGGATGCCGAGATCGTCGGAATCCCGGTGCGGCCGACCATCACCGGGTTGGACCGCGTCGCGTCCCGTGCCGCGGCGCGTGAGCACTTCGGTCTTCCCGCCGAGGGGCCGGTGCTGCTGGTGTTCGGCGGATCGCAGGGTGCCAGGTCGCTCAATCAGGCGGTGTCCGGGGCCGCGTCGGCACTCGCCGACGCGAAGGTGTCGGTTCTCCACGCACACGGCCCGAAGAACACCGTCGACGTCGGACCCACCGACCCCAGCGCGCCGTACGTAGCGGTGCCGTACGTCGATCGGATGGATCTGGCGTACGCCGCAGCCGATCTCGCCGTCTGCCGCTCGGGCGCGATGACCGTCGCCGAGGTGTCCGCGACCGGACTGCCCGCGGTGTACGTTCCACTGCCACACGGAAACGGTGAGCAGGAGCTGAACGCGCGGCCCGTCGTCGACGCCGGTGGAGGTTTGTTGGTGACCGACGCGCAGATGAACGAGAATTTCGTGGCGACGGAGATCGTCGGCCTGATCACCGATCCCGAGCGGCTCGCGTCCATGGCGCGAAACGCGGCCGGGGCAGGCCACCGCGACGCGGCGGCGACCGTCGCGAAGATCGTGCTCGACGTCGCGTCGGCACACGAGAACGGCGCGCTCGCGACGTGAAGACCGAAGGGGACGTGATGACCGAAGGGACGGACATGTCCGAGCTTCCCGCAGAGCTCGCGCGGGTACACATGGTCGGCATCGGCGGCGCCGGTATGTCCGGCATCGCCCGTATTCTGCTGGCCCGCGGCGGACAGGTGTCCGGCTCGGACGCCAAGGAGAGCCGGGGCGTACTCGCGCTGCGTGCCCGCGGCGCCGAAGTGCGGATCGGGCACGACGCGTCGGCGCTCGACATCCTGCCCGGCGGACCCACCGTCGTCGTCACGACGCACGCCGCCATTCCCAAGACCAATCCAGAGCTCGTCGAGGCGCGCAAGCGCGGAATCCCGGTCGTGCTGCGCCCGGCCGTGCTGTCGTCGTTGATGGAGGGCTACCGCACCCTGCTGGTGTCCGGCACGCACGGCAAGACGTCGACGACGTCGATGCTGGTCGTCGCGCTGCAGCACTGCGGCTTCGATCCGTCGTTCGCGGTCGGCGGCGAGCTCAACGAAGCCGGAACCAACGCGCATCACGGCAGCGGAGACGTGTTCGTCGCCGAAGCCGACGAGAGCGACGGGTCGCTGCTGCAGTATTCGCCGAACGTCGTCATCGTCACCAACATCGAGGCCGATCACCTCGATTACTTCGGCACCGCCGAGAAGTACGTCCAGGTGTTCGACGACTTCGTCGCCAGGCTCGACGAGGGCGGCGTCCTCGTGGCATGCATGGACGATCCGGGCTCGGCTGCGCTCGCCAAGCGAGTGCACGCCCGCGCGCTTCCCGGCGTTCGGGTTCTCGGGTACGGATCCGAGGACGTCGACGCGGGGGATGTCGAGATGGCCGTCCGGCTGCTCGGCTGGGAGCCCGAGGACGCGGGTGGCGTCGCGCAGTTGCTCGTCGCGGGGGAGGACAAGCCGCGCACGCTGCGACTGGGCGTGCCCGGACGGCACACGGCGTCGAACGCGTTGGGTGCATTCACCGCCGGCCTGCAGGTCGGTGCGGACATCGACGACCTTCTCGCGGGCCTCGCCGGCTTCGGAGGCGTGCACCGACGGTTCCAGATTCGCGGTCGCGAGCACGGCATCCGGGTGTTCGACGACTATGCGCATCACCCCACCGAAGTTCGAGCGGTGCTCACCGCAGCGCAGCAGCTGGTGGCCAGCGCGGCAGGGGAGAACGGCGAGCGCGGACGTGTCGTCGTGGTGTTCCAGCCGCATCTCTACTCGCGGACCGAGACGTTCGCGTCGGAGTTCGGCGCCGCGCTCAGTCTCGCCGACGAGGTCGTCGTGCTCGATGTCTACGGTGCCCGCGAGGAACCGCTGCCCGGTGTCACCGGAGCCTTGGTCGCCGCCGCGGTCACCACGCCGGTGAACTATCAGCCGGATCTGTCGCTCGTCGCGAAGCAGGTCGCCGGGCTGGCCGCGCCGGGCGACGTCGTCATCACGATGGGTGCGGGTGACGTCACCATGCTGGCCGGGCCGATACTCGACGCGTTGCGTTCGAAGACCGACTTTCGAACTGGGCAACGCCAGGCATCGGAGTGAATGCTCGCTCGGGGCGGTCCGAACGACCGCCCGGCACCGACGCGAACCGACGCGATCGGCGTCGAGCACGGTCGCGCAATTCCGAAGATGTCGCAGCCGATCCGTCACCCGAGGCGCTCGACCGCGAACGCCGACGTGCCGCGCGCGAGGAAGAACGCCGGCGGGTCAAGCGATCTCGTCGACGCGGGCTCCTGATCGCGTCGGCGGTCGTCGCCGTGATCGTCGCGGGCGTGATCGCCGTCTACTTCACCCCGTTGTTGACGGTGCGGTCGATCGAGGTCGACGGGAACTCGTCCGTCTCGACCGAGGAAATCGTCGGCGATCTGGCGATTCCGCTGGGGGAACGCCTCGTTCACGTCGACACGGGTGCCGCGGCGCAACGCGTCGCGGGAATTCCCGCGCTGGCGTCGGCCCGTGTGCAACGCATGTACCCATCGACGGTGCGCGTCACCGTCGTCGAGCGCGTTGCGGTGGTGTTCGTCGACCAACCGGACGGCACACACCTTCTCGATTCCGACGGCGTCGACTTCGCGGTCGCACCGCCGCCGCCGGGGACGGTGCGTCTGGTCACCGACACTCCCGGCGTCGACGATCCGGCAACGGAAAGCGCTCTGGCAGTGCTCGATTCGCTTCCCGAATCGTTGCGCGGCATGGTCGGGGAGGTGCGCGCGTCGTCGATCTCGGACGTGTCGATGCTGCTGCTCGACGGACGAACGCTGGTGTGGGGCAACCGAGACAATGCCGAGCGGAAATCCGCTGTGGCTCTTGCTCTCATGTCGCAGCCCGGACAGATACTGGACGTCTCGAGTCCGGACCTTCCGACGACCAAGTAGATTGTCCTTACATCGGTCCGAATCCCACGCGACACACGAATCACAATTTCTTCGGTGTCGCTCGGCGCGCCTAACGGCGGATGGTGGCACCGATGCATAGCGTTCCCTCCAGTCGAATACTTGACATAACACTGAGCCTGTGGTTGAGGTTGAGGGTTTCCGTCGAGACTTCGACACCAGCAGAACCACGGACCACACAGCAATCAGCTTCATCAGTCAATACGGAAGGCGAGAGCCCATGACGCCCCCGCACAACTACCTCGCCGTAATCAAGGTCGTCGGCATCGGCGGCGGCGGCGTTAACGCGGTCAACCGCATGATCGAACAGGGACTCAAGGGAGTCGAGTTCATCGCGGTGAACACCGACGCGCAAGCGCTGCTGATGAGCGACGCCGACGTCAAGCTCGATGTCGGTCGCGAACTCACGCGCGGACTCGGCGCAGGTGCCGACCCCGAGGTCGGTCGCAAGGCTGCCGACGACCACAAGGACGAGATCGAAGAGGTACTCAAGGGTGCCGACATGGTGTTCGTCACGGCCGGTGAGGGTGGTGGAACCGGAACCGGTGGCGCCCCCGTCGTCGCGAACATCGCACGCAAGCTCGGTGCACTGACCGTCGGCGTCGTGACGCGTCCGTTCTCGTTCGAGGGCAAGCGACGCGGCGGCCAGGCCGACTCGGGCATCCAGCAGCTCCGCGAGTCCTGCGACACGCTCATCGTCATTCCGAACGACCGTCTGCTCCAGCTCGGCGACGCGGCCGTCAGCCTGATGGACGCGTTCCGCAGCGCCGACGAGGTGCTCCTCAACGGCGTGCAGGGCATCACGGACCTCATCACCACCCCGGGTCTGATCAACGTCGACTTCGCCGACGTCAAGGGCGTGATGTCCGGTGCAGGCAGCGCGTTGATGGGTATCGGGTCGTCCCGCGGCGAAGGTCGCGCCATCAAAGCTGCCGAGGCTGCGATCAATTCACCGCTGCTCGAAGCGTCGATGGAAGGTGCTCGCGGGGTGCTACTGTCGATCGCGGGTGGATCCGACCTCGGTCTGTTCGAGATCAACGAAGCTGCCTCGCTCGTTCAGGAAGCAGCCCACATCGACGCCAACATCATCTTCGGCACCGTCATCGACGACTCGCTCGGCGACGAGGTGCGCGTCACCGTCATAGCGGCCGGGTTCGACGGCGGTACGCCGACGCGTCGTCCCGTCGAGGCAGCTCCCGCGTCGGGACGCGGCCCCATCGGGTCGGCTCGATCGGGCGAGGTGTCCTCGCGTGGGCAGGAGTCGACCGAGTCGGGTGCGGTGTTCCGTGACCCCGTCGGCGCTCCGACGAGCAGCAACCTTCCGCCGCTGTCGACGTCCGGCCCCGGTTCGAGCCAGCCGCCGAGCCGTGACTCGGGACGTCGCGTTCCCGTCTCCGACGACGACGGTGACGATGACGTCGACGTACCCTCGTTCATGCGTCGCTGACACGAGCGAACGCGCGCACGAGAGGAACGAGAACACTGAGTTTCAAGGTACGTCGAGTGTCCACCACACGTGCCGGAGGTGTCTCGGCGCCTCCGTTCGACAGCTTCAACCTCGGCGACCACGTCGGCGACGAGCCGTCGGCCGTGGCCGCCAATCGTGAGCGTCTCGGTCGCGAGCTCGGGCTCGGCTCGGATCGTCTCGTCTGGATGGAGCAGGTGCACGGGCGAACGGTCGCCGTCGTCGACGAGTCGACGGTGGGGCCGGTCCCGGTCACCGATGCTCTGGTGACGACGACGCCCGACCTCGGTCTGGTCGTGCTGACCGCCGACTGCGTCCCGGTTCTCCTGTCCGACGAGGAGGCGGGTGTCGTCGCGGCGGTGCACGCAGGCCGAGTGGGGGCCAGGATCGGCATCATTCCCCGCGTTCTCGATGTCATGGTCGAGCAGGGCGCCGAACTGTCGCGTATCGGCGCGTTCCTCGGCCCCGCGGCCAGCGGCAGGCAGTACGAAGTGCCCGCGCACATGCAAGCGGACGTCGAGAAACACCTGCCCGGCAGTGCGACGACCACCGTGCGCAAGACGCCGGGTCTCGACATTCGGGCCGGGATCCGGAAGCAACTGCTCGACGCCGGTGTGTCCGGTGTCGCGGTCGATCCTCGGTGCACGATCGAGGACCGGACCCTCTTCAGCCACCGTCGTGAAGCACCGACCGGCAGGTTGGCCAGTGTGGTCTGGATGGACACGTCCGCGGGCGAGCAGGCGTCGTGACTCCCGAGGCAGGCCGCGTCCAGGAGATCGAGGCGGCGTTGACCGCCGTCCGCGAGCGTCTTCACGCTGCATGCGAGGCCGCCGGGCGCCACGACGACGTCATGCTGCTGCCGGTGACGAAGTTCTTCCCGGCGAGCGACGTCGAGATCCTGTACCGACTCGGATGCCGCGAGTTCGGAGAGTCACGGGAGCAGGAAGCGACGGCGAAGGCGGCGGAGCTGCACGAGACGTTCGCAGACGCTCCCGCCAAGTGGCACATGATCGGTCACCTTCAACGCAACAAAGCCAGAGCCGTTGCACGCTGGGCGCATTCCATACATTCGGTCGACAGCGACCGACTCGTGGACGCGCTGCAGAAGGCAGTGCGACGGGCGCACGACGACGGCGACCGTACGACGCCGCTGAACGTGCTGATTCAGGTGAGTCTCGACGGCGACGTGCACCGAGGTGGTGTCGAACGCGCGGACCTCGCAGCGCTCGCCGACCACGTCGCATCGCGACACGACCTGTCCTTCGCGGGACTGATGGCCGTCCCGCCGCTCGGTGCAGACCCGGATGCCGCGTTCGCCGACCTCGCGCAGCTGCATCGCGACATCCTCGCCGACCACCCCGGTGCGACGCAGTTGTCCGCCGGCATGACGTCCGATCTCGAGTCCGCTGTTCGACATGGATCGACTTGCGTGCGTGTCGGAACCGCAATACTCGGTTCTCGGCCGATAGCCTCGCCAGTACAGACCACGGATCACTCCAGTCACAACTGACACACGGATTGACCACACTGACCGGAGTGGAGCCAGCGGAATGACCAGACTGATCCGGAGTGGAGCCAGCGGAATGACCAGACTGAGCGGAAGGCACGATCGATGAGCACCCTGCACAAGTTCAAGGCGTACTTCGGCATGGTTCCTCTCGCGGACTACGAGGACGACTACCTGGACGAGCCCGATACGCATCGGGGCTCGCGCGGCCGCGACCCGTACGCCGACGACGATCGTGGTGACCGCGAGTTCGCGAAGCCGAGCTTCAGCTCGCGTCGCCCGTCGCGTGCGGAGCTCGACGACATCGACGACGAGTACGACGACTACGAGGCCCCGCGTCAGGCACCGACGTTGGCGCCGATCGGCGGTCGGTCCTCGCGACCGACGTCGTCGGTCGGTCGAGGCGCCGCGACGAGAGGCAACCTGGCAGTGGACACGCGAATGGACGTACGCGCGGAGACGCGTCGCAGCCCGGTCGTCGACGACCAGAGCGCTCTGTCGAAGATCACCACGCTGCGTCCCCGCGATTACAGCGAGGCCAGGACGATCGGTGAGCGTTTCCGTGACGGCACTCCCGTCATCATGGACCTGGTCGAGATGAGCAACGCCGACGCCAAGCGTCTCGTGGACTTCGCGGCGGGCCTTGCGTTCGCTCTCCGCGGATCGTTCGACAAGGTGGCGACGAAGGTGTTCCTTCTGTCGCCTGCGGACATCGACGTGTCGCCGCAGGAGCGACGTCGAATCGCCGAGACCGGCTTCTACAGCCAGCATTGACCGTATTTTCGAGGTGAAATACCCGGCGGTTCGATCGAGCGTTTCAGGTCTCTGACCTGCTCGCTTTGATCGAACCGCTTTTTTCGGGCAGAGTATGAGCTGTGGCCTTGTTCGCGGTTCTCTACTTCGTTCTGTTCATATTCTGGCTTCTGCTGATCGGCCGCATTATCGTCGAATTCATCAGGACGTTCGCGCGTGATTGGCGCCCGTCGGGAATTGTGGTGGTATTGCTCGAGGCGATATTCACGGTGACCGATCCGCCGGTCAAGCTGCTTCGCCGTCTGATACCGCCGGTGAACCTGGGTGGGGTTCGTCTCGACTTGTCGATCATGGTTTTGTTGTTCGGGGTATTCATCCTGATGACGGTCGTACGGAGTTTGGGGTCGTAGCAGTCGATACTTCGGTGAAAGACTTCGGGGCGCGCGCGACCTGCGCAAACCGATGTGACAGAATGGACGCCAGTTACAGTTTGTTTGTTCCGGACCGTGTGGAATGGGATATAACTGAATGCTTGCTCTACCGCCTCAAGACGCGTGAAGGGATCCTTCCATGCCGCTGACTCCAGCTGATGTGCACAACGTCGCGTTCAGCAAGCCGCCGATCGGTAAGCGCGGCTACAACGAAGACGAGGTGGACGCCTTCCTCGATCTCGTCGAGCAAGAGTTGTCGCGACTCATCGAAGAGAACGCAGACCTGCGCCAGCGGGTAGGTGAACTCGATCAGGAACTGTCCGACGCCAAGAGCAACGCTCGCCAGAGCGGTGGCTCCTCGCAGCAGCCTGCTCCGGTTCAGAAGGCCCCCGAGCCTCAGCGCCCGGTCGAGCCGCCGAAGCCTGCGCCCGTCGTGGCGCCCACCCCTGCTCCCGCACCTGCGGCAGCTCAGAGCGGTGGAGACTCGAACATGCAGGCCGCGAAGATTCTCGGCCTCGCGCAGGAGATGGCCGACCGCCTGACGAGCGACGCGAAGACCGAGTCCGAGCAGTTGCTGGGTAACGCTCGTACCAACGCCGAGCGTCTCGTCACCGACGCGCGCACGCGGTCCGAGGCGATGGTGTCCGATGCACGTCAGAAGTCGGAGTCGTTGCTGTCCGACGCTCAGACGCGTTCCGAGACGCAGCTCCGGCAGGCCAAGGAGAAGGCCGATGCCCTCCAGGCCGATGCAGAGCGCAAGCACACCGAGATCATGGCGACGATCAACGAGCAGCGCTCGGTCCTCGAAGGCCGCATCGAGCAGCTCAAGACGTTCGAGCGTGAATACCGTGTTCGCCTGAAGTCCTACCTCGAGTCGCAGCTCGAAGAGCTCGAGAACCGCTCGTCCGCTCTTCCCGTCGACAACGGCCAGGACAGCTTCAACCAGGACAATCAGTCGTCCGGGTACAGCCAGTCGTACGCCAAGGGGAACAACTGAGGTTGCTCGCCTGAACGCGTCGTGCGTCACGGCCGACCCCGGGTCTGAACAACGCCGAGAGGCGCATCGGGAGCGGGGTGGGTCGTGCTGGTACTGACGCTGTGTGCGGCCGCGGTCGGATTCGCGTTGCTGGTCATCGCGTTGATGACCGGCTCGGTCCTGTGGGCGTGGGGTTGCATCGTGGTGTGTGTCCTCGGTGCGGTTCTGCTCCTCGCCGGTGCGTTGATCGGGAGGAAGACCCCGCCCGATCGGTAGTGCAACACCGACGGGGATCCGGTTTGCATCCGTCGTTACAATCGTTGTCAGGCGTCGATCCGGCTATCACCGGGGAGCCTTCGGAAGAACGGCGGGACCACGCGTCTCGCTCAGTAGAACCGAACGGGTCGGCCCGTCACAGCCGTTACGGAAAGTGGCTCGGAGAATCGTCTGACGATCTTCGTGCAAACGGGGTGGTACCGCGGTATCGGCGTCCACACGCCGACGTCGTCCCCGTGCCGAATCTTTGTTCCGCTCCACGCGAGCGGTTGGCACGGAGGAGTGACCACCATGACCGACGTCGAGTCCTCGTCGCGCGAGTCGTATCCGCTCGTCGACTACGCCGGCAGCAAGGCCGGTAGCGTCTCGTTCCCCGAACTCGAGCAGAAGGTTCTCGAGGCGTGGGCCGCCGACGGGACGTTCCGAGCGAGCGTCGAGAACCGCGCGGACGCCGAGGAGTTCGTCTTCTACGACGGCCCTCCCTTTGCCAACGGCCTTCCTCACTACGGGCACCTGCTGACGGGTTACGTCAAGGACCTCGTACCGCGCTTCCAGACGATGCGAGGCAAGAAGGTCGAGCGTCGATTCGGTTGGGACTGCCACGGACTGCCTGCCGAGCTGGAAGCAGAGAAGCAGCTCGGCATCAAGGACAAGTCCGAGATCGACGAGATGGGTCTCGCCAAGTTCAACGACTACTGCAAGCAGTCGGTGCTGCGGTACACCGACGAGTGGCGTGACTACGTCACCCGGCAGGCGCGGTGGGTCGACTTCGACAACGATTACAAGACCCTGGACACGGACTTCATGGAGTCCGTCATGTGGGCGTTCAAGACCCTGTACGACAAGGGCCTGATCTATCAGGGCTACCGCGTGCTCCCGTACAGCTGGTACGAGCAGACGCCGTTGTCCAACCAGGAAACTCGCCTCGACGACGCCTACAAGATGCGTCAGGATCCGGCCGTCACCGTCACGATGCCACTGTCCGCGCCGGACTCGGTGCTGGACGGCGCGAACGCGCTCATCTGGACGACGACGCCGTGGACGTTGCCGTCCAACCTCGCGATCGCGGTTCATCCCGAGGTGCGCTACGTGCAGGTCCGCGGAAGCGACGGCGAACGCTACGTGCTCGCGGCGGAACGCGTCGCACACTATGCGCGTGAACTCGGCGACGAGCCGGAGGTGCTGTCCGAGCACGTCGGAGCCGATCTCGTCGGACTGACGTACGCGCCGCCGTTCGACTTCTTCCTCGGGCACCTGAATTCCCATCGGGTCCTCGACGCGGAGTACGTCACCACCGATTCCGGTACCGGAATCGTCCACCTCGCACCGGCTTTCGGTGAAGAGGACATGGATGTCGCGACAGCCAACGGCATCGAGGTCGTGCAACCGCTCGACCCGGGTGGCAAGTTCACCTCGCTCGTACCGCCGTACGAGGGCCTGATGGTGTTCGACGCCAACCCGGTCATCATCAAGGACCTCAAGGCGTCGGGACGGCTGCTGCGGCACGAGACCATCGAGCACTCCTACCCGCACTCGTGGCGGTCGGGTCAGCCGCTCATCTACATGGCGGTCCCGTCGTGGTTCGTCGCGGTGACGAAGTTCCGCGACCGCATGGTCGAGCTGAACCAGCAGATCACCTGGGTTCCCGAGCACATCCGCGACGGCCAGTTCGGCAAGTGGCTCGAAGGTGCCCGAGACTGGAACATCAGCCGAAACCGCTACTGGGGCAGCCCGATTCCGGTGTGGACGTCGGACGATCCCGAGTACCCGCGCATCGACGTCTACGGCAGTCTCGACGATCTGGAGCGAGACTTCGGCGTGCGGCCGGACGATCTGCACCGTCCGTACATCGACGACCTGACGCGTCCGAACCCGGACGATCCGACGGGCAAGTCGACGATGCGTCGTGTTCCCGAGGTACTGGACTGCTGGTTCGAATCCGGGTCGATGCCGTACGCACAGGTGCACTTTCCGTTCGAGAACGAAGACTGGTTCCACACGCACAACCCCGGCGACTTCATCGTCGAGTACAACGGTCAGACGCGCGGCTGGTTCTACACGCTGCACGTGCTGGCGACGGCATTGTTCGATCGTCCCGCGTTCAAGACCGTTGCGGCACACGGCATCGTGCTGGGCGACGACGGACTGAAGATGAGCAAGTCCAAGGGCAACTACCCCGACGTGAAGGAGGTGTTCGACCGGGACGGCAGCGATGCGATGCGCTGGTTCCTGATGTCGTCGCCGATCCTGCGCGGCGGCAACCTGATCGTCACCGAGCAGGGCATCCGTGAGGGTGTGCGCCAGGCGTTGCTGCCGATCTGGAACGCGTGGAGCTTCCTGCAGTTGTATGCGGGCAAGCCGGGCACGTGGCGTACCGATTCGCCGCACGTCCTGGACCGGTACGTGCTCGCGAAACTGTCGGCGACACGGGACGCCATCACCGATGCTCTCGAGGTCGACGACATCGCCGGTGCGTGCGACGAACTGCGTACGTTCTGCGACGCACTCACCAATTGGTATGTGCGACGGTCGCGTTCGAGGTTCTGGAGCGAGGACTCCGACGCGATCGACACGTTGCACACGGTGCTCGAGGTGCTCACACGCCTTGCGGCGCCGCTGCTTCCGCTGATCAGCGAAGTGGTGTGGCGCGGTCTCACGGGTGGTCGATCGGTGCACCTCGCGGACTGGCCGGCGCAGCTGGATCTGCCGTCGGACCCCGAGCTGGTGAGCTCGATGGACGAGGTGCGGTCGGTCTGCTCTACCGTGCTCGGTCTGCGCAAGGCGCAGAACCTGCGGGTGCGGCTGCCGTTGCCCGAGGTCACGGTTGCCGCCGAGGACGCCGAGCGTCTGCGTCCCTACGCCGACATCATCGCGGACGAGGTGAACGTCAAGAAGGTCGATCTCACCGACGACGTCGCGGTGCACGGCAAGTTCGAGCTCGTCGTGAACGCGCGCGCCGCAGGCCCGCGCATCGGCAAGGACGTGCAGAAGGTCATCAAGGCGGTCAAGGCGGGGGAGTGGTCCGAGGACGAGAGCGGCACCGTCAGTGCCGCCGGAATCGAGCTGCTGCCGACCGAGTACACCCGCAAACTGGTTGCCGCCGAACCGGATTCGACGGCCGCGCTGCCGGGCAACGCCGGTCTCGTGGTGCTCGACTCGCAGGTGACGGCCGAGCTCGAAGCCGAAGGCTGGGCCAAGGACCGCATCCGTGAACTGCAGGATGCGCGTCGCAGCCTCGGTCTCGACGTGTCGGATCGAATCGAGATCGTCGCGTCGATTCCGGCCGACCGGCAGCAGTGGTTCGACACGCACCGCGATCTGATCGCCGGTGAGGTCCTCGCGCTGTCGATCGTCGACGGCGATCCGGGTGCCGACGGCGTCGACCTGGGTGAGAGTGTGCGTGTTCGGATCACACGAGCGCAGTGACGATCGAGGAGTCGGTGGAGGGCATCGTCCGTCGGGTGTTGTCCTCCGCGCGTGACGGTGTCGTGCCGATCGTCGCCGTCGGTGATCCGGTCCTCCGGGTTCCGGCGTCGGCGTACACCGGTCAGTTGGAAGCGCGCACCCTGGGGCGTGTGATCGATGTGATGCGCGAGACGATGCGCGATGCACCGGGCGTGGGACTGGCTGCTCCGCAGATCGGCGTGCCGTTACGCATCGCCGTGATCGAGGACGAGTACGACGTCGCACCCGAGGTTGCCGCGGTGCGCGAACGGACGCCGGTGCCGTTTCGCGTGGTGGTGAACCCGACGTACGCCGAGATCGGGCCTGCGCGCCGTTCTTTCTACGAGGGGTGTCTGAGCGTTCCGGGATATCAGGCGGTCGTGTCGCGGGCAGCCGACGTTCGCCTCGAATGCACCGACCACGACGGGCGGGAGGTGGTCGAGACGCTGCACGGCTGGCCGGCGCGCATCGTCGCGCACGAGACCGACCACCTCGACGGCGTCGTCTACCTGGACAAGGCCGTCACGCGGTCGATCGCCGCCACCGACGTGTACGTCGACCGATGGGCGGACGCGTCGCCGCATCGGGCCGCCGCCGCGTTGGGCTTCGCGCTCGACGAATGATCACCTGTCGGAAGTCCGGGAGTACGTTTCGGCCATGACCGACTCACGCAGTCGACGGTGGGTTCTGCATCTCGACATGGATGCGTTCTTCGCGTCCGTCGAGCAGCTGACCCGTCCGACGCTGCGTGGACGGCCTGTGCTGGTCGGCGGCGCGGGTGGGCGTGGCGTCGTCGCAGGATGCAGCTACGAGGCCCGCGTGTTCGGCGCGAGGTCCGCGATGCCGATGCACCAGGCGCGACGACTCGTCGGCGCAGGTGCCGTCGTGCTGCCGCCTCGCGGTGCGCTCTACCAGGTGTTGAGCCGCCGCGTGTTCGAGAGTCTTCGCACGCGCATGCCGGTGCTCGAGCAACTGTCGCTCGACGAGGCATTCGGTGAACCGGCCGAACTCGCCGGTGCGACGGCCGCCGAGGTCGAGGAGTTCTGCGAGTCGTTGCGAGCACTCGTCCGCGAGGAAACTGGATTGATCTGCAGCCTGGGAGCCGGGTCGGGAAAGCAGATCGCGAAGATCGCGTCGGGGCTGGCGAAACCCGACGGCGTCACGGTGGTGTCACCCGGCGAGCAGACGGCTCTGATGGCCGCGCTGCCGGTTCGCAAGCTGTGGGGGATAGGTCCTGTCGCCGACGAGAAGCTGCGGCGGCTCGGTATCGACACGATCGGGAAGTTCGTCGCCACACCCGAATCCGAGGTGGCCTCGATTCTGGGCGGCACCGTCGGTCCCAGCCTGCACAAGCTTGCACGAGGAATCGACGATCGAGCCGTCGCGGAACGTGCCGAGGCGAAGCAGGTGAGTGCCGAGACGACGTTCGCGCACGACCTGGTGACGCTGGCTCAGCTACGCGCCGCGGTGGACAAGAGCGCGGACGCCGCGCATCGACGGTTGCTGAAGGACGGCCGGGGGGCGCGCACGATCGTGCTGAAACTGCGCAAGTCGGATATGAGTATCGTCACCCGTTCGGTGACACTGCCCTACGCGACCGTCGACAAGCAGACCATCGTGGCGGCCGCCCAGCGGCAGGTGCTCGATCCCGTCGAGCTGGGTCCCATCCGCCTCGTCGGTGTCGGTCTGGCCGGACTGTCCGCTGTGCAACAGGGTTCGTTGTTTCCGGAGTTGGAGCACGATTCCGAGGATTCACCTCGCGAACAAACGACGGCGGCGGAAATTGTGGCATCGGTAAGAGAGCACGGTCCGAAGTGGCACCCGGGCATGGACGTAAGGCATCCTGAATACGGACACGGGTGGGTCCAGGGGGCTGGCCACTCCGTGGTGACGGTTCGTTTCGAGACGCGATCTTCAGGACCCGGTCGTGCTCGTACCTTCGCCGAGGGAGACACGATGCTCGAGGTAGCGGACGCGCTCGGAAGTCTGGAATGAGGCTCGGGCCGCAGAAGCTGAGGAACGGGAGTGGAGCCTGCAGGAACGACCTTGCCGGTGGGACGGGAGTGGAGCCTGCAGGAACGACCTTACCGGTGAGTAGGCAATTCCTGGCCGGGTGGCTCGTGTCCTGGCATAGTGGAGCCGCCTGAAACGAACGACCCGATGACCCGCCGGCGCCGACGAAGTGGCGCCGGCTACGTGAAAAGACACGCAGAAGAACTGAAGGGACAGAGCAATTGAAGCTTCGTAACACCCGACGGGCACTGGTTGCCGGCGTCGCGATCGCCGCCACGCTGACGATGACCGCATGCAGTTCCGGTGACGACGAGGGAGGAAACGACGCCACGACGTCCGCGTCGGTTGCGTCGACCACCGCTACGACCGAGGCTCAGAGCGACTACCCACCTGTTCCCACCGCCGAGGAGCTCAACCAGGAGCTTGCTCGTGGACTCGACCCGGCCGTGCCGGTCGAGGAGAAGGCTCAGCTCATTCAGGGCGCCGAGGCCGATCCCGAACTGATCAACCAGGTTGCCGCCGCGGCTGTCCAGAACGGCGCGGAAATCGTCATCACGAGTGTCGACGACCTCGGAGACGGCACGCTCAACGCGGGTGCCACCCTGACCATCGGCGGACAGGCCAACCCCGGCAACTTCACCTTCGTCGCAGAGGACGGCGTCTGGAAGCTGTCGAAGGAGAACGCCTGCAGCTTCGTCCAGCTCGCGCAGCTGACGTCGCCTGCCTGCGCATGATGCGTTAGTTTCACGGCTTCATTCGATGCCGGTGTTCGGTTCTTCACGAACCGAACACCGGCATCGGTGTTTCTACACCCCGCGGGCGACGCCGCGGATTCCGTCCACCGCGGCCTGCGCGAGCGCGGACAACGTGGCGTCGTCGACGCCGTCCTCGTCGGTCGCGACCACCTGAACGACAGTCGAATCCACGACGGCGACGACGACGTCCGACACGAGCGTGAAGCCGCCGCTCTCGATCTGCAGCCGGGCCGCCACCGACGCGTCACCTGCCGTGACGTCGCCGTCGCGGCCCGAGAGGGTGTACGCGACGTCGATTCCGTCGGCGTCCGTTCCGGTGAACGTGGCGCATTCGGCGAAGGTCGCCTGGACGGCGGCAAACGCGTCGGCAGCGCCCCGATCGACGTAGCTGGCGGCGTCCTCGTCGATCGACGAGAAGTCGGGACCCGAGTAGCGCACCTCGGCCGACGCGGCCGCGTCGGCGAACTGCTGCGAGATCGGCGCCAGGACATCGGCGCAGCGCTGCGGGTCGGTGCCCGACTGGTCCGGTGCGTCGTACTCGGGCGCCGGATCGAGTCCGAGGTCCCGTACCGGGTCGGGGATGACGGTGTAGCCGGGCGGCAGCGACTCCAGCGGGATCATCGCCGACTGCAGCACCGAAGAGTCGGTGATCGGCGGACCGGCCAGCGGGTCCGGTGCGGACACTGCCGCCGGTGCAGGCGCGGTAGTGCTGGGCGCGGTGTCGTCCGAGTTCGCGCCGCAGGCCGCGGACACCACCGCGCACGTCCCCAGTACCACGGCGAGGCGCAGGCGACCGGTCACGACGTCGTCCATCGCAGCGAGTCGGTGATGTTCTGTCCCAGCACGGTCGTCCCCTCGGGGTCGCTGTACTGCTGCATACCCCCGACGGACACGTCGCCGCTCACCGGAAGTGGCTTCGTCAGGTCGAGTTCGACCGTTCCCGACCCGGACATGACGTAGGAATCGATGTTCAGACTGCCGGCTTCGTCGGGGAGGTCGAGCGTCGTCGACGCGGGGGTCTGGTCGATCTGCAGATCGATGGTGAGACGGTCGCCGTCGCGGGCGCGCAACGTGGCCCGGGTGACCTGGTTCAGCGTCACACCACTGATGACCTGTTGTGAGGTGGTCCATACCGCGCCGACGCCGACATCGCCCTCGGGGAACGACACCGAGCGGTAGACCGCCTGATTGAGTGCCTGTTCGATCGCGGCTCTGGCCGAGTCCTGTGCCTGTTCGGAGGGTGTGATGCTCAGCGCGGTGACGGCACCGGTGTCGGTGACCGTCAACCCGGCAGCCGAACCTTCCGACGCCGCAAGAGCGTCCGTCAGGCGCTGGTCCGCCGACGTCGCCTTTCCGATGGACAGCGCGACCTGGTCGCCGTCCGGCGACGCGGTCAGGGGAAGCGTCAACTCCGGAGTCGAGAAGTCCTGGACGGCCTGGTCGTCGATCTGCTGCGTCACCGTGGAGCTGGTGACGAGCTGTACCGATTGCTCGCCGTCGTACGCGGGGGTCAGCGGCGAGCGCGGCTCGGCGCCCGGGTCGACCAACGTCGTCGTCACCGGGGTGACCGGAAGCGACACGCTCGTCGGCGTCGACGTGGCCTCGGTGTCGGCGGATGCACTGTCGTCGGACGAGCTGCACGCGGTCATCACGGCTGCGGCGGCGACCAGCGCCGCGAGGGCGCGCAGGCGCCGCATCGGAGTTTCGGAAGTCGAGATCACGGGACCAGGCTACGGATGTGCGGGGCCCGGGCGCGGCCACGCGTCGGTCGAATCCCCTTCCCCGATAGGTCGGATGTTCGGCATGCACATGTGATGCTTCATGATGGAGGGGTGAGTGACGACCGTCCAGCCGACCCCAAACCCCCAGAACAGCCCGACGAGAACCCCGGCGCGGAAGCCGAGGTGGCGTCGACCAAGCCGTTGCGCACCCGGATGCTCGTCCTGATCGCCGCGGTGATCCTCGCGTTGGACCTCGTCACCAAGATCGCGGTCGTTCGATGGATCGAGCCCGGCAACCCCGTCGAGATCATCGGCGACGTCGTGACTCTCCGTCTCGTCCGCAACCCCGGTGCGGCGTTCTCGATGGCCACCGGTATGACGTGGTTGTTGACGATCGTCGCGGTGTGTGTCGTCATCGGCGTGATCAGAATCGGGCGGACGCTGCGGTCACCGCTGTGGGCTCTCGGCCTCGGACTGGTCCTCGGCGGCGCGCTGGGCAATCTGATCGACAGGTTCTTCCGCGCGCCGGGGCCACTGCAGGGACACGTCGTCGACTTCGTGTCGGTGGGCTGGTGGCCGGTGTTCAACGTCGCCGACTCGTCGATCGTGTGTGGCGCGATTCTGCTCGTCGTGTTGAGCCTGTTCGGATTCGAGCCGAACGGCACTCGGGCGCACTCGAAGAAGTCTGCGGCAGCGTCGACCTCGGCGGCCGACGAATGAGGGAATCACGGTCGATGCCGGTTCCCGACGGCCTCGACGGAATGCGCGTCGACGCGGGCGTGTCACGGCTGCTCGGGTTGTCCCGAAACGTCGTCGCGACGCTCGCCGAGGAAGGGTCGGTCGCCGTCGACGGCACGGCGGTGGGCAAGTCCGACCGGCTTTCTGCGGGTACGTGGCTCGAGGTGGAGCTTCCCGAGCCTGCTCGGGAGCTGACGATCGAGGCCGAACCCGTTCCCGGGATGGACATCCTGTATGCCGACGAAGACATCGTCGCGGTCGACAAGCCGGTCGGCGTCGCGGCGCACGCGAGTGTCGGATGGACCGGTCCGACGGTCATCGGCGGTCTTGCCGCGGCGGGCTACCGCATCTCGACGTCCGGTGCACACGAGCGTCAGGGCATCGTGCATCGGCTCGACGTCGGTACGTCCGGCGTGATGGTGGTCGCGACGTCCGAGCGCGCGTACACGATTCTGAAGCGGGCATTCAAGCAACGAACCATCGAGAAGCGCTATCACGCTCTCGTGCAAGGCCATCCGGATCCGAGCAGCGGAACGATCGACGCGCCGATCGGGCGTCACGGCAGCAACGACTGGAAGTTCGCGGTGCGCGCGGACGGCAAGCCGAGCGTGACGCACTACGACACCATCGAGGCGTTCCAGGCGGCAAGTCTGTTGGACGTGCACCTCGAAACCGGTCGTACGCATCAGATTCGCGTGCACTTCTCGGCGTTGCGACACCCGTGCTGCGGCGATCTGACGTACGGCGCCGATCCGCGGCTGGCCGAGAGGCTCGGTCTCGAGCGTCAGTGGCTGCACGCCAAGTCGCTGGGGTTCGCGCATCCATCCGACGGTCGATGGGTCGAGATCGAGAGCAAGTACCCCGCCGACCTCGAACACGCCCTCGAGGTACTGCGAAACGCATGATGCGGGTAGGTGGCCTCGTCGAGGGCGTCGTGATCGCGGCGGCTGCCGTCGGGCTGTGCGCCGTCGTCGGAATCGCGAAGCCCCTGCCCGTGGCCGGTGTGAGCACTGACCGTCTCGGACCCGACTCGGGGGAGACCGTCGCCGAGTACACCGGCCGCGCGCGCGCCGGACTGGCCGAACCGGGTGACTCCGAACCTCGTTGGGCGCTCGTGTCGTTCGACACGTACGTCTCGCCCGGACAGTCGTTCTCGGCAGCGCGGGGTGAACGGATCGCCCAGGTGCTGATCCGGGTGCCGATCGAGCGAGTACAGACGCGAGTGCTCGCCATCGGTGTCCCGGGTACGGACGCGTCCGTGAGTTCTGCGCTCGACGTCGCGGCGACGGAGCTGCATGCGGGAGTCGGACAATGGGACCGGCAGGCGCAGATCGACGCGGCGTCGGTCACTCGTCTCGCGGCGGGGTGCGACTGTGTCGTCGGTCTCGTCGTGCGCGCGGATCCGTCCGCGCTGGCGGCGATCGAGAACGAGCCGGGCGTCCGTGCCGTCGAGGCACTGCCTGCCGATGCGCGCGCAGGTCATTTCGCGGTTCGGGCACTGCTGCCCGACTACATCGACGTCGTGGGTGCACTGCCCGACGACGGTCCGATCCCGGCGCCCTAGACACGCGGGGCTTCGGACACACCGACGACTACGGATCTGTCGCTGCCGAGTAATAGAGTGGGGGCACTTCCGCCGACCTGCCTCGGCCGCTCGACCATCCAGCTGTGCCGCTCGACCCTCAGGAGAGAACCTTCGTGGCTGACTCGTTCGTTCATCTGCACAACCACACCGAGTACTCGATGCTCGACGGGGCGGCGAAGATCGCGCCGCTGTTCGCAGAGGCGAACCGCCTGGAGATGACGGCCGTCGGTATGACCGACCACGGCAACATGTACGGCGCCAGCGAGTTCTACAACGAGGCCAAGAAGGCAGGCATCAAGCCGATCATCGGCATCGAGGCATACATCGCTCCCGAGTCGCGCTTCAACAAGAAGCGCGTGTTGTGGGGTGACCGCAACCAGAAGTCGGACGACGTCTCCGGTAGCGGCGCGTACACCCACATGACGATGGTCGCCGAGAACGCGACGGGTGTCCGTAACTTGTTCAAGTTGTCGTCCCTGGCCTCGATCGAGGGTCAGCTCGGCAAGTGGGCTCGCATGGACGAGGAGATCATCGCCCAGCACGCCGAGGGCATCATCGCGACGACGGGCTGCCCGTCGGGAGAGGTGCAGACGCGTCTGCGCCTCGGTCACGACCGGGAAGCGTTGGAAGCGGCCGCGAAGTGGCAGGAGATCTGGGGCAAGGACAACTTCTTCCTCGAGCTGATGGACCACGGTCTGTCGATCGAGCGACGTGTCCGCGAAGGTCTGTTGGAGATCGGCAGAAAACTCGACATTCGGCCGCTCGCCACCAACGACTGCCACTACGTCACCAAGGACGCGGCCGAGAACCACGAAGCGCTGCTGTGTATCCAGACCGGTAAGACGCTGAGCGACCCCACCCGGTTCAAGTTCGACGGCGACGGCTACTACCTCAAGTCCGCAGCCGAGATGCGTCAGCTGTGGGACGGCGAGGTTCCCGGTGCGTGCGACAGCACGTTGCTCATCGCCGAGCGTGTGCAGCCGTACGACGACGTCTGGGCTCACCGCGACCGTATGCCGATCTTCCCCGTGCCGGAGGGAGAGACGCAGGGGTCCTGGCTCGCCAAGGAGGTCGACAAGGGCCTCGAATGGCGGTTCCCGAACGGGGTGCCGCAGGAATATCGCGATCGCGCGAAGTACGAGATCAGCGTCATCCTGGAAATGGGCTTCCCAGCGTACTTTCTCGTCGTCGGTGACCTCATCGCGCATGCTCGCGACGTCGGTATCCGCGTCGGACCCGGCCGTGGTTCGGCTGCAGGCTCGCTCGTCGCGTACGCGATGGGTATCACCAACATCGACCCGCTGCCGCACGGCCTGCTGTTCGAGCGATTCCTCAACCCCGAGCGCGTGTCGATGCCCGATATCGATATCGACTTCGACGACCGTCGCCGCGGTGAGATGGTGCGCTACGCCACGGAGAAGTGGGGTAGCGACCGCGTCGCGCAGGTCATCACGTTCGGCACCATCAAGACCAAGGCCGCCATCAAGGACTCCGCGCGCGTCCAGTTCGGCCAGCCCGGTTTCGCGATCGCCGACCAGATCACCAAGGCGCTGCCGCCGCCCATCATGGCGAAGGACATCTCGGTCGCCGGCATCACCGACCCGGCGCACGAGCGGTACAAGGAAGCGACCGAGGTCCGTGCGCTCATCGACTCCAACCCCGATGTGGCGACCATCTACAAGACCGCTCGCGGGCTCGAAGGTCTGATCCGCAACGCCGGTGTGCACGCCTGCGCGGTCATCATGTCGTCGGAACCGCTCACGGACGCGATTCCGGTGTGGAAGCGCGCGCAGGACGGCGCCATCATCACCGGCTGGGACTACCCGTCGTGTGAGGCCATCGGCCTGCTCAAGATGGACTTCCTGGGTCTGCGGAACCTGACCGTCATCGGTGACGCCATCGACAACATCAAGTCCAATCGCGGCATCGACCTCGATCTCGACACGCTGGGCCTCGACGACCCGGCGACGTACGAATTGCTCGCTCGCGGTGACACTCTCGGCGTGTTTCAGCTCGACGGCAGCGCGATGCGAGACCTGCTGCGACGCATGCAGCCGACCGGGTTCGAGGACATCGTCGCCGTGCTCGCGCTGTACCGCCCCGGTCCGATGGGCATGAACGCGCACAACGACTACGCCGACCGCAAGAACGGTCGACAAGAGGTCAAGCCGATTCACCCCGAGCTCGAAGAACCGCTCGCGGAGATTCTGAAGGACACGTACGGCCTGATCGTGTATCAGGAGCAGATCATGCAGATCGCGCAGAAGGTCGCCGGGTACTCGCTCGGTCAGGCCGACATTCTGCGTCGAGCGATGGGTAAGAAGAAGCTGTCGGTGCTGGAAGAGGCGTATGCCGGATTCCGCGACGGCATGCTCGCCAACAACTTTTCCGAGCCCGCGATCAAGGCGCTGTGGGACACGATTCTCCCGTTCGCCGGGTACGCGTTCAACAAGTCGCACGCCGCAGGCTACGGACTCGTCTCGTACTGGACCGGCTACCTCAAGGCCAACTACCCGGGTGAGTACATGGCCGGTCTGCTCACCAGCGTCAGCGACGACAAGGACAAGTCTGCGGTCTACCTCGCCGACTGCCGCAAGCTCGGCATCACGGTGCTTCCTCCGGATGTCAACGAGTCGGAGCTGAACTTCGCATCCGTGGGCAAGGACATCCGATTCGGTCTCGGCGCCGTGCGCAACGTCGGCACCAACGTCGTCGCGTCGATCATCAGAGCGCGCGAGGAGAAGAGCAAGTACACCGACTTCTCCGACTACCTGAACAAGATCGACGCGACCGCGTGCAGCAAGAAGGTCACCGAGTCGCTGATCAAGTCCGGTGCGTTCGATTCGCTCGACCATCCGCGCAAGGGCTTGATGCTCATCCACGCCGACGCCATCGATTCGGTGATGGGCACGAAGAAAGCCGAGGCCATCGGTCAGTTCGACCTGTTCGGCGGCGAGGACGCCGACGAGTCGATCAGCTCGGTGTTCAATGTCCGTGTGCCGGACGAGGAGTGGGACTCCAAGCACCGGCTCGCGCTCGAGCGGGAGATGCTCGGCCTGTACGTCTCCGGACACCCGCTGATGGGCGTCGAGCACATGCTCGCTGCGCAGTCGGACACCAACATCCCGGCCATCCTCGAAGGTGACGTCAAGGACGGAACGCAGGTCACGATCGGCGGCATTCTGGCGTCGGTCAACCGCCGCATCAACAAGAACGGTCTGACGTGGGCGTCGGCGCAGCTCGAGGATCTCGTCGGTGGCATCGAAGTGTTGTTCTTCCCGCAGTCGTACTCGGTGTTCGGCGCCGACGTGACCGAGGACTCGGTGGTTCTGGTGAAGGGTCGCGTGTCGGTGCGCGACGATCGGATCTCGATCATCGCGAACGACCTTGCCGTGCCGGATCTGTCGGCCGTCGGTGTCGCGAAGCCGTTGGCGGTCATGTTGCCGACGCGGTTGTGCACGGCCGACAAGGTCGGTGCGCTCAAGCGCGTGTTGATGAGTCACCCGGGGACGTCGGACGTGCACTTGCGTCTGGTCAGCGGCGACAAGGTGACCGCACTCAAGCTCGACGACAGTTTGCGCGTCACTCCGACGTCGGCGCTGATGGGTGACCTGAAGGCTCTACTCGGTCCCGGCTGCCTCGCCGGCTAGCGGACCGGTAGCCGGTCTACGACAGTTGCTGGTACACGACAGTGGCCGGTGTCGACGACGAATCCGTCGACACCGGCCACTGTCGTGCAGTCAGTTGCGCAGTTGCTCCGTCGACTTCAGAACCCACCACGCGACGACGGTTGCTGCTGCGGCACCGAGGACGGCGACCTGCAGTGACGTGGTGAGAGCGAGCGCGCCGACGAACACGAGCACACCGAAAATCAACGACTCGACCTTGTACACCGGCCACGCGGTCCCGGCGATGTCGACGGTGTGTACCTGCGCGGGCCTGCGGGTAGGGATTCGGGGGATTGCGTAGGTCATTGCGCGCTCCGTTCGGCTGTGCTGCGTACTCGCTTCAGGGTATACGCATCGCAGGTTTCGGTCCACCGAAACTTCTTCTGTCGGCGCCCTGTTTGTGCATCGATGGTCCACGACAGTTGTCCAACGGCTGCCACGGTCCATCGATGCTGGGATACTCGGGGTCATGCCATTGACAGGTGAATACGAACCGAGCACATCCGATTGGGCGCGCGAGCAGGCCGAGCTGCTGGAGGGTTCAGGCGGCACCGAGGGAACGTCGTTGCGCGGCATGCCGGTCGTGCTGTTGACGACCAAGGGCAACAAATCCGGCAAGCTGCGCAAGACGCCGCTGATGCGCGTCGAGCACGACGGCGAATATGCGGTGGTCGCATCGTTGGGCGGCGCACCGAAGCATCCCGTCTGGTACTACAACATCGTCGCCGAGCCGCTGGTCGAACTCCGTGACGGCACCGACAACGCCGACTACACCGCACGGGAAGTCACCGGCGACGAAAAGGCCGTGTGGTGGGAGCGGGCTGTCGAGGCGTTCCCGGACTACGCGGACTACCAGAAGAAGACGGACCGCGAGATTCCGGTCTTCGTGCTGACCCGGGTCCAGTAGTGGCGAGGAATTCGAAGCCCGGCACGGTAGCCGAGCAGCTCGTCGAGCAACTCGTCGACGCGGGGGTGCGGCGCATCTACGGCGTCGTCGGCGACAGCCTCAACCCGATCGTCGACGCGGTCCGCCGCAGCGGGGGATCGTCGGAAGGCGGCATCGACTGGATCCACGTTCGGCACGAGGAGGCGGCGGCATTCGCCGCGTCCGCCGAAGCGCAGCTGACCGGACAGCTCGCGGTCTGCGCAGGCTCGTGCGGTCCCGGAAACCTGCACCTGATCAACGGCCTCTACGACGCCAACCGATCGGGCGCGCCGGTGCTCGCGATCGCGTCGCACATCCCGAGCGTGCAGATCGGTTCGAGCTTCTTCCAGGAGACGCATCCGGACCGGTTGTTCGTCGAATGCTCGGTGTACGCGGAGTTGGTCAGCACCGCCGAACAGTCGCCGCGAGTGGTGCATTCGGCTGTGCAGCATGCACTCGGTGCACCGGGCGTCGCCGTCGTGACGCTGCCCGGCGACATCGCCGACGAACCCGTGGGCCGTCCGGCGCCGTCGTTCCTGAAGACGGGCACGCCGTCGCTCGTTCCCGACGACGTCGATGTTCGACGGCTCGCCGCCGCGATAGACGAGGCGTCCACGGTGGCGATCTTCGCGGGTGCTGGGGTGAAGGACGCGAGGACCGAATTATTGGAGCTCGCCGAGCTGCTCGGTGCACCGATCGGGCATTCGTTGCGCGGCAAGGAGTACGTGCAGTACGACAATCCGTTCGACATCGGGATGACGGGACTCCTGGGATACGGCGCGGCACACGACGGCATCCACGACGCGGACCTGCTTCTCCTGATCGGGACGGACTTTCCCTACGATCAATTCCTGCCCGACCGCGTGCGGACGGCGCAGATCGACAGTGCGGCCGAAAAGCTCGGTCGCAGAACAAGTCTCGATTTCGCCGTGCACGGCGATGCGAAGAGCACGCTGGCGGCATTGCTGCCCCTGGTGCAGCGCAAGTCCGACAGGTCGTTCCTGAAGCGCACGCTCGATCGACACGAGACGCTGATGACGAAGGTCGTCGGCGCGTACACGACGCCGGTCAAGCAACGAACGCCGATCCACCCGGAATACGCGGCGTCGATCCTCGACGACCTGGCTGCACGCGACGCCGTGTTCACCTCCGACACCGGCATGTGCAACGTGTGGACCGCTCGCTATCTGAATCCGAACGGCAGTAGACGTTTCGTGTCGTCGGCACTGCACGGTTCGATGGCCAACGCGCTTCCCCATGCGATCGGAGCGCAGGTCGCGTTCCCGACGCGTCAGGTCGTGTCGCTCTCGGGCGACGGTGGCCTGTCCATGCTGATGGGGGAGTTGCTGACCGTCGCGATGTATCGATTGCCGGTGAAGATCGTCGTGTTCAACAACTCGACGCTCGGCATGGTCAAGTTGGAGATGCTCGTCGACGGCATTCCCGATTTCGGGGTCGATGTGCCCGCCACTGACTACGCGGCAATCGCGTCGGCTCTGAAGATCTTCTCGCGGCGCATCGAGGACCCGGCCGACCTGGAGTCGGGTATCGCGGCGGCGCTCGAACACGACGGGCCGGCACTGGTCGACATCGTCACCGACCCGAACGCGCTGTCGCTGCCGCCGACGATCACCGGCGAGCAGGTGAAGGGATTCGCGTTGGCGATGTCACGGATGGTCATGAACGGTGGCGTCGGCGAGGCGGTGCAGATGGCCAAGTCGAACCTGCGTAACGTTCCGCTGCCGTCTCAGTTCGACCCGAGACGGTAGTCCCGACTTATCGTCGGAACTGCGCTGGTGGCAGCATGGACGGGTGTCCAACTCGCCTGAAGTAGCCGAAGCACGCACTCATCCGTTCGCGGTCACCGCGGACGACATCGATGCGGCTGCCCGGCGAATTTCGGACGTCGTCGCGTCGACGCCGCTACAATACTGCGAACGGCTGTCCGCTGTCACCGGCGCGCACGTCTATCTCAAGCGTGAAGACCTCCAGATCGTGCGCTCGTACAAGATTCGCGGCGCCTACAACCTGATGGCCCAGCTGACGCCCGAGGAGCTGACCGTCGGAGTCGTCACTGCCAGTGCAGGCAACCACGCGCAGGGCGTCGCCTTCGCGTGCCGCGCGATGCAGGTGCAAGGCCGGATCTACGTGCCGGCCAACACGCCCAAGCAGAAGCGCGATCGGATCCGTGTGCACGGGGGCGAGTTCGTCGAGCTGATCGTCACCGGCGACACGTTCGACGCGGCTGCGGCGTCGGCTGCCGAGGATGTCGTCAGGACCGGCGCCACGATGGTGCCGCCGTTCGACGACCCGCGGACCGTGGCAGGTCAGGGCACGATCGCCGCCGAGATCGTCGAGCAGCTCGGCGCCGCTCCTGACACGGTCGTCATGCCGGTCGGAGGCGGCGGCTGCATCGCCGGCATCTCCACATATCTGCGCGAACGCTCCCCGTCGACGGCACTCGTCGGTGTCGAGCCGTCGGGAGCTGCGTCGATGACGGCCGCGCTCGTCGCGGGCGGTCCGGTGACGTTGTCGAACATCGATCCCTTCGTCGACGGTGCCGCCGTACGTCGTATCGGCGACGTGCCGTACGAGGCGCTGCGATTCCTCGGCGCCGAGGTCGTTTCGCACGCGTCGCTGCCCCTCGTGACTGTGCCGACCTTCCCGCGCACCGAGAACGCGTCGGGACCGTTCTTGATGACGCAGATCGACGAGGGTGCGATCTGCACGGCGATGCTCGACCTGTACCAGAACGAGGGAGTCATCGCCGAACCGGCAGGTGCGCTGAGTGTTGCTGCGCTGAACCAGATTTCGGTTGCGCCGGGTAGTACGGTCGTGTGCTTGGTGTCCGGCGGCAACAACGACGTGTCGCGTTACGGCGAGATTCTCGAACGCTCGTTGGTGCACCTCGGGCTGAAGCATTATTTCCTGGTGGACTTCCCGCAGGAGCCGGGCGCGCTGCGTCGATTCCTCGACGAAGTCCTCGGGCCCGACGACGACATCACACTGTTCGAGTACGTCAAGCGCAACAACCGGGAAACCGGTGCCGCGCTCGTCGGCGTCGAGTTGGGTCATGCATCGGGACTCAGTTCGTTGCTGGAACGGATGCGGTCGTCGCGGCTGCGCGTCGAACAGCTCGAACCGGGTTCACCGGCGTACAGCTACCTCACCTGATCGTCGGCGAGCAGGCGCTCGACCACCTTCTGGTGTAGCTCGGGTTCCACACCTGGCAGGTTCATCAGCGCATTCAGGTAGATCCCGTCGCCGACGAGTCTGACGATCTCGGCCGCGACGGGGTCGGTGATCTCGGCGCGAATCGCTTCGTCCCACAACCGCATGACCTCGGTGACGGCATCCTGGATCTCGCCGGGCGCGCCGTCGATGCTGCGCAGCACCGCGAGAGTCGATCGAAACAGATCGATCTCCTTCTCCGAGATGGTCTCCGGCGGTTGCAGGTACCACTGAGCGACGGTGGTTCCGCCCTGTTCGGCCTGCGCTCGCTGTGCGTCGGAACGGTCGCCGAGCCGTCGCACCATCGCCGCGATCATCGCGTCCTTGGTGTTGAAGTGATAGAGCAGTCCGCCCTTGGACACTCCGGCCTTCGCCGCGACGGCCTCGAGCGTCACCTTCGTCGATCCCTCGTCCAGCAGGAGCTCTTCGAGCGCGTCGAGTATTCGGTCTCGTGTGTCGCGTGACATACCGCCAGTGTAAACGACTGTACCGGCTGGACGGTCAGCTGCTACCCTCGGTGACTGTACCGGCTGGACGGTCGAGTCGCCGGAGTCATCCAAGGAGAACAAGTGAGTGAGTTGCGCACGCACGACGTGCAATCCGACGTCACGACGATGGCGACGAAGAAGGACTGGATCGGGCTGATCGTGCTCGCGTTTGCCGTGCTGCTGATCGCGGTCGACGGCACCGTGCTGGACCTTGCATTGCCGTTCATCAGCGCTGATCTTGCGCCGACGAGTAATCAGCTGTTGTGGATCATCGACGTCTACTCGTTCGTGCTCGCCGGCCTCCTGATCACGATGGGCACGTTGGGTGACCGCATCGGGCGGCGAAAACTCCTGCTCCTCGGCGCTGCGGGGTTCGGTATCGCGTCCGTCGTTGCCGGACTGTCGACGAGCCCCGACATGCTCATCGCGGCCCGTGTCCTGCAGGGGCTGTCCGGTGCGACGCTGATGCCCGCGACGCTCGGCCTGATCAGAACGATGTTCGCCGACGCCCGGCAACGCACCACGGCCATCGGTGTCTGGGGTGCGATGGCGGGCGGTGGGGCCGCGGCGGGCCCGCTCGTCGGCGGCTGGATACTCGAGCACTTCTGGTGGGGAGCTGTGTTCCTGATCAACATCCCCGTCATGGTCCTGCTGATCCTGTTGGGGCCGTTCGTGATTCCCGAGTCGAAGGATCCGAACCCGGGCAAGTTCGATCTCGTGAGCGCGGCTCTGTCGATGCTCGCGCTGGTGCCGCTGGTGTATGCCGTCAAGGAAACGGCGACGCACGGAGTCGGTGTCGTGAACGTGCTCGCCGCGGTGGTCGGTGTCGCCGCGGGCGTGGTGTTCGTCCGACGTCAGCGCATGCTCGACGACCCGATGATCGACCTGCGGTTGTTCTCGAACCCTGCGTTCTCGACGGCTGTCTTCACGAACTTCCTGTCGGTGTTCGCGCTCGCGGGTGTGCTCTTCTTCGGTGCGCAGTACCTGCAGCTGGTGCTCGGGTACAGCCCGCTGGAAGCAGGCTTGTTGATGTTGCCGGGTACGGCGTCGAGCATCGTGATGTCGTTGGTGGCCGCGTACCTGGTCCGAATCTGGCGTCCGGGAACGGTGTTGGCAGGTGGCCTCGCTCTGTCGGCGTTGGGCCCGGCACTGCTGTACGGCTTGGGGGTGAGCAGCGGTCCGGCGTTGTTCGTCGGTGGCTTCGTTCTCATCGGCGTGGGTGCCGGTGTCGCGCTGACGTTGACGTCGGACCTCGTCGTGGGCGCTGTCCCGCCGAAGAAGGCTGGCGCGGCGTCGGCGGTGTCCGAGACCGCCTACGAACTCGGCATCGCGCTGGGTGTTGCGGTTCTCGGTACCGTCGTCATGTCGTTCTTCCGTCGTGGACTTGACGTGTCGGGGCTGGACTCGGCGCAGGCCGCGACGGCGCAGGAGACGCTCGGTGGTGCCGTCGAGGTCTCACGGGGCATGCCGGAGCAGGCCGCCGCCCTGTTGGCCGATTCTGCGCACACCGCGTTCGTGACGGGTATGCACGTGGCTTCGGTGGCGACGGCCGTGCTGTTGGCGCTGACGGCGGTCGTCGTCGCGGTGCGCTTACGCACCCGTGCGCGCGTGGTTGGCCCAGGGGCGAACCAAGCGCGCACGGGCGGCTACGCCGCCAAGATCGTGAACGAATGACCCGGAACTCGCGTCGCGGCACCGGTTTCGTCCGAGATCGGCGGCTCCCACGACAGCAGTGGGGTGCCGCCGACCGGGACGGTCACCGTGTCGGGGGACAGGTTGCAGACCACGCGGAGCGACCCGCGATGCAGGACGATCCATTGCTCGTCCTCGTCGTAGTCGACCGTCAGGTTCTGGAGCCACGGATCGGTGAGGTCCGCGTACTGCTTACGGAGCGACAGCAATCCGCGGTACGTCTCGAGCAGGCGCGCATGGTCGCCGTCACCGAGTTCGGACCAGTCGAGCTTGGACCGCAGGAATGTCTGCGGGTCCTGCGGGTCGGGAATGTCGTCGGAATCCCAACCGTGCTCGGCGAATTCGGCCTTGCGACCTTCCGCCGTCGCCTTCCCCAATTCGGGTTCGGGATGCGAGGTGAAGAACTGGAACGGCGTCGACGCGCCCCACTCTTCGCCCATGAACAGCATCGGGGTGTACGGAGAGGCAAGCACCAGTGCAGCTTTCACCGCCAACTGCCCGGGCGTCAGATAGAAGCCGGGGCGATCGCCGGTCGCCCGGTTGCCGACCTGGTCGTGCGTCGTCGTGTACGTGACGAACGAACTCGCCGGTATCCGTCGCGTGTCGACCGGCCTGCCGTGCCTGCGCCCTCGGAAACTCGAGTACGTTCCGGCGTGAAAGAAGCCTTGCCGCAACGTGTTCGCGAGACCCTTGAGCGAGCCGAAGTCGCCGTAGTATCCCTGCCGCTCGCCCGACACCGCAGCGTGGATCGCGTGGTGTAGGTCGTCGTCCCATTGTGCGTCGAGACCGTAGCCGCCGCCCGAGCGAGGCGTGATCAGTGTCGGGTCGTTCAGGTCGCTCTCCGCGATGAGAGTGAGCGGGCGTCCGAGGTGCGCCGACAGGCGACGGGTCTCGATGGCCAGTTCCTCGAGCAGGTGCACCGCCGTGGTGTCCGCGATGGCGTGCACCGCATCCAGCCGTAGTCCGTCGACATGGAACTCGGAGAACCAGCGCAGCGCGTTCTCGATCGCGTACCGCCGGACATTGCCGGACTCGGCGCCTGCGTAATTGATGGTCTGGCCCCACGTGTTGGCGCCCTGGGACATGTACGGACCGAACCGCTCGAGATAGTTTCCCGACGGCCCGAGGTGGTTGTAGACGACGTCGAGGACGACGCCGAGTCCGCGGGCATGACACGCGTCGACGAGTCGTTGCAACCCGTCGGGCCCGCCGTACGCCTCGTGGACGGTGTACCAGAGGACGCCGTCGTAGCCCCAGTTGTGGGTGCCGTTGAATCCGTTGACGGGCATGATCTCGACAAACGTCACGCCGAGATCGACCAGGTGATCGAGCTTGTCCACGGCTGCGTCGAACGTGCCCTCGGGTGTGAACGTGCCGATGTGCAGTTCGTACACCACACCCCCCGGCAGCTGCCGGCCGGTCCATGCCGAATCCGTCCAGACCGAGGGGTCGACGCGATGCAGTTGCGACAGCTCGTGCACCCCCTCGGGTTGGCGCGGCGAGCGTGGGTCGGGGATCACGGCGTCGTCGTCGTCGAGCACGAAGCCGTACCGGCTGCCCAGCGATGCGTCGGCGTCGACGAACCACCATCCGCCCTCACGCTTCTGCATCGAGTGCAGCTCACCGTCCAGGTGCAGGCGGACGGTGTCGGGTGTCGGTGCCCAAACCTCGAAGCGGTGCGTCATCGGTCGGTGTCTCCTACGTTCTCGCGGACCAGGAGCGCCACGGGGAGCGCTGCGAACAGTTCGGTGGCGGATGCCTGCGCGGTGTACACCGTGTCGGTGAGGCGATCGCGCCACTGTCCCTGCGGGAGTACCACGGTGGTGTCTCCCCAACCCTCGTTCTGCAGGGTCGACGAGTGACGCGTTGCGAGTGCCATCACGTCCGGCTCACTCTGCTGCGGTCCGCGAGAGAATCCGACGACGTGTGCCGATGCCGATCCCGTCGCGTACACGGGCGCGTACGTTCCGCCGACGAAACTCGCGGGACGCTCACGACGCAGACGCAGCGCAGCCCGTACGACGCGGAACTTCGATGCCGCATCGGTGGTCTCCGGCCGAACGTCGTTGCCGGACAACAACTCTCGTCGAATCCGATAGTCCACCGGTCGCCGGTTGTCCGGATCGACCAGGGAGTCGTCCCACAGTTCGGTGCCCTGGTAGACGTCGGGAACGCCGGGTCCGACGAGCTGAAGAAGCTTCTGCCCCAGCGCGTCGCTGCGTCCGTGTACGTCGACTCGTGCGACGAGCATGGTCATCGAGTCGGCGACCGATCCCTGCATCACCGAGTCGAGCCATTCGTGCACCGACGACTCGAACGTCTCGTCGACGTCGTTCCATCCTGTGCGAAGGTTTGCTTCGCGCATCGCCTTCTCCGCGTATGCGTGAACCCGCTCGCGTAGTGAGTCGTCGATGGCGCCGTCGACCGGCCAGACACCGAAGAGGTTCTGCCACAGAAAAAGTCCGGTCGCGCCGTCGGGACTGGGAACCATTTCTTCCCAGTCCGCGACGCAGCGTGCCCAGAGTTCGGGAATCTGGGACAGGACGCCGATGCGTGCTCGGACGTCCTCGCCGCGCTTGGTGTCGTGCGTCGACAGGGTGGTCATCGCCGCAGGCCAGCGGTCCGCGCGGTCGGCGTTCGCCAGATGGAACTGCGCGGGGGCGACGCCGAAGATCGCCGGATCACCGCCGACTTCCTGCAACGAGATCAGCCGGGTGGCCCGGTAGAACAGGCAGTCCTCGACGCCCTTGGCTGTGACCGCGCCGCACACCTGCTCGAACCTGACCGCCGACTCACCGTTCGCCACCAGAGCCGTTGCGACAGCGTCGAGTCCGGCTTCGAGGTCGGGTCTGTTCTGCAACACCGTCCCGATGACGCGGGGGATCGTTCCCGCGAGGGGTGCGTAATCGGATCGGTAGTACGGCATGTGCGCCACCAGAGCGACGACGGCGTCCGTGACGGTCTCGGCGGAGATGTCGGCCTGTGATTCGCGCAGGATCGCGCGGGTGAGCCGGCGCACTTCGGGTGCCAGATCGCCTTGCGCGACAGCCGCTTTGAGCTCTCGTTCCGTGGCATGTAGCCACTCCGGATCGCTCGCGCTGCCCGTACGTGACTGCGACAGCTCGCCCAGCGCCGCGGCGCCTGCCGGATCGACGAACACGCCGCCGACGTCGGCAAGCGCGTCGTAGCCGGTCGTGCCGTCGACGGGCAGTGACGTGTCGAGCGGCTCGCCCCGCGCCAGGATCTTCTCGATGACGAGCCAGCGATCCTCGCCCATCAGCTCACGCAGCTCGGTCAGGTAGCCCGCGGGATCCGCGAGACCATCCGGATGGTCGACGCGTAGGCCGTCGACGAGATCGTCCGTCATCCACGACGCGATCTCCTTGTGGGATTCGGTGAAGACGTCGTAGTCCTCCTGCCGGAGCCCGGCGAGGCCGTTGACGGAGAAGAAACGGCGGTACCCGACGAGTCCGGCCCGCCAACTGACCAGTCGATACGCCTGACGGTCGTGAATCGTGGTCGCGTCACCGTCGTCGGTCCCGTCGGCGATGGGGAATCGGTGGTCGTAGTAGGCGAGCAGTGGCGCATCACCGGTGCGGTCGATCGTCAGCTCGTCCACATCGGAGTCCGAGCCGAGGATCGGCAGCGCGATCTTGCCGTCCACCCCGTTGTCGTCGGCCCAGTCGATGTCGAAGAAGCCGGCGTACTGCGACGCGCGACCGTTCCGCAGTACGTCCCACCACCACGCATTCTGCCGCGGATCCTCGACTCCGACGTGGTTGGGCACGATGTCGATCACGACGCCCATTCCGCGCGAACGCAGTTCGGCCGTCAGCGCTTCCAGTGCCGCTCGCCCGCCGAGGTCGGGGGAGACGATCGTCGGATCGACGACGTCGTATCCGTGTGTCGAGCCCTTGGTCGCGGACAGGACGGGGGACAGGTAGGCATGGCTGACGCCGAGGTCGTCGAGATAGTCGACGATCCCTCGGGCATCTTCGAGCGTGAACCCGTCCCCGCGCAGCTGTAGTCGATACGTACTGGACGGGATCGTCATGGGGTCAGTCCGTCTTTCGTAGAACGAGCAGTGACCGGGCGGCCACCTCGACGTGTGTACCCGCTTCGATGACATTCTCACTCACGCCGTTCGGCACGGCCGTGTCGAGCGCGACGGTCCATTCCTTGGCGTAGGCGCCGTCCGGCGTCAGGAAGTCGAGTGCCTCGTGATGTGCGTTGAAGCACAACAGGAACGAGTCGTCGATGACGCGTTCGCCGCGCTGGTCCGGCTCGGGAATACCCTCACCGTTGAGGAAGACGGTGAGGCTCTTGCCGAAGCCGCTGTCCCAGTCCTCGGGCGTCATCTCTTCGCCCGACGGCGTCAGCCAGGCGATGTCGCGCGCTTGCTCGCCACTACGAATCGGCCTGCCCTCGAAGAAGCGTCGGCGACGGAAAACCGGATGGTCGTTGCGTAGCGCGATCGCGGTCTTGGTGAACTGCAACAGGTCCGCGTTGCTCTCGGCGAGAGACCAGTCCATCCACGCCAATTCGGAGTCCTGGCAGTAGACGTTGTTGTTGCCCTGCTGGGTGCGCCCGAATTCGTCGCCGTGCGCGAGCATCGGCGTTCCCTGACTCAGCAGCAGCGTCGCCATGATGTTGCGGATCTGCCGTCCGCGGAGTTCGAGAATCTCGGGGTCGTCGGTCGGGCCTTCGACGCCGCAGTTCCACGATCGGTTGTGGCTCTCGCCGTCGTTGTTGTCCTCTCCGTTGGCCTCGTTGTGCTTCTCGTTGTACGAGACCAGGTCGTGCAGGGTGAAGCCGTCGTGCGCGATGACGAAGTTGATGCTCGCGCCGGGACGACGCCCGGTTGCCTCGTACAGGTCGGATGACCCGGTGAAGCGAGAAGCGAACTCGCCCAACGTCGCCGGCTCACCGCGCCAGTAGTCGCGGACGGTGTCGCGATACTTGCCGTTCCATTCCGTCCAGAGTCCGGGGAAGTTGCCGACCTGATAGCCGCCCTCGCCGACATCCCACGGCTCGGCGATCAGTTTGACCTGGCTGACGATCGGGTCCTGCTGGACCAGATCGAAGAAGGCGCTCAGGCGATCGACGTCGTGGAGTTCGCGAGCAAGCGTCGACGCGAGGTCGAAGCGGAAGCCGTCGACGTGCATCTCGGTCACCCAGTACCGCAGCGAATCCATGATCAGCTGCAACGTGTGCGGATGGCGGGCATTGAGGCTGTTGCCGGTGCCGGTGTAATCCATGTAGTGAAACGGGTCGCCGTCGACCAGGCGGTAGTAGGCGGCGTTGTCGATGCCGCGGAAGCTGATGGTCGGGCCCATGTGGTTGCCCTCGGCGGTGTGGTTGTAGACCACGTCGAGGATGACTTCGATGCCGGCATCGTGAAATGCGCGCACCATGGCCTTGAATTCGCTGACGGCCGCGCCTGCGTTGGGGTTCGACGCGTAGTCCGCGTGCGGCGCAAGGAATCCGAATGTGTTGTAGCCCCAGTAGTTTCGCAGACCCTTGTCGAGCAACGTCTGATCCTGCATGAATTGGTGCACCGGCATGAGCTCGATCGCCGTGATCCCCAGATCGAGCAGGTGATCGATGATCGCGGGGTGCGCGAGACCGGCGTACGTGCCGCGGAGCGACTCGGGTACGTCCGGGTGCGCGATCGTCATACCCTTGACGTGTGCCTCGTAGATGACGGTCTCGTGGTACGGGCGTTTCGGCGCGCGGTCGTTCTGCCAGTCGAAGAACGGGTTGATGACGACGGTCGTCATCGTGTGGCCGAGCGAGTCGTGCTGCGGGAAGTCGTCGCGCGGCGTCTCGTCGTGCGCGACGGGGTCGATGTCGACGATCTCCCCGTCGGGATCGACGAGATCCTCGGCGTCCTCGAACGGCTTCTCGTCCGTGTCCGGTTCCGCCGGAATCTCGGGTGCCGGGGCGTCGAGACTGTAGGAGAACAGCGACCGGTCGCCGTCGAAGTCACCCTCGAACGCCTTGCCGTACGGGTCGAGCAGAAGCTTGCTCGGGTCGCAACGGTGTCCGTTCGCCGGATCCCACGGTCCGTGTACGCGGTACCCGTACTTCTGGCCCGGCACGACCGACGGGAGGTACGCGTGCCAGACGAATCCGTCGGATTCCTCGAAGCGGACGCGTGTCTCGGTTCCGTCGTCGGCGATGAGGCACAGGTCGACTGCTTCGGCCACTTCGGAGAACAACGCGAAGTTGGTCCCGGCACCGTCGTAGGTGGCTCCCAGCGGATAGGCGGACCCCGGCCAGATTTCGATCGCGGGTGATTCGGTGGCGGTGTCCTCAGGCATGGATCAACCCTACTGTGGCCGGGTCGCCCCGGCTCACCACCAACCCGTCGCCGACGCCATCTTCCGCCCGAGTTCCGCGGTCAGAGTCCGCATGTACGTCGCAGTGAGGTGATGTTCGTCGCGATAGATCAGCACGTTGCCCGCAATCACACGACAGATGTCGACGTCGCACAGCGCGTTCGACAGGTCGAGGGGGAACACCGTCGGGAATCGGAACGATGCGGCGAGCGCGGGATCGATCGGGGACAGCGCATTGTCGCGGGGCATGCCGCACGACGTCGCCGAACCGCCGTCGGCGAGGCAGTCGATCGCTCGATACTGGACGCCGCCGCGTTCGAGCCACGGGTTGTCGCGCATCGCGAGCACGGGAATGCCGCGCGCCGACAGCTCGGACCACACCTGCAGATACCAGTCCGGGGTGTAGTCGCCCGGCCCGTCCTCGCGGGGGCGTGTCGATGTCGTGAACACGTAATCGGGCGAACTCTCTCCGAGCCTGTCGACGACGGTCCGGCTCCAGTCGAGACAGTCCGGATATTCGGTGTCGCCCAGCATCGGCATCGTTCCGAGGGTCAGCGAACATCCCATCTTCAGGTACGTCACGATGCGGAATCCGTGTTCGCGTCCGAGTGCGTCGAGCGCGGTGATCCAGTGCTCGGCGTGCGAACTGCCCGCCAGGACAATGGTGCGCGGCGCCGTCGTATCGCCGTACTCGCAACTGACGGCGTCCTTCGTCTCGAAGTCGGCGATGCAGCCCTCGATCGTCGTGATCGGCAGGTCTTCGGGAGCGGAGAAAAGGGACGGTGCGATGTCGGCGTCGTCGGCCTGGGCGCCGTCGGTGAGAACGAGCGCACCGGGATGCGTCGCGAGATCGTCGCCGTCGGCAGCCTGGAGCTTCGCGACCGTGCGATCGATGTAGAAATTCCAGCCGGTCGAGCCGACAACCACGACGGCAGCCAGGACCGCGGCGGTGGCGGTGATGGCGATTCGGGGAATGGACCTGGCCTTCGACTGCATCGGTTTCTCGACGAGCCGGACGGTGGCCATGGCCAGAAGCACCGACACGGCGATGATCGCGGCGCCGACGGGAATGCTCGCGGACGGCTCGCCGGTGACTGCGAGCCAGAAGATGAGGATGGGCCAGTGCCAGAGGTAGAGCGGGAACGCGATCGATCCGAGCCACAGGCCGACGCGGCTGCGCAGCACACGGGCGACGGGCGTCGACGGTCCCGCCACGATCAACGCAAGTGTCGCGAGAACGGGAAACAGTGCCCAGGGGCCGGGAAACTCACGGACGCCGTCGAGCACGAAACCGCACGCGACGATCGCGCTGATACCTGCCAGTGCGAGCACGGTCCGGCCGGTCCGCTTCGGCAGACCTTCCTCGTCCTCTGCCGTCGAGCCGCGGGCGGCGAACACCGCAGCCAATGCGGCTCCGGCCAGGATCTCCCAGAGACGAGCGCCGGTGTCGTAGTAGTTCCACGACTGCAGCCGCGTTGCGCCGTCCGCCGCGTACACGAAGGACAGAAGAGCGAATCCGGAGAACAGAACGAGGTAGACGCGGGGATCGGGGCTTGCGCGGTGAAAGCCCCGCGAGCGACGCAGGATCGCGGCGAGACCGAACACGACGACGATCGCGAGCAGATAGAACTGGAACTGCACGGCCACGGACCACAGGTGCTGCAGTGGGCTGACGTTCGGATCCGCTGCCAGGTAATCCTGCGACGTCCAGGCCAGTTCCCAGTTCGCGAAGAAGAAGACGCCCGACACGAGCTGATCCCCGATGTCCGCCCAGCGAGTGCGCGGAAACACGGTCACCGCCCCGACCGCGACTCCGGCGAGAACCAGCACGAGAGGTGGCCCGAGCCTGCGGAGGATTCGAGAGACACGGGTGAACGGGTTCAGGCTTCCGCCCGCCCGGGCGGTGCGGATCAGCGATGCCGTGAAGAAGAAACCGGTGAGCGTGAGGAAGACGTCGACACCGCCGGATACGCGACCCATCCAGACGTGGAACACGACCACGAGGGCGATTGCCACACCGCGGAGTCCGTTGAGGTCCTCGCGAACCGCAGCGTTCCCCTCGACCCGAGGCGCGGGCAGCTGAGGATCGGTGACGCCGACGGGGTGGCTATGGGCATGCATATGAGGGTGAAAACTCCGGCAGTCGGCGTGTATCCAGTACGGCGTTCAGTGGCTCGGGGACACGATACTGGTCCGTAGCCCTACGTGAACAATCAAGCAACGGGAGCTGACGTCGCGGCGGGAAGTGCGTGTATGGCGTCGACCAGCGGTGCGAGTTCGGGGACCTGGTGTGCCGAGGCGAGAGCGCTTTCGAGGACGTCGTCGTGCGTGGGGCGAGCTCGGTTCAACAACTGCCTGCCCTCCTCGGTCAGTTCCGTGTAGATGCCGCGTCGGTCGTCCTTGCAGAGAATGCGCGTGAGAATCCCGCGATCTTCGAGGCGGTTCACGAGACGAGTAGTCGCGCTGCTGCTGAGTGCCGACGCCCGGGCCAGCTGCTGCATGCGCATGTGCCATCCGTCCTGACGGCTCAATGCGTCGAGCACCGTGTACTCGACGACCGACAGCGAGTGCTCGGACTGCAGGGTCCGCTCCAGCTCGTTCTCGATGTGTGCGTGAAGGGCGGCGAGTGTCCGCCAGCCCTGTGCGCGAACGAGCGACGAGTCGTCTGCGATTCCCATGTCTGCTCCTGGTGCCGGTGAACGGGCCCGAGTTTAGCAGCTTGCGCGTTTATCGCGCGCGTGCAACTATTTACGACGCGTGTGCAACTACATGCACACGCTCTATATCTACTCACGCATCGATCGAGGGGTCTTTTCATGCCACTAGGGCTACTTGCTCTCGCCGTCGGAGGGTTCGGCATCGGGCTCACCGAGTTCGTCATCATGGGACTGCTGCCCGACGTCGCCGCGGACTTCGGCGTCACCGAGCCCGTCGCGGGCTGGCTGATCACCGGCTACGCACTGAGCGTCGTCGTCGGAGCGCTCGTGGTCACCGCACTCGTCAGCCGGTTTCCGCGCAAGAGCGTGCTGGTCGGACTGATGGGCCTGTTCATCGCAGGTAATTTCCTGTCGGCTCTCGCGCCGACGTACGAGGTGATGATGGGGGGACGCGTCGTCGCGGCGCTGTGTCACGGTGCGTTCTTCGGCATCGGCTCGGTCGTTGCCGCAGGCATGGTCGCACCGAGCAAGCAGGCGGGCGCCATCGCGATGATGTTCGCCGGACTTACCGCCGCCAACGTGCTGGGCGTGCCCTTCGGCACGTTTCTCGGCCAGACGTACGGCTGGCGGTCGACGTTCTGGGCCATCACGGTCATCGGGGTCGTCGCGCTCGTCGGCATTCTCGCTCTCGTCCCGGCGCAGCATGAATCGCAGGCCGACGCGAATCTGCGTCACGAGCTGCGCGCGTTCCGCGAGGTCCAGGTCTGGCTGTCCATCGCGCTGACGGTCCTGGGGTACGGCGGCATGTTCGGAGCGTTCACGTACATCGCGTTCACGCTCACCGATGTCGCAGGGTTCTCGACGACGTCGGTGCCGTGGCTGCTCGTGCTGTTCGGCGTCGGTTTGTTCGTCGGAAACTACGTGGGCGGCAAGGCAGCCGACCGCAGTCTCACCGGCACGTTGCTCGTCGTCCTCGCCGTGTTGACGGTCGTGCTCGTGTTCTTCGCGTCGACCGCGGAGAGCCAGATCGCCACCGTCGTGTCCCTGTTCCTGATGGGTGCGTTCGGTTTCGCGACGGTTCCCGCTCTGCAGATGCGGGTGATGTCGTTCGCGTCGGAGGCGCCGACCATGGCGTCGGGAGCGAACATCGCGGCGTTCAACCTGGGCAATGCCCTGGGTGCGTGGATCGGTGGAGTCACGATCACCGCAGGTCTCGGTTACACGTCACCCATCTGGGCGGGCGCGGTGATCACCGCCGCTGCTGTCGGCGTTCTGGTCGTCGCGACTGCGCTGCAACGGAATCGGGAGCTGGTGGCCGCGTAAGTGCTCGAACAAGGGCGGCGGGATCGTCGACTTGAAGGCAGGGTGGGTGTGATGTCCCAGTTGCCGGCCGCTGAACCGGAAATCCGGATGGGCGGGGAGCAAGTGGGACATGACTCCCAGCTGACGGCGGTTCGCTTTCCGCGCCCGGTCAGTTCTGTCCGAATGGTGCAGCGGCACAGCATCTTCGATCGTGCAACACTGACCCGATGCATTCCGCACATCGACAGCGCTCGTATTCCGTCCGGTTCGACTGGGGACTCACCGGAGCTTCTGCGATCGGGGCCGATGCCGACGTGGCGGTCGTCGTGGATGTGTTGTCCTTCACCACGACACTCTCTGTCGCCATCGACCGGGGCGTCGAGGTGTTCCCATACCGATGGCGAGACGACGGAGCCGAACAATTCGCCGCTGATCGGGACGCTGTCCTCGCTCTCGGTCGACGCGAAGCACGGGCATCCGATATAAGCCTTTCGCCAGGCACGGTCCGGTTCGCGCAGGGGCTGGCGAGATTGGTGCTCCCATCGCCGAACAGGTCGTCGATTGCGCATTCGTTGTCCGCTTCGTCCGGCGTGTGTATCGGCGCCTCCCTACGCAACGCGTCGTCGGTCGCCGAATGGATCTCTGCGAACTACCGCGATGGATCGGTCGTGTCCGTCATCGCAGCGGGGGAGCGCTGGCCCGATGGATCCCTGCGACCCTCGGTCGAAGATCTGTGGGGAGCAGGTGCGGTACTCGCCGAGTTGGTCGACCGCAGGCCGAGTCTCGAGGTGTCACCTGAGGCCGAAGTCGCTGCAGCGACGTGGAACTCGATTTCGGGCACGGTCGAGGCAAAGCTGCAGAGCTGTGCGTCGGGGCGCGAACTCGTTCTCGACGGGTATCCGTCGGATGTTGCCATCGCGGCCGAGGTGAATCGAAGCCGCTCTGTGCCGATCCTGCGCGACGACCGGTTCGTGAACCACAGGCGCGTAATGAATCACTGACGTTCCCGCGGCATACCCCGTCGACCCGTCGTCACCCTTTCGGATGCCTCCTGAGCTCCAATCCGATCTGCTCGGCATCCAACACGTTGAGCGCCTTCTCCAACGATTCCGCGTCGAACAAGCCGTCGTCGCGGGCGTCGAGCAGGGCAGTCCGCTGCGCGGAGATCTGCTCCCACCGTCCCTTCCCGTCGACCGCCGCCGCGGCCTCGCTGAGGAGGCGTCGAATTCCATCGCGTTGCGCGTCGTCCTCCTCCGTCTCCTCGGCGCCCGTCGGCGTCACCCAACCCACGACGCGTTTCAACGTGCCACCCTGCAGAAGCAGCGATCCGGTCGCGACCAGAAACGCGACGAAGACGAGCAGCGATCGCGCAGGCGTGTCCTCGGGAAGAGTCTGCGCGGCAGCCAACGTGACGGCACCACGCATGCCGGCCCACACGACGACGGTGCCGTCCCGCCAATCGAGAGGCGCGGCAAGGAAGTAGTCGATGTCGGCGAGTCCGCGGCGTATTCGAGTGCGGAAGCGAGCGATCTGACTTTCCGACGCCTGACGGCGTCCGCGAAACAGGTAGGTCTCACCGTCTCCGTCGAGGCGGCCTGCGGCGTCGTACAGCTTGGGCTTCAACCGTTCGAAACGAGCTGCACGTCGGCGAAGCAGGCGAATGAGCGGTGCGACGAATGCGGCGCGCACGAGGATGGTGACGACGAGGGCACCTGCGGCCACGAGTGCCGCTGTTCCGATGCCGCGGTGGTCGTCGTTCACGTCGGCGACGATCGTGGACAGTTCGAGTCCCATCGTCAGGAACACGGCGCCTTCCAGCACCAATTCGACTGCCCGCCAGTTCTGGGTGTCCGACAGCCGGTGTCGAGGCGACAGCGATCGAGGCGCGCCGTGGCCGGTGACGAGACCGGCGACGACCGCTGCGACGAGCCCGGACGCGCCGAGTTCCTCGGCAGGAACGGCCGCGAGGAAGGGGACGGTGAAGGAGATGACGGTGTTGACCGTCGAATCGGTGACCCTCGAGCGAATCTTCAGATTGAGATGCCCGACGACGAGCCCGATGACGGCTGCAACGGCGACGGCGAACACGAAGTCGCCGATGACTCCCAGTAGCGACACCGACGCGGCGGCACCGGCGATCGCGGTGCGCAGCAGCACGAGTGCCGTGGCGTCGTTCAAAAGACCTTCGCCCTCGAGAATCGACACGACCCGTTTGGACACCGGAAGACCGCGGACGATCGATGTCGCGACGGCGTCGGTCGGACTGACGATGGCGCCGAGCGCGATACCCCACCAGATGTTCAGATCCGGGATGACCCAGCTGAAGAACGAGCCGAGCACGATGGCGCTGACGACGATGAGCAGCACCGACAAGCCACCGATCGCGCCGAACTCGCGTCTGAAATCCATCGTCGGCATCGACACCGACGCCGAATAGAGCAGCGGCGGAAGCACTCCTGCGAGAATCCACTCGGGGTCGATCTCCACGTCGGGCACGAACGGCATCAAGCTGATGCCGATGCCGAGGAGTACCAGGAGCAGGGGAGCGGCGACGCCGATTCGCTCGCCGAGCATCGATGCCGCGGCGATCGCGAGCAGGCCTGCGACCATCACGATCAAAATGTCCACACCCGGATCCTTTCAGGAGAACAAGTCCAGATACGACGAAGGGCCCCGAGCGTCTGCTCGGGGCCCTTCGGTGGTGTGAATCAGTTGGATGCGGCCTCACGACGCGGCAGCTTCCAACCCGGTCGCACGAAATGGCACGTGTACCCGGTGGGGTAGTTCTGCAGGTAGTCCTGGTGTTCCGGTTCGGCCTCCCAGAACGGTCCCGCAGCGGTGACCTCGGTGACGACCTTGCCCGGCCAGAGGCCCGACGCGTCGACGTCGGCGATCGTGTCGAGAGCCACCTGCTTCTGCTCGTCGCTGGTGTAGAAGATCGCGGAGCGGTAGCTCATGCCGACGTCGTTGCCCTGACGGTTCTTCGTCGACGGATCGTGGATCTGGAAGAAGAACTCGAGCAGGTCACGGAACGAGATGACCGACGGGTCGAACACGATCTCGACCGCTTCGGCGTGCGTGCCGTGGTTGCGGTAGGTGGCGTTCGGAACGTCGCCGCCCGAGTATCCGACGCGTGTCGACACGACCCCGGGCTGGTGCCTGATCAGTTCCTGGGCTCCCCAGAAGCATCCTCCGGCGAGGATGGCGGTTTCGGTCGTTGCAGTCACTTCTGCGCTCCTTCGTCTGGCTGTGCATCGTCAGTTGTCTCGAACTGCGCGCGGTATTCACCGTAGCCCTCGGCATCCAGCCGATCCACCGGCACGAACCGCAGGGCCGCCGAGTTCATGCAGTAGCGCAGTCCGCCCTCGTCTTTCGGCCCATCCGTGAATACGTGACCCAAGTGCGAATCACCCGCGGAGGACCTGACTTCGGTACGCATCATCAAGTGGCTGAAATCTCGCTTCTCCACGACGCTCCGCGCGTCGAGTGGTCGGGTGAAGCTCGGCCAGCCGGAGTGGCTGTCGTATTTGTCGATCGAGGAGAACAGCGGCTCACCGGTGACGACGTCGACGTACAAGCCGGGTTCGTGGTTGTCCCAGTATTCGTTGTCGAAGGCTCGTTCGGTGCCGTTCTGCTGCGTGACGCGGTACTGCTCCGGCGTCAGCCGTTCGATGGCGTTCGAATCCTTCGCGTAGGTGCGCGACATGTGCCGTCCTTCCTGCTGGGTGGGGCATCGAAGTCCCACCGAGGTAAACGTCGCCCAGGCGCTGATATTCCCAGTTCGCGACGCCGGAGGGGCATCGGGATTCGACGCGCTGCGTAGGCTTACCGAATGGCATTGGTTTCGGATCGACTGTGGCGGGCTCTCGGACGTTCGGCACAGAAGAACCAGTCGCGTTCTCGGAGCACTGTCGATCAGGCGTCCGACCTCGCGTCCTGGGCGACGGACCTGACCGACGCCGAGATCGCCGACACGGCCACGAGCCTGCGCGTCGCCGATGCGGGCAAGTTGGACGTACCTCGCTACTTGGCCCTCGTTCGCGAAGCCGCAGACCGATCGATCGACATGCGACCGTTCGACGTCCAGTTGCTCGGCGCAGTCCGCATGCTGGAGGGCGACGTCGTCGAGATGGCCACCGGTGAGGGCAAGACCCTCGCCGGAGCCGTGGCCGCCGTCGGGTACGTGCTGTCCGGTCGTCACGTCCATGTGATCTCGATCAACGACTTCCTCGCTCAGCGCGACGCAACGTGGATGGGCCCGCTGTTCGAAATTCTCGGCATCAGCGTCGGGTGGATCACCGAATCGTCGACGCCCGAGCATCGACGCGACGCCTACGGGTGCGACGTCACCTACGCGTCGGTCAACGAGATCGGATTCGACGTCTTGCGCGACCATCTCGTCGACGACGTCGCACAGCTGGTGACGCCGGTGCCCGACGTCGCGCTGATCGACGAGGCCGACTCCGTTCTCGTCGACGAGGCACTCGTGCCTCTGGTGCTTGCCGGTTCGGTGTCGACCGATGTGCCTGCGGAGAAGGTGTTCGACGCAATTCGGTTGCTGGACGAGGGAATCGACTACGACACCGACGCCGATGGGCGAAACGTGTTCCTCACCGACGTCGGTGCGACGCGCGTCGAGAAGGAACTCGGCGGCATCGACCTGTACTCCGAGGACCACGTCGGGACGACGCTCGTCGCTGTGAACGTGGCCCTGCACGCGCAGGTTCTGGTCAAGCGCGACGTGCACTACATCGTGCGCGACGGACGCGTCCAGTTGATCAACGCCTCCCGCGGCCGCGTCGCCGAATTGCAGCGGTGGCCGGACGGTTTGCAGGCTGCCGTCGAGACGAAGGAACGACTGACGCAGACCGAGACCGGCGAAATTCTGGACACCATCACCGTGCAGGCACTGATCGGCCGATACGCGACGGTGTGCGGCATGACCGGCACGGCATTGGCAGCGGGCGAACAACTTCGGACGTTCTACGGCCTCGGCGTGTCGGTCATTCCGCCGAATCAACCGAACGTTCGCGTCGACGAACCGGATCGGGTCTACGACACGGTCGCCAACAAGAATGCGGCCGTGGTCGAATTCGTGAAGGAAGTACACGCGACGGGCCAGCCCGTTCTGATCGGTACCCATGACGTCGCCGAATCGGAATCTCTGGCATCGCTTCTCGACGACGCGGGCGTGTCTGCCGTCGTGCTCAACGCCAAGAACGACGCCGAGGAAGCGACGGTCATCGCGAAGGCGGGTGTGCGCGGCGCAGTCACGGTGTCGACGCAGATCGCCGGACGCGGCACGGACATCAAGCTCGGCGGTCCCGAGGGCGTCGAGGACGCATCGGTGAAGGCTGCAGTCGTCGAACTGGGCGGGCTGCTCGTCGTGGGAACGGGTCGGCACACGACCGAACGCCTCGACAATCAGCTCCGCGGACGTGCAGGCAGACAGGGTGATCCCGGCCGATCGGTGTTCTTCTCGAGCTGGGAGGACGACGTCGTCACGGCGAACCTCGGCCCGAAGGAACAGCCCAAGCAACACGACGAGACCGGCTTGATCACTGCGGGACGTGTCGCCGACAAGATCGATCACGCGCAACGCATCGCCGAGGGCGCCATGCTCGACGTGCACTCGCGCACATGGAAGTACAACGAACTGACCGCGCAGCACCGAGAAATTCTCGACAGCAGGCGTGCGTCGTTGCTGACCACCGACGAGGCGCTGGAACTGCTCGCGTCGGCTGCTCCCGACCGGGCGGCAGAGCTTCGTCGGACGCTGGACGAGGACGTTCTCGTCGTTGCCGCCCGTCGAATCGTGTTGTACCACTTGGATCGTGCGTGGTCCGATTACCTCGCGCACCTCGCCGACGTCCGGGAGAGTATTCACCTCCGTGCGTTGGGTCGCGAGAATCCGTTGGACGAGTACCACCGCATCGCGGTCGACGCGTTCAAGACCGTCTCGTCGAAGGCGATCGAGCAAGCGGTCTCGACGTTCGAGAACGCCGAGATCACCTCGGAGGGAATCGATCTCGATACCGAAGGGCTGCACAGGCCGACGTCGACGTGGACCTACATGGTGCATGACAACCCGTTCGCAGGGACTGCGGCGAACCGTTCCGGTCTCGGTGTGATCTTCGGCGGCTAGTTTCGCCTGACCGCGCAGGTTGCAGTGAGTGCGCGCGTTGCAACGTGCGCACTCGCTGAAAAGTGCGCGATGAACCAGCGATATCTAGACCCGCTCGTCCGCCCCGAGTGCATGCCGCACGCCGTCGACGAACAAGCCGAGTCCGAACTCGAATTTGCTTGTCGGATCGGGACTTTCGAAGAGGGGCGACGCGTCGTCGGTCAGTGCGCCGACCGAATCCATCTGCATGCGGGACTGTTCGTCGACGGTCTGCCCGAGGATGTAGTACAGCAGTGTGTCCGCCGTCAGTTCGGCGTGGCCGCGGGCCATTCCGGCGCGAATACACACGGCCGCAATGCGTTCGCGCACTCGGTTGGTCGTCAGCCGCGACGCGTAGGTCGCGGCGACGAGCTCGGCCCCGTCACGGTGCGACAGCAATGCGTTGCGCAGGCGGTGGGCGAGTTCCAGTAGCTGCTCGTCCCACTGTGCGGCCTCGACCGGGGTGTCGACGCCTGCCAGCAGATGATCGGCGATGGCGCCCAGCAACGTCTGCTTGTCCTTGAAGTGCCAGTAGAGCGCGCCGGGCTGCACGTGCAACGACGTCGCAAGCCGCCGCATCGTCAGGTCGCCCAGGCCGTACTCGTCGAGGATCGCGATCGCGCCGTCGAGAACGTCCGCTCTGCGCAGTTGCACTCCCTGACTCCTGTCCGTGTGTCGGCCTTTGACATTAACCGACGCCCAGCATAGCTTGAACGGCGTTCAACTTGAACGGTGTTCAAGAGCGCCAAGACGAGGAGCAGCCCATGACTCAGGTATCGACCGACGTTCTCGAAACCGCGCGGATGCAGGTGCTGCGCGACGGGGTCGGCCTGACCGAGGCACAGGTGCTGGAGGTCCTGAACCTGCCCGACGAACGGCTGGACGAGCTGCTGGCGCTGGCGCACGAGGTGCGCATGGCGTGGTGCGGTCCCGAGATCGAGGTGGAGGGCATCGTCAGTCTGAAGACCGGCGGGTGCCCGGAGGACTGCCATTTCTGTTCGCAGTCGGGGCTGTTCGAATCTCCGGTTCGGGCTGCGCGGCTCGATATTCGGAGCCTCGTCGAGGCGGCCAAGCAGACGGCGAAGACGGGCGCCACGGAGTTCTGTATCGTCGCCGCGGTTCGCGGTCCGGACGAGCGTCTGCTCGCGCAGGTCGCCGCGGGCATCGAGGCGATTCGCAACGAGGTCGAGATCGACATCGCGTGCTCGCTCGGCATGCTGACCCAGGAGCAGGTCGACCGCCTGGTCGAGATGGGGGTCCACCGGTACAACCACAATCTGGAGACCTCGCGGTCCTACTTCCCGAACGTCGTGACGACCCATACCTGGGAAGAGCGGATGGGCACGCTGCGGATGGTGCGCGACGCGGGCATGGAGGTGTGCTGCGGCGGAATCCTCGGTATGGGGGAGTCGCTCGAGCAGCGCGCCGAGTTCGCGGCGGACCTGGCCTCGCTCGGACCGGACGAAGTGCCGCTGAACTTCCTCAACCCACGCCCCGGCACACCGTTCGGCGAGCTCGAGGTTCTGCCGGCATCGGAGGCGTTGCGCGCGGTCGCAGCGTTTCGCCTTGCTCTGCCGCGCACCATTCTGCGATTCGCAGGCGGCCGCGAGATCACGCTCGGAGACCTCGGTGCGCAGCAGGGAATTCTCGGTGGCATCAACGCCGTCATCGTCGGCAACTACCTGACGACGCTCGGTCGACCCGCAGAACAGGACCTGGACCTTCTGGATTCCCTGCGGATGCCGATCAAAGCGCTGAATTCGACCATCTAAAGTGGGTTCGGTGACCAGCGAGCTTCGCTACAACCCCTTCACCGGTCAGCCCGTCGTACCCGGCGTCATCGACTCGATGCCCGCCGCGGCCCGTCTCGGCCTCGAACCTGCTCGATTCTGTCGCGACTGCGGCCGCCGCATGGTCGTGCAGATCGTGCCCGACGGCTGGTCGTCCACGTGCTCGCGGCACGGCGTCGTCGACTCGACGTCGCTCGAGCGGAGATAGTCGCGTGTCGAACGAGGGAGTCGGAGCACGGACGACGGTCAGGACGTCGCTCGTCGCCGTCGTCGCATCCGTGGTGGTGGGCGCCCTCGCCGGCCTCTTGTGGTCGATACTCGCGCCGACGGAACAGTTCGTGGTCGTCGTTCCCGGTCAGGGTGCAGCGCTGACTGGAGAAAGCCTGCACCGATTCGATTCCCTCGCGTTGTTCGGCTGCATCTCGTTCGTGTGCGGCGTGCTGCTCCCTGTCGCGTTCTGGACGCGCAAGGCCGCCCGCGGTCCGGTCCTGTTCCTGGGAATGCTGGCGGGTGCCGTTCTCGGCGCGCTGGCGATGCTCGGTATCGGGGTGTGGGTCGCCGGGCTACTGCACGCGCGGCCGCAGGATCCGGCCGTCGGATCGGTCGTCGAGGTGGCACCGGGGATCGGATCCATGTTGGCCCTCGTGATACAGCCGCTCGTGACGTCGCTCGTCGTCGTACTGCTCGCCGCGATGAATCCGCACGACAACCTGATGTACACACCCGTCGACGAGTCGATCGAGCCGGACGACGTCGCACTCGAGAAGGATCACGCCTGACCGGGCGGTCTCAGAGCGGCGAACTCGTCGGTGACGCGCAACGACGCGTCGGCGAATCGGTAGAGCGCAGGCGGGCGGCCACCGGCCTTGCCCGGCGGCGCAGTCTTTCCCGTCGCTTCGAGCACTTTCCGTCGCGCCAGCACGCGCTGCAGATTGGTCGCGTCGACCTGATAGTCCAGAGCTGCCGCGTAGATTTCGCGCAGCGTCGACATCGCGAACTCGACGGGAGCGAGTGCGAACGCGATGTTGGTGTACGACAGCTTCGCGACGAGACGAGCCCGCGCGTGCCGCACGACTGTGCCGTGATCGAACGCCGTCTCGGGTAGGCGAGCAACCGGATGCCACGCCGTGTCAGGCGGCAGTGTGGGGTCCGACGAGATGGGGACGAGGCCGAGGAAGTTCGACGCGATTCGGCGGTCGCCGGGGACGCGGTCGGGGTCGGAGAAGATCGACAGCTGCTCGAGATGCGCGACCGTCCGCACGTCCACCTTCTCGGCGAGCTGCCGACGCGCCGACGTCGAGAGGTCTTCGTCGTCGCCGAGAACCCCGCCGGGGAGTGACCAAGATCCCAGGTCGGGCTCTTGCGCTCGTTGCCAGAGGAGGACGGCGAGTTCGGGGCCGTGGCCTGCGGAAAAGGTTCGCACCTGGAACACCGCGATGAGCACTTCGTGCACAGTGCTACGATGAGTCATGTTTTCGATTGTAAGTCGAAAACCCCTACGGAGGAAATCCGGACGAAGGTGACGTCACCACGACGACATTGTGCAGCCGGGTGATCGGTGAAGGAGTACCGAAATGACGAGCACTGCATTCCGTCTCGACACTGCTGTCGACCTGGGCGAGATCGTCGACGGCCCGGCGGGATACGGGGGAGTCGAACCGACCGAGGAGTGGGCCGCGGAGGTCAAGCGGTTGGCGAGGTTGCGTGGCGCGACGCTTCTGGCGCACAACTACCAGCTTCCGGCGATCCAGGACGTCGCGGACTTCGTCGGTGACTCTCTCGCGCTGTCGCGTGTCGCCGCCGAGGTGCCCGAGAACGAGATCGTGTTCTGCGGCGTGCACTTCATGGCCGAGACCGCGAAGATCCTCAGCCCGTCCAAGACCGTACTGATCCCGGATCAGCGCGCCGGATGCTCGCTCGCCGATTCGATCAGCGCCGATCAGCTGCGCGAGTGGAAGGACGAGTTCCCCCACGCGGTCGTCGTCTCGTACGTCAACACGACGGCCGAGATCAAAGCCCTCACCGACATCTGCTGCACGTCGAGCAACGCCGTCGAGGTCGTCGAGTCGATCGACCCGAGTCTCGACATCCTGTTCCTGCCGGACCAGTTCCTCGGCGCACACGTCAAGCGCGTGACCGGCCGCGAGAACCTGCACATCTGGGCGGGCGAGTGCCACGTGCACGCCGGCATCAACGGTGACGAGCTCGCCGCCAAGAGCCGCAGCCTGCCCGACGCCGAACTGTACGTGCACCCCGAGTGCGGCTGCGCGACGTCGGCTCTGTATCTCGCGGGCGAGGGCTTCGTGGCGCCCGACAAGGTCAAGATCCTCTCGACCGGCGGCATGCTCGACGCGGCCCGCGACACCGGTGCACGGCAAGTGCTCGTCGCGACCGAGATCGGCATGCTGCACCAGCTGCGCCGTGCCGCGCCGAACGTCGACTTCCAACCGGTGAACGACCGTGCGTCGTGCGGCTACATGAAGATGATCACCCCCGCAGCCCTGCTGCGATGCCTCGTCGAAGGCAAGGACGAGGTGCACGTGGATCTCGACACCGCTCACGTCGCGAGCAAGTCGGTGCAACGGATGATCGAGATCGGCACACCCGGCGGCGGCGAGTGACACCGTCCGTCGGGGGAGCCGAGCCGTCGATCGGTTGGGAAGCTTCGGCGGACCTGGTGGTCGTCGGCGGCGGCGTGGCCGGACTCAGCGCGGCGATCTCGGCGACACGGCGTGGACTGCGCGTCGTGACCCTTGCCAAGGGCGACGCGTCGGGCACCTCGACGCAGTACGCACAAGGCGGCATCGCTGTTCCTGGCACGGCTGCCGAGGGCGACTCCGTCGATTCGCATGTGCACGACACGTGCGAAGCCGGCGTCGGTCTGTGCGACGAGGACGCGGTTCGATCGATCGTCGAGGCGGGGCCCGCGGCGCTGTCGATGCTCGAGTCGCTCGGTGCCGTCTTCGATCGTGGTGTCGACGGCGCCCGCGCCCGCACCAGGGAAGGCGGCCACCGCGTCCGACGCATCGTCCATGCGGGCGGTGACGCCACAGGCGCGGAAGTGCAACGTGCACTGAGCGATTCGATGCCGTCCGTTCTCCACGGGACCTCGGTGATCCGCGTGCTCGTCGATCGCGGCGACGTCGTCGGAGTGCTGGCGCACTCGGCGGCCGGGTACGGCGTCGTGCATGCCCCTGCCGTGCTGTTGGCGACGGGCGGGCTCGGACAGCTGTTCTCGTGCAGCACCAATCCGCCGGAGGCGACCGCGGACGGTATCGCGTTGGCGCTCGACGCAGGCGCGGAGATCATGGATCTGGAATTCGTTCAGTTCCATCCGACGGTGTTGTTCGCCCCCGGGTCGACCGGCCGCAGACCTCTCGTGAGCGAGGCGGTTCGGGGAGAGGGCGCACATCTGGTCGATCTCACCGGTATCCGCTTCGTGGCGGACAGTCATCCGCTGGGGGATCTCGCGCCGCGTGACGTCGTCTCGCGGGCGATCGCCGAGCGGATGCGCCTCACCGGCAGCGACCACGTGATGCTCGACGCTCGGGCCATCCGTCACTTCCACACGCGGTTCCCGACCGTCACCGCGTCGTGCCTCGCGGCAGGCATCGATCCGCTGGACGACCTGATTCCGATCGCGCCCGCTGCGCACTACTCGTGCGGAGGCGTCGCGACGGACGTGTGGGGACGAACCAGTGTCCCAGGCCTTTTCGCGGCCGGCGAGGTCGCGCGAACAGGGTTGCACGGCGCGAATCGGCTCGCGTCGAACAGCTTGCTGGAGGGTTTGGTCGTCGGTGAACGCGCGGGAATCGCCGCAGCGGAACGCCGCGGACGGCGTGCCGAGATCGGGGACGTCTCGCTGCCGTCGACCGCGAGTATGCCTCGGGCGACTCTGCAGGCACTCATGACCGAGAACGCAGGCGTCGTACGGGATGCCGAGGGTCTCGAGACCGTCGTGCGTGCTCTGGACGGCGCACGTGCCGCCGAGATGCACGAGAAGGTATGGGAGGACGCAGCATTGACGACGGCCGCGTCGGTTCTCGCGCTGGCGGCGTCGGCCCGCGAGGAAAGCCGCGGCTGCCATACGCGGCGTGACTGTCCGGACATGTCGTCGGCGCGAAGCAGCCGCGTTCGTCGAGACGAAGCAGGCGACATCGAGATACGCGGTGTCGAAGAATTGACGGGAGTAGGTCGACAGTGAAGGAACAGACGGTGACCGAACTGGCGAAACAGGGACTCGATCCGGAGGAGATTGGTGCGCTCGTACGTGTAGCCCTGGACGAGGATCTGCGATTCGGACCGGACGTGACGACGACAGCTACCGTGAGCGCCGACGCCGTCGCGACCGCCTCGGTCGTCGCTCGCCAGCCGGGCACCGTCGCCGGCATCGACGTCGGTCTCGTGGTTCTCGACGAGGTGCTCGAAGCGTACGAGGTGACGGACCGAGTCTCGGACGGGTCGACAGTCGTTCCGGGACAATCGGTTCTGACCATCACCGCGCCGACGCGCGGCTTGCTGACGGCCGAGCGGACGATGCTCAACCTGATCTGTCACCTGTCCGGAATCGCGACTGCAACCGCGGCGTGGGTGGCCGAAGTGGCCGACACCGACACGAAGATCCGCGACAGTCGCAAGACTCTACCCGGCCTTCGCGCGCTGCAGAAGTACGCGGTCCGCGCGGGAGGCGGCGTCAACCATCGCATGGGCCTCGGCGACGCGGCGCTCATCAAGGACAATCACGTCGCCGCGGCGGGATCGGTCGTCGCGGCATTGAATGCCGTGCGGGCTCTCGCGCCGGACCTCGAATGTGAGGTCGAGGTCGACAGTCTCGAGCAGCTCGATGAGGTGCTCGCCGAGGATGTGGCGCTGGTTCTGCTGGACAATTTCCCGCTGTGGCAGACGCAGATGGCTGTGCAGCGCCGCGACAAGGTGGCACCGCAGACCAAGCTGGAGTCGTCGGGAGGTCTGACGATCGATGTCGCGCACGACTACGCGAAGACCGGGGTCGACTACCTGGCCGTCGGCGGCCTCACGCATTCGGTGACGGTCCTCGACCTCGGGTTGGACATGTAGGTTCACCCTTTTTCGGCATCGTTGGTCCGCGGCAGCCGTCTTTTCGATGCCGCGGACCATCGATGCCGAGGGCGTCGGCTAAATTCGAGAGTGATGGTCGAAAATCAGAGCGTACGGCTGGACAGCTGGGTCTGGGCGGTGCGGCTGTTCAAGACCCGTTCGGACGCGGCGAGCGCATGCCGGGCGGGTCATGTCCGCGTGAACGGCACGCCTGCGAAGCCCGGTCTGCGTATCGGCCCCGACGACGAGATCCGTCTCCGCGTCGGCGGGCTGGAGAAGATCGTCGTGGTGACGCGACCGATTGCGAAACGCGTCGGCGCGTCCGTCGTTCCGCAATGCCTGATCGACCGTAGTCCGCCTCCGCCGTCCAAGGAGATCCTCGCGTCCGTTCCGCGACGCGATCGAGGTGCGGGAAGGCCCACCAAGCGAGAACGACGCGAGACCGACAAGCTGCGGGGGCTGGGTTAGCCCCGCTTGCCGCGCTTGCTGGGCGGTGAGCCCTTGCGTCCCTTGGAGGCAGTCGGCTGCGGCTTCTTCTTCGGCGCCGCCTTCTTGCGGGTCTGCGCTGCCGGTGTCGTCGACCCACGCGAACTGCGAACCGACCTCCCGCGCACGATGCCGACGAATTCCTCCACCAATTCGGTCGTCCGATCCGTCGGCCACGCAACGGCGATCGGCGACGACGCCACACCGTCGACCGGCCGGTAGACCAGGTCGCGTCGACTGTGCAGCCGTGCGATGGACTGCGGTACGACCGCGATGCCCAGCCCGGCAGCCACGTATTCGAACAGCTGCGCGTTCGACTCGACCTCGATCGGCGCCAGGCGGGAACCGTCGGCGATTTCCGTTGCGACGGAAGCCCACTCGGGAACTTCGTCCGCGTCCTGCAGGAGGTGCTCGTCGGCGAGATCCGTCACCGGCACACGGTCGTACGCCGCCACCGGGTGATCTTTGGGCACGACGACGACGAGCTGTTCCTCGTACAGCGTGATGATGCTCCGGCCGTCGCGGTCGATGGGCAACCGCACGAAACAGACGTCCGCGGACTCGTCGGCGAGCGGGAGGAGTTGAGTCTCGACGGTGGTCGGGACCAGTCGCAGTTCGACGTCGGGGATGCGCTCGGCCCAGATCCGCGTCCACTTCGTCAGCGTGACGCCCTCGGTGTATCCGATCGTGAAGGTGGGATCGGTTCGCGCCGCTGCCTCGGCGGCGACGCGCTCTTCGTCCTCGGCCACGAGGCGACGCGCCTCGAGGAGGAATTCGGCCCCCTGTTCGGTGAGCTGTGTCGGCGACGCCCCGGGGACGAACAGCGAAAAACCCAGGCTTTCCTCGAGATCGATGACGGTGCGGCTGAGCCGAGTTCGAGCGATGTTCAGCGACTTCGCCGCCCGCGCGAAGTGCAGTTCCTCGGCTACGGCGATGTACCAGCGGAGGTCACGGACGTCGAAGTTCACAGTCGTCACAGTAGGCGAGGGCCGAGGCGCTGCTCGGAGTCGGTGGCATTCGGGGCAGTTTTCTACCGATAAGCTGTACCGGTGAGCCCGGAGAAGAACCCGCAGTACATGAAGCCCCTGACCGCGGCGAACAAGCTCGGTATCTACCTGCAGGCAGCCCCCGACGAATTCCAGAACACACCGCTGACCCGGTCGGATCTGGAGGCGCTCCGCAAGGATCCGCCCGCATGGCTGACCGAGCTGCAGACGAACGGCCCGTTCCCGAAGGACGTCGTCGCCCGCAAGCTGGGTGTGTCGATCGCGGGACTGGCCCGCGCCGAGATCACCGACGCGCTGACCGCGTCGCAGATCGCCGAACTACTCGAGGATCAGCCGGACTGGTTGGTCAAGGAACGCCGCACCCAAGCCGAGGTGCGTGCCGAAGCCGAGCGAGTGAAGGCCAAAGAAGAGGCGCGACGCGCCGCGACGAACCGGCCCGCGAAGAACCGCTAGTCACCGAAGGCCGATGACCCCGTCGAGGTACGACCACGCCCCGTCGACACGTACGAAACGGCTGCGTTCGCGCAGTACACCGTTGCCGTCGGGGTGCTTGTAGTAGGCGCTGAACTCGACGATGCCTTCGTCGTCGAGCAGGCCGCCTGCCCGGGTGTCGTGTATCTCCAGGCGGTACCACCGCTGTTGTGGATCGAGTGCGAGGTCGTGCGGCGCCGTCGTCGGGTGCCAGGTGCGACGCAGGTACTCCTCGTCGCCGACGGCAAAGGCGCTGTACCGCGACCGCATCAGATGTTCCGCGGTCGGCGGCGTCGATTCCCCGCGCAGGTAGGGACCGCAGCATGCGTCGAACGGCTCGCCGCGTAGGCAGGGGCAGACGGTGCTCACGACAACCTCCCGATCAGGCCGCGGGTGCGGCGCGTCGGATCGTGGCCAGGAACGACGCCGCGACGAAGAACAACCCGGCGAACGTGCGGTTGACGCCGACCTGCTGACGACGCGACCGCATCACGCGCAGCACGCGTGAGGCCAGCGACGTGTAACCCGTCATCACCAGCATGTCGACGGCGACCATCGTCGCGGCGATGACGAGGTACTGCGGCAGCAGGGGACTCGACGGATCGAGGAACTGGGGGAGCACCGCGAGCATGAACACGACGGCTTTCGGGTTGCTCGCGTTGACGAGGAACCCGCGCACGAGCATCGTGACACCACGATCGGCGACGGGCGTCGCGCCGTCGATCTCGGTGGGGGCCGCGCGCCACTGGCGAATGCCGAGGTAGACGAGGTAGGCGACGCCGAACCATTTGATGACGGTGAACGCGAGGGCCGAGTTGGCGAGAACCGCGCCGAGACCGACGGCGACGATGGCGATCTGCAGGAGCAGCCCGATCTGCAGGCCGAAGATGTTCCAGTATCCGCGTCGGAGTCCGTGGCGAAGGCCGGTCGACATCGACGCGATCGCTCCTGCGCCGGGGGAGAGACTGATGACGACGCTCGCGCCGAGGAAAGCCAGCCACACATGCCAGGTCATCGCCCTATTGAACTATGTGTGTGCCGTGCCGGTCGAATCGCCCGAGAGTGAAGTTCTCCGCGCCGGGGTACGTGTGGAGACATGGTTTCGATACGCACGATCGACAGAGGCGACCGCGTCGTGGCTCGCCAGGTGGACGTCAACGCGTCGGCCGAAGAACTGTTCGCGAAGGTGGCGAACCCGCACCGGCATGGAGAGCTCGATGGATCCGGAACCGTGAAGGACACGGTGAACGGCCCCGATCGGCTGAGTCGTGGCGCGAAGTTCTCGGTCGGCATGAAGCAGTACGGGGTGCCCTACAAGATCACGAGCACGGTGACGGATTTCGTCGACGAGAGCACCTCGAAGGTCGTCGAGTGGCGACACCCCATGGGCCACACGTGGCGGTGGGAGTTCGACGAGAAACAGCCCGGCGTCACCACCGTGACGGAGTCGTTCCAGTACGGCACCGCGAAGGCGCCGAAGGTGCTGGAAATCTTCAAGATGCCGCAGCAGAACGCCAAGGGAATCAGTTCGACCCTGGAGAAGCTGGCGCGGCAGTACGCCTGAAAGACGGTGCGGTGAACCGGCGGTGACGGATTCGTCTCGAAATCCGTTCCCGTCGGTTTCGCCCTTTTTCGGTGATACTGTTCGCCGCACCAACCAGTGGACCCGGTTGCAGGATGTGGCGGAAGGGATTCATGTGAACACCAGGCGAGCCATCGCGACGTGTACCGCAGCACTTCTGTGTGTGCTCACTCCCTCGATCGCCGGAGTGAGCTCCGCTGCTGCCGAGGACCTTCCGGTCGCTGCCGCGTCGTCCGCCGACGGGTCGTACATCACCTCCGCGACGCGCATCGACGACCGTCAGCTGAAGCTCGAGATCTACTCCGCCGCGATGGACCGCACGATCCCTGTCCAGGTCATGACACCGGCCGACGGCTCGGTGTCCCGGCCGGTGCTTTATCTGCTCAACGGCGCAGGCGGCGGCGAGGACTCGGCGTCCTGGCAGTCGCAGACCGACAGCGTGCAGTTTTTCCAGGACAAGAATGCCTTCGTCGTCACTCCGCAGGAAGGCAAGTGGTCGTACTACACGGACTGGATCGCCGACGACCCGGTTCTCGGCCGCAACAAGTGGCAGACCTTCATCGGCGAGGAGCTGCCGCCGCTGATCGACGCGCAGTTCGACACCAACGGTGTTCAGTCCATCGCCGCACTGTCGATGTCGGGTACCTCCGTGCTGAACCTGGCGATCGCCTACCCCGGCCAGTACCGCGGCGTCGCGGCGTACAGCGGCTGCGCTCAGACGTCGGACCCGCTCTCGCAGCAGTTCGTCAAGCTCGTGGTGGAGACGTACGGCGGCGGCAACGTCGAGAACATGTGGGGTCCGCTCGACGGACCGGTGTGGCGCGAGAACGACCCGATCCTGCACGCCGAGCAGCTGCGCGGCACCGAGATCTACATGAGCACCGGTACCGGCCTTCCCGGCATCCCGCACGACACCCCACTGAACCCGCGCTTTGCCGAGGGCAAGGCCCGGTTGTTCCCCGACCAGCTGATCGTCGGCGGCGGAATCGAAGCCGTCGTCAACTTCTGCACGTCGAACATGGCCAAGGAGCTCTACCGCCTCGGCATCCCGGCCCAGGTCGACTTCCGTCCCGTCGGCACGCACTCGTGGGGTTACTGGCAGGACGACCTGCACGCGTCGTGGCCGATGCTCGCGCGCTCGATGGGAATCTGAGGGGCCGCCGGGATCTAGACTTTTCGGCATGGCAATCGTTCCCGACACGAAGAACTGGACCTGGGTCCTCGAGCGGCAGTGTCCCGACTGCGGGTTCTTCGCCGGCGACGTCTCGTTTCGCGACATCCCCGTATCGATCAGAGCCGACGTCGACGCCTGGGCGGACGTCCTGTCGTCCCCACACGTCGCACAGCGACCGGACGAGCAGACCTGGTCGCGACTGGAGTACGGCGCGCACGTCCGCGACGTCCACCGGAAGTTTCTGACGCGCCTCGATCTGGTGCGTACCGAGGACGACCCTCTGTTCGAGAACTGGGACCAGGACGCGACGGCGATCGAGGACGACTACAACGCGCAGGACCCGGCCACGGTGGCGATCGAACTCGCCGACGCGGCACGCGCCCTCGCCGACGCGTTCGACGCGGTGCCGGATGCCGATCTGTCGCGAACCGGTCGGCGGAGTGACGGCGCGCGGTTCACCATCCGGACACTGGCGCAGTACTACATCCACGACCCGGTCCATCATCTGTGGGACGTGCGGCGATAGCCGAAAATCACGCGAACTATCCTTGAGTTACACCATACGACTTTCCGAAGGGGTCACTATGCCTGCCCGCATCGAGCTCGCCCGCGTGGATCTACGCGGCCGAACTCCATCCACCGCCGAACTACGCGGCGCTCTCCCACGAGGCGGAGTGGATGTCGACGCGGTGCTGCATCATGTTCGCCCGGTCGTCGACGAGGTTCGCGATCGTGGTGTCGACGCGGCCCTCGAGTACAGCGAGCAGTTCGACGGTGTTCGCCCCGATCGGGTGCGGGTGCCGGCCGAGGCGCTGGTCAAGGCGCTCGACGAGCTCGATCCTGCGGTGCGTGAGGCGCTGGAGGTCGCGATCACGCGTACCCGCGTCGTGCATGCAGATCAGCGCCGGACGGACACGACGACCGAGGTCGTCCCCGGGGGCACTGTGACCGAGCGATGGATTCCCGTCGACCGCGTCGGGCTGTACGTGCCCGGTGGTAACGCCGTCTACCCGTCGTCGGTGGTCATGAACGTCGTGCCCGCGCAGACCGCGGGCGTCGGCTCGCTCGTCGTCGCGTCGCCTCCGCAGGCGGAGTTCGGCGGTCTGCCGCACCCGACGATCCTTGCCGCCGCGCAGCTGTTAGGTGTCGACGAGGTGTGGGCTGTCGGCGGTGGCCAGGGCGTCGCTCTGCTGACCTACGGAGGCACCGACACCGACGGCGCCGAGCTGGCCCCGGTGGACCTGATCACCGGCCCCGGCAACATCTACGTCACTGCCGCGAAGCGGTTGTGCCGCGGCGTGGTCGGTATCGACGCCGAGGCGGGCCCGACGGAGATCGCGATCCTGGCCGACGCGTCGGCCGATCCGGTGCACGTGGCAGCGGACATGATCAGCCAAGCCGAGCACGACGTCATGGCAGCCAGTGTGCTCGTGACCACAAGCACCGAACTTGCGGACGCGGTCGACGCGGCGTTGTCGGCCCAGCTGGAATTCACCAAGCATGCCGAGCGAGTGACGACGGCGCTCTCGGGTGAGCAGTCGGGCATCGTGCTGGTCGACGGCATCAATCAGGGGTTGCGCGTCGTCGACGCCTATGCCGCCGAACACCTCGAGATTCAGACCGAGGACGCGTCGGCGGTGGCTGCTCGGGTACGAAGCGCCGGAGCGGTGTTCGTCGGCGCCTGGTCGCCCGTCAGTCTCGGTGACTACTGCGCAGGGTCCAATCACGTGCTGCCGACCGCCGGGTGCGCACGGCACTCGTCGGGGCTCAGCGTGCAGACCTTCTTGCGCGGCATTCACGTCGTCGACTATTCGGAAGCGGCCCTGAAAGATGTTGCAGGTCACGTGATCGCCCTGGCGAACGCCGAGGACCTGCCCGCCCACGGCGAAGCCGTCCGCCTCCGATTCGAAGGACTGACCTCGTGAGTTCCGTTGCCGGCCGGTCTGTTTCGCTCGACGACCTGCCGATCCGAGACAGCTTGCGCGGTAAGTCCGCATACGGTGCGCCGCAGCTGACGGTTCCGGTACAGCTCAACACGAACGAGAACCCGCACCCGCCGACGCAGGCACTCGTCGACGATGTCGCCGAGTCGGTGCGCGTCGCCGCGACTCAGTTGCACCGGTACCCGGATAGAGACGCCGTCGAATTGCGCACTGCGCTGGCCGACTACCTGACGGGACAGACCGGATTCGCCGTCGACGTCGCCAACGTGTGGGCGGCCAACGGCTCCAACGAGATTCTGCAGCAGCTGCTGCAGGCATTCGGTGGACCGGGACGCTCGTCGCTCGGTTTCGTGCCGTCGTACTCGATGCACCCGATCATCTCGTCGGGCACCCAGACCGAGTGGATCGAGGCGATGCGTCGCGACGACTTCTCGCTCGACGTCGACTACGCGGTCTCGGCGATCGAGGCGCGTCAGCCCGACGTCGTGTTCGTGACGAGCCCCAACAACCCGACCGGCCACAGCATCGCCGAGTCCGACCTGCGACGAATTCTCGATGCGGCGGGCGGAATCGTCATCGTGGACGAGGCGTACGCCGAGTTCTCGTCGCTGCGCAGCGCGATCGGGCTGATCGACGACTACCCGACCAAACTCGTCGTGAGCCGCACGATGAGCAAGGCGTTCGCGTTCGCGGGCGGGAGGCTCGGCTACCTCGTGGCAGCTCCTGCCGTCGTCGACGCGATGTTGTTGGTGCGCTTGCCGTATCACCTGTCGGTCGTCACTCAGGCCGCCGCACTCGCGGCGCTGCGGCACGCGTCGGAGACGCTCGGTAGCGTCGCGCAGCTGTCGTCCGAGCGTGACCGCGTGATGGCAGCATTGACGAGCTACGGTTTCGACGTCGTACCGAGCGACGCCAATTTCGTTCTGTTCGGCCGGTTCTCGAACGCTGCTGCCACCTGGAAGCGCTACCTCGACGAGGGTGTGTTGATCCGCGACGTCGGCATCCCTGGGTATCTGCGCACCACCATCGGACTCGACACCGAGAACGACCGGTTCCTCGACGTCAGTGCACAACTGGTTCGAGACGAACTCGCCACGACCACAACGCAACCGGAGGCCAGCCGATGACCACGGCAGCATCACCCAGGATCGCCCGCATCGAGCGCGCGACCAAGGAATCCGACATCACCGTCGAACTGAACCTCGACGGCACGGGCACGGTCGACATCTCGACGGGTGTCGCGTTCTTCGACCACATGCTGACGGCGCTGGGTACGCACGCTCGGTTCGATCTCACCGTGCACGCGAAGGGCGACGTCGAGATCGATGCACACCACACCGTCGAGGACACCGCCATCGTTCTGGGTCAGGCGCTCGGACAGGCGCTCGGCGACAAGTCGGGTATCACCCGCTTCGGCGACGCGTTCATTCCGATGGACGAGACGCAGGTCCACGCATCCGTCGACGTCTCGGGTCGTCCGTACTGCGTGCACACCGGCGAGCCGGACTACCTCGTGCACTCGGTCATCGGCGGTTACCCGGGCGTGCCGTACTCGACGGTCATCAACCGGCACGTGTTCGAGTCGCTCGCGATGAATGCCCGTATCGCACTGCACGTTCGAGTTCTCTACGGTCGCGATCCGCACCACATCACCGAGGCGGAGTTCAAGGCCGTCGCGCGTGCGCTGCGCCAAGCCGTCGAATTCGATCCTCGGGTCAGCGGGATTCCGTCGACCAAGGGAAGTCTGTGACGTCCGCTTGACGTCGCTGCTGTCCATTCGCGGTCTGCCCGCCGCGATGGCGATGGGTGCCGCCGCGTTCGGGGGATGGGGCCTTCTGCTTCCCGTCGTTCCGTTGGCCGTATCCGTCGCAGGCGGCTCCGACGCCGCGGCGGGCGCGAGTACCGCGATCTTCATGGCGACGACGGTCGTGACCCAGCTGTTCGTGCCGCGCATGTTGGCTCGATTCGGTCACCGTCTCGTCTTGGCGGCCGGGTGCATCTTCCTCGGTGCGCCCGCGGCGTCGTTCGCGCTGTCGGTGGACGTGATTCCTGCGCTGAGTGTGTCGGCGGTGCGAGGCATCGGGTTCGGCATGTTGACCGTTGCGGCATCGGCGCTCGTGGCAGAACTGGCGCCTCCGTCGCAACTCGGTCGTGCGACCGGCGCGCAGGGCATAGCCGTCGCGCTGTCCCAAGCCGTGACGCTTCCTGCCGGGTTGGCGTTGTTCGCGGTGTCTCCGACTTCGGTGTTCCTGATCGGCGCAGCGGTTCCGCTGCTCGGACTCGTGGCCATCGTGTTTCTGCCCCCGATTCGCCCTGTGGTGCCCGCACGCGGCGAGCCGCAGACACCGAGTCGCGGATTCGGACGGCTGCTGATCCCGTGTCTCGCCATCGCGGCCGCGTCGGCGTCGTTCGGCGGGCTGTCGAGTCTGCTGCCGATCGCGGAACCGGGGCGCGAGTCGATGATCGGCATCGCGCTGTCGGTCGTCAGTGTTGCGATGCTCGTCGGACGCTACGGTGCCGGCGTGATCGCCGACCACATCGGAATCGGTTGGGCACTGGCACCAGCCCTGGCGCTCGTCGGCGGCGGTGTCGCGGTGTTCGCGTTCGCCGTGTTCGAGACCAACCCAGCGGTCGTGTTCATGGCCGCGGCGGTGCTGTTCGGACTCGGGTACGGCGCGACGCAGAACGACAGCTTGGTGATGGCGTTCGACGCCGCGGGCCGCGAGCGCTACAGCCAGGCCAGCGCCGCCTGGAACATCGGATTCGACGCAGGCACCGGCGCGGGCGCGATGACGCTGGGCCTTGTCGTCGGAACAACCGGCTACACCGGCGGATTCGCGATGGTCGCCGTGGTCGCGTTCCTGATGGCCGTGGTGGTGGCGACGTCGCGACGAATGCAGGCGGATAGACTCGGGCCATGAAATCTGTGGCCCTGCTCGACTACGGCTCGGGCAATCTTCACTCGGCCAAGCGCGCACTCGACCGCGTCGGAGCGGACGTCGAGGTGACGAACGACCCCAAGGCCGCTCTGGCTGCGGACGGTCTCGTCGTTCCCGGCGTCGGCGCGTTCGCGGCGTGCATGGAAGGTCTCCTCGGGGTCAAGGGAGACCGCATCATCGGCCAGCGCCTCGCAGGCGGCCGTCCCGTGCTCGGCATCTGCGTCGGGATGCAGATCATGTTCGAGAGGGGCGTCGAATTCGGCGTGGAGGCCGACGGCTGCGGCGAGTGGCCCGGCACCGTCGAACGGTTGGCCGCACCGGTGCTTCCGCACATGGGCTGGAACACCGTCCGCGCGCCGGAGAAGAGCGTTCTGTTCGACGGTATCGACGCCGACACCCGGTTCTACTTCGTGCACTCCTACGCGGTGCAGAAGTGGACGATGGATGTCGGTGACACCATCGCAGCTCCGCTGTTGACGTGGGCAGACCACGGCGGCGACTTCCTGGCCGCCGTCGAGAACGGCCCGTTGTCCGCTACCCAATTCCACCCGGAGAAGTCCGGTGACGCAGGCGCGGCGCTGCTGAAGAACTGGGTCGACTCGTTGTGATCGGTACGACGGGATGAGCGAGCGAGAGTTCTCGTTCGGGCGCCTCGTGGTCGCCTCTCTCGGCAGTGCCGCTCTCGCGCTGTTGCTCACCACCGTCGTCGTCGCAGTGGTTCGACCTGGTCCGGGCTGGGGTCTGGTGATCGTCGCGATCGGTATCGCCGCGGCCATCACCTCGATGGGCGTCGTCTCCACACGCATGACGCGTCGTGGACTCGGCGAGGACGAGTGACCCAGCAGCTCGATTGTCGGATGCGGGCAGTAGCATGAACGCACGTGAGCCTGGTCTTATTGCCTGCTGTCGACGTCGCAGGCGGCGAAGCTGTCCGTCTCGTTCAGGGAGAGGCGGGGAGCGAAACGAAGTACGGATCCCCGCGTGACGCCGCGCTGGCGTGGCAGAACGACGGCGCCGAGTGGGTGCATCTCGTCGACCTCGACGCAGCATTCGGTCGTGGCTCCAACCGTGAACTGCTGGCCGACGTGGTCGGTGAGCTGGACGTCAAGGTCGAGCTGTCCGGCGGCATCCGCGACGACGAATCGCTGCGCGCAGCGCTCGCAACCGGTTGTGCGCGAGTCAATCTGGGCACCGCCGCGATCGAGAACCCGGAATGGTGCGCGCGTGCGATCGGCGAGTTCGGCGACCGCATCGCGGTCGGCCTCGACGTGCGTATCGAGGACGGCATCCCGCGCGTCAAGGGACGCGGGTGGGTCAGCGACGGTGGGGATCTCTGGGAGATTCTCGAACGGCTCGAGCGCGACGGATGTTCGCGGTACGTCGTGACCGACGTGTCCAAGGACGGCACCTTGACGGGGCCGAACCTCGACCTGCTGAGTCAGGTGTGCGCCAAGACCGACAAGCCTGTCGTCGCATCCGGTGGTGTCTCGACGATCGACGATCTCCGTGCCATCGCCACCCTCGTCGATCAAGGAGTCGAGGGTTCCATCGTCGGAAAGGCCCTCTACGCCGGCCGGTTCACCCTTCCCGACGCGCTCGCCGCGGTGTCCGGGTAGCCGCACATGAGTCTGCCCGAGGATCCGCAGCGCCTGCTGGACATCGCCAGTGGGTTGCTCGACGGCGTGCACGAGCGATTCGTCGCGGGCGTCGGTGCGCCGAGTGCCGTGCAGAAGGGCCCGGACGACTTCGCGACGGCCGTCGACCTCGAACTGGAGAAGCGGCTGACGTCGGAGCTGTTCGAGCACACCGGAATCGAAGTGCACGGCGAAGAATTCGGTGGTCCCGACCTGCACGGCGATCCGGTGTGGGTGCTCGACCCGATCGACGGCACGTTCAACTATTCGGCCGGTCTGCCCTCCGCAGGCACCTTGCTCGCATTGCTCGACGGCGGCGTCCCGGTGCTGGCGTTGACGTGGCTTCCACTGGTACGTCAGCGATTCACGGCCATCGCGGGCGGGCCGTTGAGGCTCGACGGTGAGGCAGTGCCGCGGCTCGAACACCGCGCGCTCGGGGACTCGATGATCGGGTTCGGCGCATTCAACATCGCGAGTCGTGGACGTATCCCCGGCCTCTACCGCGTGCGCATACTCGAAGAACTGTCGAAGGTGTCTTCTCGCCTGCGTATGCACGGCGCCACCGGGGTGGACCTCGCGTACACCGCGAGCGGTGTCCTCGGCGGCTGTGTCGTGTTCGGTCATCGCGCGTGGGACAACGCCGCAGGCGCCCTGATGGTGCAGGCGGCAGGCGGTGTCGTCACCGACCTCGCGGGTGCCCCGTGGACCGTCGACTCCACCTCGGTGTTGGCCGGATCGCCCGGGGTGCACGAAGAACTGTCGAAGGTCGTCGCCTCGCTCGGCGATCCGAAAGATTTCCTGGAAGGACGTGTTCGATGAGCGTCGCAGTACGTGTCATCCCGTGCCTCGACGTGGATGCCGGCCGAGTGGTCAAGGGCGTCAACTTCGAAAACCTGCGCGACGCAGGCGATCCCGTCGAGCTCGCCCGTGCGTACGACGCGCAGGGGGCCGACGAGCTGACGTTCCTCGACGTCACCGCGTCGACCGCCGCACGAGGCACGATGCTCGACGTCGTCAGTCGAACCGCGGAACAGGTCTTCATTCCTCTGACCGTCGGCGGGGGAGTGCGCACGGTCGACGACGTCGACAAGCTGCTGCGTGCCGGCGCCGACAAGGTGAGCGTGAACACCGCAGCCATCGCGAGACCCGAACTCCTGCGTGAATTGAGCGAACGCTTCGGTTCGCAGTGCATCGTGCTGTCCGTCGATGCCCGAACGGTTCCGGACGGCCAGGAAGACACGCCGTCGGGGTGGGAAGTGACCACTCACGGCGGCAAGCGCGGCACCGGAATCGACGCCGTCGAGTGGGCCGTGCGCGGCGCCGAGCTCGGGGTCGGTGAAATTCTCCTCAACTCGATGGACGCCGACGGCACGAAGGCAGGCTTCGACCTCCCGATGATCACTGCAGTCCGATCCGCCGTCCACGTTCCCGTCATCGCGAGTGGTGGTGCGGGTGCCGTCGAACACTTTCCGCCTGCCGTCACCGCGGGAGCCGACGCCGTCCTCGCGGCGAGCGTCTTCCACTTCGGCGATCTGACCATCCCACAGGTCAAGGACGCGATGCGCGTCGACGGCATCGTCGTACGCTGACAGTCCACGGCAACTCGAAAGGTAGAGCGAGAGCATGAGTCTGGACCCGGCCATTGCCGCCCGGCTGAAGCGCAACGACGCCGGGCTGTTCAGCGCCGTCGCGCAGGAGCGCAGCACCGGCAACGTACTCATGGTCGCCTGGATGGACGACGAGGCACTGGCCCGCACACTCGAGACGCGTCGGGGAACGTACTATTCGCGGTCGCGGAAGCAGTACTGGGTCAAAGGCGAGACTTCGGGGCACACCCAGTACGTCCACGAGGTGCGCCTCGACTGCGACGGTGACACCGTGCTTCTCGTCGTCGACCAGGTCGGCGCGGCTTGCCACACCGGAACGCACACTTGCTTCGATTCGGACGTTCTGCTGGGCTGAGCCCTCGTTCGCGGACCGAGGGCGTCCCATGGTCACTCCGAGTGACCGAATGTCACCTTCGGTCGGGTCTGGTCGCGGCGCGGTCGGGACCGAGGGCGTCCCGTGGTCACTCGGAGTGACCGAAAGTCACCTTCGGTCGGGAAAGGGAAGGGAAAACCGGGGCAGACCGTCAGGCCTTCCCCGTCCCCTCCGCGATGCCCTTGTCCAGCTGCTCGAGCATGACGGCGCTGAGCGAGGCCAGCTGTTCGACGTGATCGGGCCCGAGGCCCTCGAAAAGCAGCGCCTGCACGGTGTTGACGTGGCTCGGCGCGGCGCCGACGACCTTCTCCATGCCTGCGTCGGTCAGCACCGCATACGAACCCCGACTGCCTTCGATGCTTTCGCGTCGAACCCATCCGGCCTTCTCGAGTTTCGTGACGACGTGAGACAGCCGCGACAGCGAGGCGTTCGCGATCTTGGCGAGATCACGGAGCTGGATGCGCCGGTCGGCGTGTTCGGACAGGCTAGACAGCACGAAGTAGTCGAAGTGAGTCAGACCGGAGTCGCGCTGCAGCTGGGTGTCCAGCGCTGCGGGTAGTCGGGTGACGATGGCTACCAACGATCGCCACGCGGCTTGCTGGCTGTCGCTGAGCCAGCGAGCTTCGACCTCGGTCGTCGACTTGTCCATCGCGGTGAGCCCTCCTGATCGAACGCAGACACTGTGTTGTGCTCAGTCACAGTGTTCCACTCGATTGAAGCTTCACACACACGCCGTACGGAACTACCGCGTCGATCGACTCCGCAGGAACTCGAGCGCATGATCGGCGTGCGCCTCGAACCGGAATTCGCTGCTGAAGGCTTCGAGGACGGTGCGGTCGGTGTCGATCACGAACGTCGCCCGCTTGACCGGTGACAACTTCCCGAGCAACCCGCGCTTGACGCCGAACGCCGTGGCCACGGCACCGTCGGAGTCGGACAGCAGCGGGTAGTCGAACCCCTTGTCCGCGGCGAAGTCCGACTGCTTGGCGACGGCGTCGGTGCTGATTCCGACCCGAGTCGCGCCCACTTCGGCGAACTCGGCTGCCAGATCTCGGAAGTGACATGCCTCGGCGGTGCAGCCGGGGGTGAAGGCGGCGGGATAGAAGAACAGGACGACCGGGCCGTTCCGCAACAGCCCGTCGAGGGACTGCGGGGTGCCCGTCTGGTCGGGAAGCGTGAAGTCCGGGACGCTGTCACCTGGTTTCATGCCACGCAGGCTACCGCGCGACACGGCGTGCGTGCGGCACCTGGGATGATGAAGTCATGCATGGCGAGACCACGACACTGCCCGGTGCGACGCAACCTGCCGACTCGTCCTCGACGACCACGCGGGAGGTGTTTCGGGCACTTGCCGCCGAACATCGCGTCGTGCCCGTCGTTCGCAAGGTGCTGGCGGATTCGGAGACGCCGTTGTCGGCGTACCGCAAGCTCGGCGGCGACCGCCCTGGGACGTTCCTGTTCGAATCCGCGGAGAACGGCCGCTCCTGGTCACGCTGGTCGTTCATCGGTGCGGGCACACCGGCGGCGCTGACCGTGGAGAACGGAGACGCCGTCTGGCGCGGAAACGTGCCGGCGGGCGTGCCGTCGGGTGGAAATCCGCTCGACGTGCTGGGCCGCACGCTGGAGTTTCTGCGGTCCGAGCGCCTCCCCGGGCTGCCCCCGCTGACCGGCGGAATGGTCGGGTACATGGGGTACGACGCGGTCCGTCGCATCGAACGCCTGCCCGAGCATGCGGAGGACGACCTTCGGGTCCCCGAGATGCTGATGCTCCTCGCCACGGATCTGGCGGCGGTGGATCATCACGAGGGTGCGATCACCTTGATCGCGAACGCTGTCAACTGGGACGGCACGGACGAGCGCGTCGACGAGGCGTACGACGACGCGGTGGCACGCCTCGACCGGATGTGCGCGGACCTGGCCGCACCTGCACCGTCGACCGTCTCGACGATGTCGCGCCCGACCCCGAACTATCGGCGTCAGCGCACCTCCGAAGGCTTCGGCAAGGACGTCCGTCGTCTCGTCGAGGAGATCGAGGCGGGCGAGGCCTTCCAGGTCGTGCTGTCGCAGCGGTTCGAGATGGACACCGAGGCAGCGCCGATCGACGTTTATCGGATGCTCCGCGCATCGAACCCGAGTCCGTACATGTACTTGATGCACGTGCCGGGCGCAGACGGCGAGACGGCGTTCTCGATCGTCGGGTCGAGCCCGGAAGCGCTCGTCACCGTCGTCGACGGTGTCGCGACGACGCATCCCATCGCAGGCACCAGGTGGCGCGGTAAATCGGAGGAAGAGGACGTCCTGCTCGAGAAGGACCTGCTCGCCGACGAGAAGGAGAACGCCGAGCACCTCATGCTCGTGGATCTGGGACGCAACGACCTGGGCCGCGTCTGCACGCCCGGGACGGTGCGCGTCAACGACTATCGACACATCGAGCGTTACAGCCACGTCATGCACCTCGTGTCCACCGTGACCGGACATCTCGCCGACGGACGGCAGGCGCTCGACGCCGTCAAGGCGTGCTTCCCGGCCGGAACACTGTCCGGTGCGCCCAAGGTGCGCGCGATGGAACTGATCGACGAGCTGGAGCCGACCCGACGCGGGATCTACGGCGGCATCGTCGGCTATCTTGATTTCTCGGGCGATGCGGACACTGCGATCGCCATTCGCACGGCCCTGATGAAGGACGGCACCGCGTACGTGCAGGCGGGGGCAGGCGTCGTCGCCGATTCGGTGGCCGAATACGAGGACACCGAGGCCAAGAACAAGGCGATGGCCGTTCTGGGCGCGGTGGCCGCCGCCGAATCCCTCCGAGCCGTGAGAGGCGATCACCCGTGACGTCGGCGACGCAGCGACGAGGCACGGGAGCCCGCGCGACGGCCGTGTCGGTGGTTCTTCTGCTCGTCGGTGCTGCGTGCCTGTGGGGCAGCTCGCGAATGACGTGGGTGACGGTCACCTCGTCGGACGGTCTGGGCGAGGCCCGCACGACCGAACTCCTCGGTAGCACGTGGGCGGCCGCGTCGACGCCCCTGGCGCTTGCGCTCGTCGCGGCGGTGGCCGCGCAATTCGCCGTCAAGGGGTGGGCGTCGCGGGTTCTGGCGGTTCTCGTCGCTCTCGTCGCCGTCGCCGCCGCCGTTCCGGCCGTCGGCGCATTGTTCGGTGACGTGTCGGCGGACGAGGCGGCGAGCGTCGCCGAACTCCCGACCCGCGCCGAGGTGACGTCGACGCAGACCTCTCTTCTCCCGGCAGCACTAGCGCTGATCGGGGCCGTGTGCGCTCTGGTCGCCGCGATCGTTCTGCTACGAAAACCAACCTCTCGGAAGGTATTGTCGTCGAAGTACGACGCTCCTGCCGCGCGGCGCGACGAAGCCGCCGAGCGCGCGAGGACTGCGTCGGAACGCGCCGACGCGAACGGTGAGGGGGATGACTTGACCGAGCGGATGCTGTGGGACGCGCTCGATGCGGGGGAGGATCCGACCGATAGGACCCCGAGGAACGATCACTGAAACCGCCCTCTACGCTAGGGAAGACCTCGATGAGCTTCCTCACATCAGGTCACCGATGGGAAAGGACTCGGGCCACCATGACTGTTCTCGATTCGATTCTGGACGGTGTGCGTGCCGACGTCGCAGCGCGAGAATCCATTGTCGACTTCGCTTCCGTGAAGGCCGCTGCGCTGAAGGCGCCTGCGGCACTGGACGCGACCGCTGCATTGCACGAGGACGGCATCGGCGTCATCGCCGAGGTCAAGCGCGCGAGCCCGTCGAAGGGCGCCCTCGCCGAGATCGGTGATCCTGCGGTTCTTGCTCAGGCCTACGAGCAGGGTGGCGCGCGCGTCATCAGCGTTCTCACCGAGGAGCGTCGATTCCACGGTTCGCTCGCCGACCTGGACGCGGTGCGCAAGGCCGTCAGTATTCCGGTGCTGCGCAAGGACTTCATCGTCGGTCCGTATCAGATCCACGAGGCTCGGGCCCACGGCGCCGACGTCATCCTGTTGATCGTCGCCGCACTCGACCAGCATGCGCTCACCTCGCTCCTCGATCGCACCGAGTCGCTCGGCATGACCGCCCTCGTCGAGGTGCACACCGAAGCCGAAGCGGATCGTGCGCTCGAAGCGGGTGCACGCGTCATCGGCATCAACGCGCGTGACTTGAAGACATTGGAAATCGATCGTGACGCGTTCTCGCGCATCGCTCCCGGACTGCCGAGCGAAGTCATCCGCGTCGCCGAATCGGGCGTCAGGGGCACGGCGGATCTTCTCGCGTACGCGGGCGCGGGTGCCGACGCGGTGCTCGTCGGCGAGGGGCTCGTCACCAGCGGCGATCCTCGTACCGCGGTCTCCGATCTGGTCACCGCGGGAACCCACCCTTCCTGCCCCAAGCCTGCCCGCTGAAACGGTAGACCCGAACGCTGCCGCCGGTGACGGCTGGGGCAGACTGGACGGGTGAGCAGCAACCTTCAGAGCCCTCGTTTCAAGGGCGGTGACCTCCCGGAGACCAGCGCGGGTGTCACCGACCGTAGTCAGCACAATCCCGACGTCGGCGGGCATTTCGGTGTCTACGGTGGACGGTTCGTTCCCGAGGCGCTCATGGGTGTCATCGAGGAAGTCTCCGCCGAGTACGACAAGGTGCGCAGCGACAACGAATTCCTCGGCGAGCTCGATCGACTGCAGCGCGACTACACGGGCCGTCCGTCGCCGGTGTTCGAGGCGACGCGGCTGTCGGAGCATGCGGGTGGCGCGCGCATCCTGCTGAAGCGAGAAGACCTCAACCACACGGGTTCTCATAAGATCAACAACGTCCTCGGTCAGGTTCTGCTCGCCAAGCGGATGGGCAAGACACGCGTCATCGCCGAGACGGGTGCAGGCCAGCACGGTGTCGCGACGGCTACCGCATGCGCCCTGCTCGGACTCGACTGTGTCGTGTACATGGGCGAGGTCGACACCGAGCGTCAGGCACTGAACGTCGCCCGGATGCGGCTGCTCGGGTCCAGTGTCGTTGCGGTCAAGTCGGGTTCGCGCACACTGAAGGACGCGATCAACGAAGCGCTGCGCGACTGGGTCACCAACGCTCACGACACCTACTACTGCTTCGGCACGGTTGCCGGACCGCACCCGTTCCCGCTGATGGTCCGCGACTTCCAGCGCATCATCGGACTCGAAGCGCGCCAACAGGTTCAGGCGTCGACGGGACGGCTTCCCGACGCCATCGCCGCGTGCGTCGGCGGCGGCTCGAACGCGATCGGCATCTTCCACGCGTTCATCGACGATCCGTCGGTTCGTCTCGTGGGCTTCGAGGCCGCGGGTGACGGCGTCGAGACAGGTCGTCACGCAGCCACGATCAGCGGCGGTACCCCGGGAGCCCTGCACGGCGCGTACTCCTACCTGCTGCAGGACGAGGACGGCCAGACCATCGAGTCGCACTCGATCTCGGCAGGTCTGGACTACCCGGGCGTCGGCCCGGAGCACTCGCATCTCAACGATCTCGGACGCGCGGAGTACCGCGGGATCACCGACACCGAAGCGATGGATGCCTTCAAGCTGCTCAGCCGAACCGAGGGCATCATTCCGGCCATCGAGTCGGCGCACGCGGTCGCCGGTGCGCTGAAGCTCGGCAAGGAACTGGGCGAAGGCAAGATCGTGCTCGTGAACCTGTCCGGCCGCGGCGACAAGGACGTCGATACCGCAGCCGAATGGTTCGGGCTGGTCGACAGCGATGGCGAAGCACACGTGGACGCCGAGAAGGGTGCGCAGGAATGACCGAACGTTCAAGGCTCGCAGCCACATTCGAGAAGACTCGCGCCGAGAACCGCGCGGCGCTCGTCGGTTACCTGCCGGCCGGATTCCCGACGGTCGAAGGATCGATCGAGGTTCTCGAGACCATGGTGAAGTCCGGTTGCGACATCGTCGAGGTCGGCATCCCGTATTCCGACCCGGTCATGGACGGCCCGACCATCCAGGCGGCCGCCGACACGGCATTGCGCGCGGGTGTCAAGGTCAAGGATGTCTTCACGGTCGTCGAGAAGGTGTCGGCGGCGGGTGGTAGCGCGGTCGTCATGACGTACTGGAATCTGGTGCTGCGCTACGGAATCGATCGGTTCGCGCGGGATCTCGCGAACGCAGGCGGACTCGGCATCATCACTCCGGACCTGATTCCCGACGAAGCAGGGGAGTGGCTGGAGGCGTCGAAGGCACACGATCTCGATCGCATCTTCCTCGTCGCGCCGTCGTCCACGGAGGAGCGTCTCGCCAGCACGGTCGAACTGAGCAGTGGTTTCGTCTACGCCGCGTCGACGATGGGCGTGACCGGCGCACGCGACGCCGTGTCGTCGGCCGCTCCCGAACTGACGAAGCGCATCCGCGCTCACTCCGACATCCCGATCGGCGTCGGACTCGGTGTGCGTTCGGGCGCGCAGGCCGCCGAGATCGCCCGCTACGCCGACGCGGTCATCGTCGGTTCCGCTCTGGTCAGCGCGGTCGACAACGGACTGGATGCTGTCGCCTCGCTCACGAGCGAACTCGCCGAGGGCGTCCGTTCGGCTAACGTGTCGTCGTGACTTCCGCCCTTGCGTCGTCGACCTCTGTCCTTGCCTACATTCCCAGCCCGCCGCAGGGCGTCTGGTACGTGGGTCCGCTCGCATTGCGGGCCTACGCGCTGTTCATCATTCTCGGCATCGTCGTCGCGATCATCTGGGGTGACCGTCGCTGGGTCGCTCGCGGAGGAACCAAGGGAACGGTTCTCGACGTCGCGGTGTGGGCCGTCCCGTTCGGCCTGATCGGCGGGCGGCTCTACCACGTTGCCACGGACTGGACCACGTACTTCGGTGCGGGCGGTGACCCGATTCGAGCGCTGAAGGTCTGGGAGGGTGGCCTCGGAATCTGGGGCGCCGTGCTGCTCGGTGGCGTCGGCGCCTGGATCGCGTGCCGCAGACGCGGTATTCCGCTGCCCGCGTTCGGCGACGCCGTGGCACCCCCGATCCTGCTGGCACAGGCGATCGGCCGCATCGGCAACTACTTCAACCAGGAGCTGTACGGCCGCGAGACCACGGTGCCGTGGGGTCTGGAAATCTACGAACGCGCCGACGCGAACGGCCGCATCGATTCGCTGTCCGGTGTGTCGACGGGACTCGTCGAGAAAGTCGTCCACCCGACGTTCCTGTACGAGCTCCTGTGGAGCCTCGCGGTCGTCGTAGTTCTCGTCGTCGTGGACAAGCGGTTCTCCATCGGCCACGGACGCCTGTTCGCGCTCTACGTCGCCGGTTACTGTGCCGGTCGATTCTGGGTCGAGCTCATGCGAGACGACTACGCGACGCACATCGCAGGCATTCGCATCAACTCGTTCACCTCGGCCATCGTCTTCGTGCTCGCGGTGGCGTACGTCGTGCTGGCCAAGAAGGGGCGCGAGGAGCCGTCGACCCTGGTGTCCAAGGGCGCCGAGGAGGAGAACGCGGCGACCGACGAAACAGCCGACGACGCCGCGGACCGCACACCCGAGAACTGAACCGACTCACATGGCAGACTCTCCGCATCAGCTGCCGACCTGAACGAGGAGCGCACGGTGACCGAGCCCGAGAAGAACCGAGACGAGACGACGAGCGGATCCCGCAGCGACGCGGAACGTCCGTCCACTCCACCGGAGTTCGGTGCACCGTTCGACTACGACGCGACCGCGGAAGCATCGTTGTCGGAGCCGCCCGCCACGTCGGAGATCGGGCCGGTCACCGGTGCGACGGGGTCGGGCTCCGGCTCGGGTCCGGGATGGGACGTCCACTCCGGCGTCGGCAACGGTCCCGGATGGGGAGCAAGCCCGAGCTACCCGCCGCCGAGTGAGCCCGACGCGCCGGGTGTGAATCTCGACAAGCCCTCGGCGACACCGTCGTACGACCCGAGCGCGTACGGTACCGAGTACGGAACTCAGCCGTACGGTGCTCCCACGTACGGCGCGCCCAACTACGGTGACCCGAACCACGGGGGACCGGTGTACGGGCCGCCGGACCCCGGCTACCAGCAGTTCGCGCAGCCGACTCCCGACGCGGGATACGCGCCGCCGCCCCCTCCCGGGTACGGACCCCAGGGCTACGCGCCGCAGCCGTACGGCGGGTTCCAGGGTGGCTACGGCGTCGATCCGTCGGCACCGTTCGGGCGTCACCCGATGACGGGTGAGCCGCTGTCGGACAAGTCCAAGGTGACGGCCGGGCTTCTCGAAATCCTGCTCGGTGCCTTCGGTGCCGGTCGGTTCTATCTCAATCAGCCGGGGATCGCGATCGCGCAGATCGCCGTCACCTGGTTGACCTGTGGCATCGGTGGCATCTGGCCGTTGATCGACGGCATCATGATGCTCACCGGCAGTGTCCGCGACCAGCACGGTAGGCCCCTGCGCGATTAGCGTCGGTCGAGACCGGTAGCCCTGGAATTGTCGAGCTGTCAAGGGCTACTGGTAGGCTCGTTTCGTTCGGCCCCGGCCGGACCCCTTCGCGGGCCAGAGTTGTCCCGGTAGACCCCGAATTTCAGCACGAGCGAGCTCTCGCGTGACCCGTATCGTTGTCACCAGAGCTCATTCGCTGGCGGAGTCGCCGAGGAAAGAACGCCGCCGATGCGGCGCACAGCATTTTCACGGTGTCTCCCTGGCACAGGTGGAGGAGACGAGAATGCTGTTCTCACAGTTGCCGGCAGAGCAAGGTCTGTACGACCCTGCCCAGGAGAAGGACTCGTGCGGCGTCGCCATGATCGCCGACGTGGCCGGACGTCGGTCGCACAGCATCGTCGCCGATGGAGTTCTGGCACTCGAGAACCTCGAACATCGAGGCGCGGCCGGTGCGGAACCCAATAGCGGTGACGGCGCGGGCATCCTGTTGCAGCTTCCCGTCGAACTCCTCGAGTCTCTGGTCGACTTCCCGCTGCCCGAAGCGCTGGCGGACGGCACCAACACGTACGCTGCCGGAATCTGCTTCCTGCCGCAGGGCATTCGCGAACGCGCCGACGCCGTGGCGCGCGTCGAAGCGATCGCCCACGAAGAGGGTCTCGACGTACTCGGGTGGCGCGAAGTTCAGGTCGATCCCGACGGCGCGGACATCGGTCTGACAGCGCTCGGCTGCATGCCGCACATGTCCTATCTGTTCGTGGCAGCGCCTGAGGTCGACGGCGTTCGCCTCGGCGGCCTCGAGCTCGACCGTCAGGTCTACGCGGTGCGCAAGCGCGCGGAGCGCGTCACGCCGGAGATCGCCGCGGCCGGTACAGGGCTGTTCTTCCCGTCGCTGTCCAGCCGGACCATCGTCTACAAGGGCATGCTCACCACGATGCAGCTGCCCATGTTCTTCCCCGACCTCCGAAACCCGTTGTGCAAGAGTGCGATTGCGATCGTACACAGCCGATTCTCGACCAACACGTTCCCGTCGTGGCCGCTTGCTCACCCGCACCGCTACGTCGCGCACAACGGTGAGATCAACACCGTCATGGGCAACCGCAATCGCATGCGGGCGCGTGAGGCGATGCTGAGCAGCACCATCATCCCGGGCGACCTCGAACGTCTGTATCCCATCTGCAACCCCGATGGTTCGGACTCCGTGTCCCTCGACGAGGTGCTCGAACTCCTGCATCTCGGTGGCCGCAGTGTGCCGCACGTCGTCATGATGATGCTGCCCGAGCCGTGGGAGAACCACCGCGACATGGATCCCGACGTGCGCGCGTTCTACCAGTTCCACGCGTCGATCATGGAGCCGTGGGACGGCCCAGCCTGCGTCACGTTCACCGACGGTTCCTATGTCGGTGCCGTGCTCGATCGCAACGGTTTGCGCCCCGGACGATGGTGGCAGACGGTCGACGGACGCATCATCCTTGCCAGTGAGGCGGGCGTCCTCGAGGTTCCGCAGTCCGAGGTCGTCGCGAAGGGCCGCCTCGAACCGGGCAAGATGTTCCTCGTCGACACCGCGGCGGGCCGCATCGTGCCCGACGCCGAGATCAAGCAGCAGCTCGCGGGCGAGCAGCCGTATCAGGAATGGCTGCACGCGGGGCTGCTCGAGATCAAGAGTCTGCCGGAGCGCGCCCACATCCAGTACAACCACGAGTCGGTCGTGCGCCGTCAGATCGCGTTCGGCTACACCGAGGAAGACCTGCGGGTCGTTCTGTCGCCGATGGCCGCGTCGGGCGGAGAACCGTTGGGCTCCATGGGCACCGACACTCCCGCCGCCGTCATGTCGCAGCGGTCCCGGTTGCTGTACGACTACTTCGTCGAACTGTTCGCGCAGGTCACCAACCCCCCGCTCGACTCGATCCGTGAAGAGATCGTCACGTCGCTGTCCCGCGTCATGGGCCCGGAGCAGAACTTGCTGGAGCCGACGGCCGCGTCGTGCCGCCAGATCGTGTTGCCGTGGCCGGTTCTCGACAACGACGAGCTCAACAAGATCATCCACATCAACCACGACGGGGATCACCCCGGCCTCGCTGCCACCGTGCTGCGCGGGCTGTACGAGGTGGAACGCGGGGGAGAAGGACTGGCCGAAGCCATCGAGAGTCTGCGACGCCGCGCGAGCAAGGCCATCGCAGCCGGGTTCCGCACGCTGATCATCTCCGACCGCGATTCGGACCACACGCATGCGCCGATTCCGTCCCTGCTCGCGACCGCGGCGGTTCACCATCACCTCGTCCGCACGAAGGAGCGCACCAAGGTCGCACTCGTCGTCGAGTCCGGCGACGCCCGCGAGGTACACCATCTCGCGCTGCTCATCGGCTACGGCGCCGCGGCGGTCAACCCGTACCTCGCCATGGAGTCCATCGAGGACCTCGTCGGCGAAGGCGAGCTGACGGGCGTCGAATCGTCCGTGGCGGTGCGCAACTACCTGTACGGACTCGGCAAGGGCGTGCTGAAGGTGATGTCCAAGATGGGCATCTCGACCGTCGGATCCTATACGGGCGCACAGGTTTTCGAGGCCATCGGCCTCGACAAGGACGTCGTGCGCGAGTACTTCAAGGGCACCGTCAGCAAGCTCGGTGGTGTGGGCCTCGACGTGCTGGCCGAAGAGGTCAAGCTGCGGCACCGCCGCGCGTATCCGGAGAATCCGACCGACCGCGTACACCGTCGTCTCGAGATCGGCGGCGAGTACCAGTTCCGTCGCGAGGGCGAACTGCACCTGTTCACGCCCGAGACGGTGTTCCTGCTGCAGCACGCGACGCGTACCGGACGCTTCGACGTCTTCCAGAAGTACAGCGACGAGGTCGATCGACTGGCACGTGAGGGCGGCGCGCTGCGCGGGCTGTTCGAATTGAAGGAAGGCATTCGCCCGCCTGTTCCGCTGGAGGAGGTCGAGCCGGTGGAGTCCATCGTGACCCGGTTCAACACGGGTGCGATGAGCTACGGATCCATCTCGGCCGAGGCGCACGAGGCGATGGCAGTCGCGATGAACAATCTCGGCGGACGCTCCAACTCGGGAGAGGGCGGCGAGGACACCGACCGGTTGTACGATCCGACGCGTCGCAGCGCCGTCAAGCAGGTCGCCAGCGGACGTTTCGGTGTCACGAGCGATTACCTCGTGAACGCGTCGGACATCCAGATCAAGATGGCGCAGGGTGCGAAACCCGGTGAGGGAGGCCAGCTTCCGGGCTACAAAGTCTACCCGTGGGTGGCCAAGACGCGGCACTCGACGCCGGGCGTCGGGCTGATCTCGCCGCCGCCGCACCACGACATCTACTCGATCGAGGACCTCGCTCAGCTGATCCACGATCTGAAGAACGCGAACGAGAATGCACGCGTTCACGTCAAGCTCGTCAGCTCGGTCGGGGTCGGCACGGTCGCGACGGGTGTGAGCAAGGCGCATGCCGACGTCGTCCTGATCTCGGGTTACGACGGCGGTACCGGCGCTGCGCCGCTGACCTCGCTCAAGCACGCTGGTGCGCCGTGGGAGATCGGTCTCGCCGACGCGCAGCAGACGTTGGTGCTCAACGGACTTCGTGACCGCATCACCGTGCAGTGCGACGGCGGTCTGCGGACGGGTCGCGACGTCATCGTGGCGGCGCTTCTCGGTGCCGAGGAGTTCGGTTTCTCGACTGCGCCGTTGATCGTGTCCGGGTGCATCATGATGCGCGTGTGCCACCTCGACACCTGCCCGGTCGGCGTCGCGACGCAGAACCCGGACCTGCGCAAGCGTTTCAACGGCAAGCCCGAGTTTCTCGAGGACTTCTTCCGTTTCGTTGCGGAAGACGTCAGGCAGTACCTGGCGAAGTTGGGCTTCCGCAGCATCGACGAGGCCGTCGGACACGCGGATGCGCTCGAGACGTCTGCAGGCATCGCGCACTGGAAGAGCCAGGGACTCGACCTGTCACCGATCTTCGCGATGCCGACCGACCAGCACGGAGCTCCGCTGACGCAGCGTCGACGGTTGCGCGGCCAGGATCACGGTCTGGACTTCGCCCTCGACCGCACGCTCGTTCAGCTCGCCGAGGGTGCGCTCGAGGATGCTCACCCGGTCACGCTCGAACTGCCGGTACGCAACGTGAACCGCACGGTCGGAACACTTCTCGGCTCCGAGGTCACCCGCCGGTTCGGCGGACGCGGTCTGCCGGACGACACCATTCGAGTGCAGCTGACCGGTTCGGCCGGGCAGTCGCTCGGCGCCTTCCTGCCCGCAGGTGTCACGATCGATCTGATCGGCGACGCGAACGACTACGTCGGCAAGGGACTGTCCGGCGGCCGCGTCGTCGTGCGTCCCGCCGAAGACGTCTCCTTCGTCCCGGAGGACAACGTCATCGCAGGCAACACACTTCTCTACGGCGCGACGTCGGGTGAGGTGTTCCTGCGCGGCCGCGTCGGCGAACGGTTCGCGGTGCGCAACTCGGGTGCGACGGCCGTCAACGAGGGCGTCGGAGACCACGCGTTCGAGTACATGACCGGAGGACGCGTCGTCGTCCTCGGCCCGACCGGGCGAAACATGGCCGCCGGAATGTCGGGCGGTATCGCCTTCGTCCTCGGCCTGGATGCGAGCGACGTCAACATGGACATGGTGACGTTGCAAACTCCCGATCCCGACGACTTCGCGTGGCTGCGCGAGACGGTGGAGAACCACCTGAAGTGGACCGGATCCACCGTCGCGGCCTCGCTCCTCGCGGACTGGCCTCGGCGGTCCGCACTGTTCACGAAGATCATGCCCGTCGACTACCAGCGTGTGCTGGAGGCGACGAGGATGGCGCGCGCCGAGGGGCGCGACGTCGACTCAGCAATCATGGAGGCAGCACGTGGCTGATCCCAGAGGATTCCTCAACGTCGTCAAGCAGGAAGCCGCCAAGCGGCCGATCACCGAACGCGTCAAGGACTGGAACGAGGTCTACTCGCACCAGCCCGCGTCCGAGCGCGCCGCAGAGGTGTCGGACCAGGCTCGTCGCTGCATGGATTGCGGTATTCCGTTCTGTCACTCGGGAACTGCGGGCTGTCCGCTGGGCAACCTGATTCCGGAGTGGAACGATCTCGTGCGACGGGACCGGTGGGACGCTGCGAGCGACCGACTGCACGCGACGAACAACTTCCCCGAGTTCACCGGACGCGTCTGCCCCGCGCCCTGCGAGGCGGCGTGCGTGCTGTCGATCGCCGAGAGCGACACCGGCGGTAGCGTGACGATCAAGCGTGTCGAGCAGACCATCGCCGATCTCGCGTGGGACGCAGGCTCGGTCGTGCCCCAGCCTCCGACGATCAACACGGGAAAGCGTGTCGCCGTCGTCGGTTCCGGTCCGGCGGGACTTGCTGCAGCGCAGCAACTCACGCGCGCCGGCCACGACGTGACCGTCTACGAACGCGACGACCGTCTCGGCGGTCTGCTGCGCTACGGCATCCCCGAATTCAAGCTGGAGAAATCCGTGCTGGACCAGCGACTGATGCAGATGCGTGCCGAGGGAACGCATTTCGTCACGGACTGCGAAGTCGGTGTCGACTTCACCGTCGAGCAGTTGCGGGAGAAGTTCGACGCGGTCGTGCTGGCGGTCGGAGCGCTGCGCGCTCGGGACAACACCGAGGTCGAGGGACGCTCTCTGGCCGGAATCCACTTGGCCATGGAGCATCTCGTGCCGGCCAACAAGGAATGCGAGGGCGACGGCCCTACATCGATCTCCGCGAAGGACAAGCACGTCGTCATCATCGGCGGCGGTGACACCGGGGCCGACTGTCTCGGTACCGCGCACCGGCAGGGTGCTGCGTCGGTGACCCAGTTGGATTACAACCAGGCGCTTCCCGAGATCCGCGACGAGCGCTCGCCGTGGCCGTCGTGGCCGCTGGTTCTCCGGACGTCGCCGGCTCACGCCGAGGGTGGCGTCGTACGGCACCAGGTTGCCGTGCAGCGTTTCCTGGGCGACGAGAACGGTCACGTACGCGCCATGGTGCTCGCCGAGGTCGAAGTCCAGCGCGATGCGGACGGCCGACGCGTCATCACCCCGATCGGCGAGGAGGTCGAGTTGCCGTGCGACCTCGCGCTGTTCGCCATCGGGTTCGAGGGCGTCGAGCACGGGCCGCTGCTCGACGACTACGGACTGACCCTGACCCGTCGCGGCGCGCTGTCGTGTGGCCCGGACTGGCAGACGACGGCGCCCGGTGTCTTCGTGTGCGGCGACGCGCACCGAGGAGCGTCGTTGGTCGTATGGGCCATCGCGGAAGGCCGGTCGGCGGCACATGGCGTCGACGCATACCTGACGGGCCGGTCGGATCTGCCGTCTCCGGTGCACCCGACTGCTTTGCCGCTGGCCGTGGTCTGAATTGATCCAGGTGTTCTGAACAGGTCCGACGCGATGTTACCGACGGGTAGAATCGCGTCGGACCCCTCTGCCATGGAGAAGGCAGGAGCCACAGTCTAGGCTCGTGTTCGTGAGCCGACGTACGAAGATCGTTTGCACCCTTGGACCCGCCACCGCTACCAGTGATCGAATCCGTGAACTCGTCGAGAGTGGAATGGATGTCGCCCGACTGAATTTCAGCCACGGCGATCACCCGGATCATCAGGCAAACTACGAAAGAGTCCGTGCCGCATCGAATGCCACGGGCAAAGCCGTCGGCATCCTCGCCGATCTGCAGGGACCGAAGATCCGCCTCGGCCGCTTCGCCGAAGGCAAGACCACCTGGGCCAACGGCGAATTGGTGCGCATCACCGTCGAGGAGTGCGAAGGCACCCACGACCGCGTGTCGACGACCTACAAGGAACTCGCTCAGGACGCCAAGGAAGGCGACCGGCTGCTGGTCGACGACGGCAAGGTCGGACTCGTCGTCACCGGCGTCGAGGGCAACGACGTGCTGTGCCGCGTCACCGAGGGTGGACCCGTCAGCAACAACAAGGGTGTCTCGCTGCCCGGTATGAACGTGTCGGTACCGGCCCTGTCCGAGAAGGACATCGCCGATCTGGAGTTCGCACTGCAGCTCGGAGTCGACTTCATCGCACTGTCCTTCGTTCGGTCGCCCGCCGACGTCGAACTGGTGCACGCGGTGATGGACCGCGTCGGCCGACGAGTTCCGGTCATCGCGAAGCTGGAGAAGCCGGAGGCCATCGACAACCTCGAAGCCATCGTGCTCGCGTTCGACGCAATCATGGTCGCGCGTGGCGATCTCGGCGTCGAGCTGCCGCTCGAGCAGGTTCCGCTGGTGCAGAAGCGCGCCATCCAGATCGCGCGTGCCAACGCCAAGCCCGTCATCGTCGCGACGCAGATGCTCGAGTCGATGATCGAGAATTCGCGCCCCACCCGCGCGGAGGCGTCGGACGTCGCGAACGCCGTGCTCGACGGCACCGACGCCGTGATGCTGTCCGGTGAGACCTCCGTCGGCAAGTACGTCATGGAGACCGTCCGCACGATGGCTCGGATCGTCGAGACCGTCGAGAGCGAGGGCGAGCCGGTTCCGCCGCTGACCCATGTGCCGCGTACCAAGCGTGGTGTCATCTCCTACGCTGCACGCGACATCGGCGAGCGTCTCGACGCGAAGGCTCTGGTCGCCTTCACGCAGTCCGGTGACACCGTGCGTCGTCTCGCGCGTCTGCACACGTCCCTTCCGCTGCTCGCGTTCACCTCGATCCCCGAGGTCCGGTCGCAGCTCGCACTGAGCTGGGGCACCGAGACCTTCCTGGTCCCCGAGGTCGCGACGACGGACGCGATGGTGATCGAGGTCGACAAGGCGCTGCTGGAGCTGGGTCGATACAGCAAGGGCGATCAGGTCGTGATCGTAGCCGGAGCTCCTCCCGGCACAGTAGGCTCGACCAACTTGATCCACGTGCACCGAATTGGAGAAGAGGACCGGTAAGTGACCGATGCGGGGGGAACCGGCGCTGCAGCCTCAGCGTCGACCGAGGGCAAGACGGATCTACAGACGCTCCTCGAGTTGCTCGAGCTCGAGGAGACCGGCGAGGACACGTTCCGGGGGGTTCATCCTCGCCAGGTGGGCAGCCGGACCTTCGGCGGACAGATGGTGTCTCAGGCACTGATCGCCGCCGGGCGCACGGTGTCCGGCACGTCACGTGACGTGCACGCCATCAATGCGCACTTCATTCGAGGCGGTGACGTCAAGAAGCCGATCGAGTATCGCGTCGAGCGTCACCGCGACGGGCGCGCCTTCGCGAACCGTCAAGTCACCGCGCTGCAGGACGGCGACGAGATCTTCGTGATGCTCGCGGCGTTCCAGGATTTCGGCAAGGGGCTCGAGCACAGCGTCGAGTTGCCCGAGGTGCCGTACCCGGATACGTTGCCGCCGTTGGGCGATCACTTCGTCGGGTACGAGGATCGACTGCAGATGTTCGTCGACGCGCTCAAGCCCATCGACATGCGCTACGCCAACGACCCCGCCTGGATTCTGCAGACCACGGGGGAGAAGCTCACGCACAATCGCGTCTGGATGAAGGCGGACGGGGAGCTGCCCGACGATCCGATCTTCCACGCGGCGACCATGGGGTACGCGTCGGACACCACGGTGCTCGATTCGATCCTCACCACCCACGGATTGTCGTGGGGACTCGACCGTATCGTCGCGGCGACGGTCAACCATTCCATCTGGTTCCACCGTCCGTTTCGTTTCGACGAATGGGCCCTCTACGCCACGGAATCACCTGTGGCCGCGGGGTCGCGCGGTCTCGCGACCGGCCGCTTCTTTTCGACGGACGGAGTACTGCTCGCAACCGTCGTGCAGGAAGGCCTGATTCGGCACTTCCCGAGAAAGTAGCTTCATCCGCGATCGACGACGGCCCTCCACGCGTCGAGCTTGCGTTCGTACGTCATCGACGCGTGCGCCGGGCTCGTCGACGGCAGCCGTACCAGTGCGATCGGACTCTGCGGGGTTGTCACGTACCGGAGGAAGCTGGATTCGGCTTTGGCCCCGTTGAAGAAGATGCGTTCGATCGTCGGATGTTCGCGAATCAGCGTGTCGATGTCGTTGACGACGATGGACGATTCCTCGATCGCCGAATCGAGACTGCCGAGACGCGTACACAGTTTCAACACATCCCATACAGCGATCCCGTGGGACTGCAGCACCGTCGTCCGTTTCTCGTACGGGACCGACGGTCCCGCGCCGAAGAGGTCGCCCATGATCGGCCAGAACGCGTTTCGCGGATGGGCGTAGTACTGATTCGCCGTCAGGGAGGCGACGCCGGGCATCGAGCCCAGGATCAAAGTGTGCGCGGAACGATCGATGATCGGCGGGAAACTGTGCACGGTGGTCACCGCTCCACAGTGACACACGACGAAAGTCGGGGACACGTCACGAAAGGATGCGAGTTCGCCTGTGAAGGGCGGACAATGGAGCCCATGTTGGATCCACGAGTACTCGACAACCATGAACTCGACGCCGAACTGGCTGTGCTGCGCCGCGGCCGCGACCAGTCGATGGACGAAGGCGCCGACGACGCAGCGCTGGCGGAGGCCGACCGCTTGATCGCGGCGTTCGAGAACGAGATCGAGTCGAGGCGCAAGGCGGCCGCCGACCCGGAGATCTAGGCAGGCCGCGACCGCGGCGACTGTTCGCGTGTGATTCCACCGCGTCCACGGAGTGATGTAGTCGGTCCACGTTCGCAGGCGGTGTGCGGACTGTGGATCGGCGTGTCACCGGGGAGTGTGCGCCGGCGCGCGACACAGGCTCGGTGTCGTGATCTCGCTTGTGTCTTGACGTTTCGAGATGTGGTGCCCCCGGTCAGACTCGAACTGACACTGTACGGGTTTTGAATCCGTTTCCTCTGCCAATTGGGATACGGGGGCCTGCGTTGTCTTGCGGTTCACTACTTTAGAAGATGCGCCGACGGGGTCAACCACCGGTACCCTTCAAATGCTCTCACGACCGGGTGGAAGCATCGTGCGTGCCTACGCATGCGAACGGTTTGCGCTGGTCGATGACTTGTCGAAGGAGACTGTTACTCATGAATGCTCCTGTTACGCAGGAGGGCGGCAGGCCCGCTCTCCGTGTCGTGGTTGCCGAGGACGAATCGCTGATTCGCCTGGATCTGGTGGAGATGCTGCGCGAGGAGGGCTACGAGGTCGTCGGAGAGGCCGCCGACGGGCAGCAGGCCGTCGATCTGGCCGTCGAACTCCGTCCGGATCTGGTGATCATGGATGTGAAGATGCCTCGGCGTGACGGCATCGACGCCGCGTCGGAGATCGCGGAGAAGCGCATCGCGCCGGTCGTGATTCTCACCGCATTCAGTCAGCGCGAGTTGGTTGAGAAAGCGCGCGACGCGGGCGCGATGGCCTACCTCGTGAAGCCGTTCTCCAAAACCGATCTGATGCCGGCCGTCGAACTCGCGGCAAGCCGCTACACCGAGATCTCGTCCCTCGAAAGCGAAATCGCGGATCTGCAGGAACGTCTCGAGACGCGCAAGCTGATCGAGCGTGCGAAGGGCAAGCTCATGGAGTCGCAGTCCTTGACAGAGCCGCAGGCGTTCAAGTGGATTCAGCGCGCGGCCATGGACAGGCGAACGACGATGAAGGCCGTTGCCGAGGTCATCATCGAGACGCTCGATCCACCCGCGGAGGCGTGACAGCGCCCCCGAACGCTACGGCCACGTAAATCTTCGGCAGCTGAGGTCACAGTCAGGTCACGAGCCTTCTTCTCACCGATCGCACATCGCTTCGGGCAGATAGCGTCTGATCCCACACGAGGCACATATTTCACGTGCGCTTCATCGATGAGCAATCAAGGAGACCCCCGATGGCAAAACGGACCTACGTCCGCACGGCTGCGGTTCTGAGTGCTGCGTCATTGGCACTGTTCGGCTGTTCCTCGAGTGACGATTCCAGCTCGGAGGACAGTGCCAATTCCGCCAGCGGTGGCGGATCGGCAGCCGCGGAGACGACGGTGTCCACCGATTGCACACCGGAACAGGCCACCGCCGGTGCCACCCCGGTCACGACGCCTCTCGTCGTCGGCACGTTGCTCCCCGAAACCGGTACCCTCGCCTTTCTCGGCCCGCCCGAAGTCGCCGGTGTTCAGCTCGCGATCAACGACGTCAACGCCGCAGGGGGCGTACTCGGTCAGCCGGTTCAGTTGATCCCCGGTGACTCCGGCGACACCACGACGGACACCGCGAACGTCACCGTCGACCGCCTACTCGCCGGTGGCGCCGACGTCATCGTCGGAGCAGCGTCGTCGTCGGTGTCGCTCAAGGTGATCGACAAGATCGCCAGCGCAGGCGTCGTGCAGTTCTCGCCGGCCAACACCTCCGACCAGTTCGTCTGCTACCCGGACAAGGGGCAGTACTTCCGTACCGCACCGACGGATGTCCTACAGGCACAGGCGTTGTCGCAGCTCATCGCCGAGGACGGCGCTCAGCGTGTGTCCATCCTCGCGCTGAACGACCCGTACGGCACCGGTCTCGCGCAGAACACCGTCGACAATCTTCAGGACGCGGGCATCCCGTCGGATCAGATCCAGAAGATCATCTACGACCCCAATGCGCAGTCCTTCAACGCCGAGGTCGACGACGTGAAGAACTTCGCGCCCGACGCGGTAGCGGTCATCGGCTTCGAGGAGTCGGCGAAGATCATCACCCGTATGCACGAGGTCGGCATCGGTCCGTCCGACGGCACTCTGGTCTACGGTGTCGACGGCAACATGGGTAACGCACTGGGTGAGGCCGTCGCAACGCCGTTGCTGGACACGATGAAAGGCACGACGCCGCTCACCGACGTCGGAACCGAATTCCAGGACCGTCTGAAGGCGCTCAACCCTGCGCTGGTCGACTTCAACTACTCCGGTGAGTCCTACGACGCCGTCGTCATCTCGGCGCTCGCGGCGGAACAGGCGAAATCGACTGCGGGAACGGACATCGCGGCCAACATCAACAGTGTCACCAAGGACGGCGAGAAGTGCACCAGCTTCGCGCAGTGCCTGCCGCTGGTCCAGGCCGGAACGGACATCGACTACGACGGCATCACCGGCGCGCTGAACTTCAGCGACTCGGGTGAGCCTGCCACCGGGTCTTACGGCAAGCTCGTCTTCGGCCCCGAGAACACCCTCACGACAGAGGGATACATCGTCGTCGGGGAGTGATGCTCGACCGGATGTGAACGAGCCCCGATCCGCTCGGCGGGTCGGGGCTCGTTCGTGTTCGGGCGCGGTGGGCCTGGGTGACCGAAGGACGCCCTCGCTCACTCTGAGTGAGCAAGGGGCGCCCTCGGTCCGGGGGGCGCGGTGAGCCTGGGTGACCGAATGACGCCTTCGCTCACTCTGAGTGAGCAAGGGGCGCCCTCGGTCCGGTGAGCCGGCCCCGAGTGACCGAAGGTGACATTCGGTCACCCCCAAGCACGCGCACCTACTTCTCTTTACTCCCCGCGAGCGTGCCGAGGTACAGCTCGATGACCTTCGGGTCGTTCATGAGGTTGGTTCCGGTGTCGGTGTAGGCGTTTCGACCCTGATCGAGCACGTATCCGCGGTCGCAGATCTGTAGGCATCGGCGGGCGTTCTGTTCGACCATGATGATCGAGACACCCGTCGCGTTGATCTTCTTGCAGCGGATGAACACCTCGTCCTGGAACATCGGGGACAGGCCGGCCGACGGCTCGTCGAGCAGAAGGACCGACGGTTCCATCATCAACGCACGGCCCATCGCGACCATCTGCCTCTCGCCGCCGGACAGTGCGCCTGCCTTGACCTTCCTGCGTTCACCCAGGAGTGGGAACAGCTCGCTCACGAACGCGAACCTTTCCGCGAACTTCTTGGGACGCAGATAGATTCCCATCTCGAGGTTCTCTTCGATGGTGAGCGACGGGAACACGTTCTGCGTCTGCGGAACGTAGCCGACACCTTTGGTGACCAGGACGTGCGCCTGGGCCGACGTGATGTTGTCGCCGCGCAGCTTCACCGATCCCTGACGGACGGGGATCAGGCCGAACAGGGTTTTCAGCAGTGTCGACTTGCCGGCGCCGTTGGGGCCGATGATGCCGACGATCTCACCGTCACGAAGAAAGAAATTGCATTCGTTCAGGATGTTGACCCCGGGGATGTAGCCGGCCACCAGGTTGTCGGCGCGGACCAGTGCCCCCTCGGCGAGCCTGGCGTGTTCTTCCGGCGTCGCCGCGAATTCCGCTGGTGTCAGGTTTCCTGTGTTCGCTTCGCTCATCGCCCGTCCTCCTTTGTTGCCGTGGGGGAGTCGGCCACGAATTCCGGTTCGGACAGGTCGCCGCCTGCTTCGAGCTCTTCCGCTTCGGCTTGTTCGAGTGCTTCGGCCAAACGTGCTGTGGCACCGACCGGATCACCGTTCTCGTCGAACTCGAGCGCTTGGTCGTGGTGACTGCCGAGGTAGGCGTCGACGACGGCGCCGTTGTTGGACAGTTCCTCCGGCGTCGATTCGGCGATCACGCTGCCCTGAGCCATGACGACGACCCAGTCGCTGATGTCACGGATGACGTCCATGTCGTGCTCGACGAACACGACGGTCATGCCGTCGTCGCGTAGGGACTTGATGTGACTCAACAAGCTCTGTGTCAGAGCTGGATTGACGCCCGCCATCGGCTCGTCCAACATGACCACCGCCGGGTCGGTCATCAGTGCGCGCGCCATCTCGAGCAACTTGCGCTGACCGCCCGACAGCGAGCCGGCGAGGTCGTCGGCTTTGGCGTCGAGTTTGAAGCGGCTGAGCAACTCGTACGCACGCTCGGTGATCTCCCTCTCCTGGGCCTTCCAGGTCCAGGGCAGGAGAGTGTTCAGGATTCGCTCACCGCGCTGGCCGGTGGCCCCCAACTTCACGTTGTCGAGAACGGACAGCTTCGACAACGCCTTGGTCAGCTGGAACGTGCGCACGACGCCCTGCCGTGCGACCTGATGCGGGTGCATGCGGCCGAGGGACTTCCCGTCCATCGACCACGTTCCCGTGTCCGGGCGGTCGAACCCGGTGAGCAGGTTGAACAAGGTCGTCTTGCCTGCCCCGTTCGGACCGATGAGCCCGGTGATGCACCCTCGTTGGATCTCGAGATGGGCGACGTCGACGGCCTTGAGTCCGCCGAACGTGCGCGAGACACCGTCGACGACGAGCGTCGGATCCGGTTTCGGTGCGCCCGGAACTCCGGGAACGCCCGCGAAGAGCGCGGCGCGTTGCTCCTTGCTGAGCACAGTCTTATCGGGCATCGATCTGGACCTCTCGCTTGTTGCCGAGGATACCCTGGGGTCGGAAGACCATCAGTACCGCGATCAGGATGCCCAACAACACGAAACGTGTTGCGCCGACCTGTTGTTCGGTGAGGTTCAACAACGGATCCGGGCCTGCGATGGCTTGACGCAGTAGAGCGTCGGGAATCGACAGCAGGAACCAGAACAGCATCGCGCCGAGCACCGGGCCGAAGACCGTCGCAGCGCCGCCGAGGATCAACGCGCCGAACGCGAAGAATGTCTGTGCCGTCGAGTAGAAGTCGGGGTTGATGGACTTGGTCTGCAGGGCGTTGAACACGCCGCCCATGCCACCGATGACACCGCCGAGCACGAGGGCCTGCATCTTGTAGACGAAGACGTTCTTGCCCAGAGACCGCGCGGCGTCCTCGTCCTCGCGCACGGCTTTGAGGACGCGGCCCCACGGGCTGTGCGTCAGCAGGTACACCAGCCCGCACAGCAGCAGGACGAGCGACCATCCGACGACCATGGCCCACAGGTCGTCGCCGTAGAACTTGACCCCGAGGAACGAGTACTGCTTACCGGAGTCGAACGGGCTGAGCGAGGTGAACGGATCGGCGAAGCCGAAGATGCCGTTCGTCGACTTCGTCACGGAATCGGTTGCCGTCGAACGGAACACGAGACGCAGAATTTCCGACGCGGCGATTGTCACGATGGCCAGATAGTCGGCTCGCAGCCTGAGCGTCGGGATGCCGAGCACGAGTGCGAGGAGTCCCGCCGCTCCGAGGCCGACGAGAATTCCCAACCACAGCGGCTGCTGATAGGTGATCGTCATGATGCCGACGCCGTATCCGCCGAGCAATGCGAATCCGATCTGACCGAAGTTCAGCAGACCGGCGTAGCCGAAGTGCAGGTTCAGTCCGATCGCGAGCAGCGCGTAGAAGATGGCCGACGGCCCGATCAGCTGTGCGAGCGAGACTTGAAGTGCTCCGAGAACATCCATGTCGTATCACCCGATCCTTTGCCGCGAACCGAGGATGCCCTGGGGCCTGACCACGAGGATGAGAATCAAGACGAGCAGTCCTCCGATGTACTTGAGATCGGGATTGATGATCATCGTCGACCACTGAACGAGCAGTCCGACGATCACGCAGCCGAGGAGCGCTCCGTATGCGGTTCCCAAGCCGCCGAGGGTGATTCCGGCGAACATGAGCAGCAGCAGTTTGAAGCCCATCTCCCATTGGACCCGGCCTCCGAGTTCCGACAGCCCGAACAGGACACCGCCGAGGGCGGCCAACCCACCGCCCAGACACCAGACGAAGGTGACGACGCGTTCGACGTCGATACCCGACGACGCAGCGAGGTCGCGATTGTCGGCCACGGCGCGCATTGCCTTGCCGATTCGGGTGCGCTGCAACATCACTGCGACACCGACGAGGACGACGATGCTGATGACGATGCAGGCGAGGCCCACGTTCGTGATCGCGAACGGCCCCCATTCGTTCTGCGTCTGCGCCTGATAGTCGTCGAAGGGCTCCGAACGGTCGGAGAAGAAGATCAGGATCAGATACCGCAGCGCGATGGCGAGGCCGATGGACACCACCAACTGTGCGATCAAGCCGGTCTTACGTTTTCGTAGTGGTCTCCAGATGGCAGAGTTGGCCAGCCACCCGATCGCAATTCCGACGACGATCGCCAGAAGCGTCGCCCAGATGAGCTGAATACCCATGGACACGTTGAAGACCCAGGCTGCGACGGCGCCCAGCGTGACCAACTCGCCGTGAGCGAAGTTGGTCAGTCCCGTCGTCCCGAAGATGAGGCTCAGGCCCACGGCGGCCAGTGCGATCACGAGGCCGAATCGAAAGCCGTCGACCGTCGTTCGGATGAACTTCTCGTAGAACGGGACCTCGTTCGAGGTACGCGCCTCGCCGAACGAGAAGATGACGGTGTTCGCTCGGCCCGCTTGGACGTCGCGTTCGACCGAGCCCTGGACGCTGACATCGTCGGGCAGCGTGTCTGCGACGACCTCGAACGTGTATGTGCCGGGCGACAATTCGAGTGTCCAGCGACCGCCGTCCTCCGACGTCGTGCGGCCCGCCTCGGCGCCCGACGCGTCGACCGCCCGGACGTCCACGCCGACCAGTCTCTCCCCGCCGTTGTTCAGGCTGCCGCTGACGGCGACGGCGTTCGCCGGAGGAGGCGGCGGTTCCTGCGCGAGCGCGGAACCGCCGAACGCCACCGCGAACACGGCGGCGAGAAGTGAGAGAACGAGTATTCGGGACGAATGTCGGCGGTGGCGCCGTGGTCGAGTCGATCTTCGGTTCCATCGCACACTTGGAGCCACGCACGTCCTCCGGACGGTGTAAGAGCCGGCCAGTATGGGCCGACTGGAGCTTGCAATTCTCGGACTCTAACCGTCCGGACCGCCCGAAACCGGCGAGTTGAATTTCCGGCTTGTATCTTTTGCGTTTCGAACTACTTGGCCGCACGTCGGAGGCGTGCCTCGAGATCCGTTTACGTCCTGTCGGTGCCCGTACCTAGACTGAGTAACCGTGAGCCCCGTAACCGACGCACGTGCATCCTCCGCATCCTCGACCGGTACGTCCGCAGATGGCGAGCAGCCGACGTTGCTGCTCATCGACGGGCACTCCATCGCCTTTCGGGCGTTCTTCGCGCTGCCGGTGGAGAACTTCAAGACCACCAGTGGGCAGTCCACCAACGCCGTCTACGGGTTCACGTCGATGCTGATCAACCTGTTGCGCGACGAGAAGCCGACGCACATCGCGGCGGCGTTCGACGTGTCGCGACAGACCTTCCGCGCCGAGCGGTTCCCGGACTACAAGGCAAACCGCAGCAAGACGCCCGACGAGTTCGCCGGCCAGGTCGACATCACCAAGGACGTCCTGGGTGCGATGGGCATTCCGGTCATGGCGGAGGCGGGCTTCGAGGCCGACGACATCATCGCCACGCTGACGACGCAGGCCGAGGCGCTCGGATACAAGGTGCTCGTCGTCACCGGCGACCGCGACTCGCTGCAGTTGGTGACCGACAACGTGACGGTGCTGTACCCGCGCAAGGGCGTCTCGGATCTCACGCGGTTCACGCCCGCTGCCGTCACCGAGAAGTACGGGCTGACGCCGTCGCAGTACCCGGATTTCGCGGCACTGCGCGGCGACCCGAGCGACAACCTCCCCGGCATTCCTGGCGTCGGCGAGAAGACGGCGACCAAGTGGATCGTCCAGTACGGGTCTCTCGAAGAATTGGTCACCAACGTCGACAAGGTCAAGGGCAAGGTCGGCGATGCGCTGCGTGCCAACTTGTCGAGTGTGGTGCTCAACCGGGAGCTCACCGAGATGGTGCGCGACGTCCCACTGCCGTACACGCCCGATCAGTTGGAGCTCGCGCCGTGGGATCGCGAAAAGATTCACGGCTTGTTCGACGACCTCGAGTTTCGCGTGCTGCGCGACCGCCTGTTCGACACGTTGGCGTCGGCAGAACCCGAAGCGGAGGAAGGGTTCGACGTCCGGGGCGGCGCGATCGCCCCGGGCGAGCTCGCCGAGTGGCTGACGACGCATGCGTCGTCCGGGCAGCGCCACGGGCTCTCGGTGGTCGGTCCACGTCGTCCGTTCGACAGCGACGCGTTGTCCATCGCCATTGCTGCGTCCGATGGTGAAGGCGGATTCGTGGACACCGCGTCGCTCGACGAGTCGGACGAGAAGGCGTTGGCTTCCTGGCTCGCCGACGACGGTCAGCCCAAGGCGCTGCACGAGGCGAAGTGGGCCATCCATGCGCTGCGCGGCCGCGGGTGGACGCTCGGCGGGCTGACGAGCGACACCGCGCTCGCGGCGTACCTGGTGCGTCCAGGTCAGCGCAGCTTCAACCTCGACGACCTCTGCCTGCGGTACCTCAAGCGCGAACTGCGCGCCGAGGATTCCGTCGAGGGCCAGATGTCGCTGCTCGACACAGAGGACGTCGCGGCTGCCGCCGTGGCCGAGGGCGAGATTCTGCGTGCTCAGGCGGTCCTCGATCTCGCCGCGACGCTCGACGACGAGCTGGCGAGCATCGAGTCGAGCGCGTTGTTGACCGACATGGAATTGCCTCTGCTGTCGGTGCTTGCCGACCTCGAAGCAACCGGTATCGCCGTCGACAACAACCATCTCGGTGAGCTGCAGAGCCAGTTCGCGTCTCAGGTCGCCGACGCCGCCAACTCGGCGTACGAGGTCATCGGCAAGCAGATCAACCTGGGGTCGCCGAAGCAGCTGCAGGTCGTGCTGTTCGAGGAGCTCGACATGCCGAAGACGAAGAAGACCAAGACCGGTTACACCACCGACGCCGACGCCTTGCAGGGTCTGTTCGAGAAGACCGAGCACCCGTTCCTGAAGTTCCTGCTCGACCATCGAGACGCGACTCGGATGAAGGTCACCGTCGACGGTCTACTCAAATCCGTGGCCGACGACGGCCGCATCCACACCACCTTCAACCAGACCGTCGCGGCGACCGGGCGGTTGTCCTCGACCGAGCCGAATCTGCAGAACATCCCGGTTCGTAACGACGCGGGACGACACATTCGAGACGGCTTCGTCGTCGGCGACGGCTACGACACGCTGCTCACCGCCGACTACAGCCAGATCGAGATGCGCATCATGGCTCACCTGTCCGGCGACGAGGGGCTGATCGAGGCGTTCAACACCGGCGAGGATCTGCACAGCTTCGTCGGTGCGCGCGCATTCGGTGTACCGATCGAGGACGTCACATCGGAACTCCGTCGCCGCGTCAAGGCGATGTCGTACGGCCTTGCCTACGGGTTGAGCGCGTTCGGTCTTGCCGCGCAGCTCAAGATCTCCACCGACGAGGCCAAGGAGCAGATGGAGGCCTACTTCTCGCGCTTCGGTGGTGTGCGTGACTACCTGCGCAACGTCGTCGAGGAGTCGCGGAAGGTCGGATACACATCGACGTTGTACGGTCGGCGTCGCTACCTTCCGGATCTGACCAGCGACAACAGGCAGCGCCGCGAGGTCGCCGAGCGTGCTGCGCTGAACGCCCCCATTCAGGGCACTGCCGCCGACATCATCAAGGTCGCCATGATCGACACGCACACGGCGTTGGCGGAAGCCGGGCTGCGTTCGCGCATGCTGCTGCAGGTCCACGACGAACTCGTCCTCGAGGTCGTCGAGTCCGAACGCGAAGAGGTCGAGGCGCTGGTGCGCGACAAGATGTCGTCGGCCATCGATCTGTCGGTCCCGCTCGAGGTGTCGGTCGGCACCGGCGCCAGCTGGGACAAGGCCGCGCATTAGGAGTTCCCCAATAGCAAGAGGCCCGGTCGCGAGTGCGACCGGGCCTCTTGTCGTTCAGTCCTGCCTACTGGGTGTCGGCTCCAGCGTTCTGCTCGGCGATCTGCTTACGCACCTCGTCCATGTCGAGAGCCTTGACCTGACCGACCAGGTCCTCCAGCGCGGATGCCGGCAGCGCACCAGGCTGCGCGAACACGAGCACACCCTCGCGGAAAGCCATGATGGTCGGAATCGACTGGATGTTCGCCGCCGCAGCCAGGCCCTGCTCGGCCTCGGTGTCCACCTTCGCGTGCACCACGTCGGGGTGCGCTTCGGAGGACTTCTCGAACGTCGGAGCGAACTGACGGCACGGTCCACACCAGGACGCCCAGAAGTCGACGAGGACCACGTCGTTACCTCCGACGATGTCGTCGAAGTTCTGCTGAGTCAAAGTCTGTGTTGCCACGCCTGCCCTTTCGTCGGTATCCATGACCTTCTGCCGCCTTCAACGCGCGACGGTACCGAAATCATTCCGCGGCACCGACGAGCGGAGCTGTCCGAAAGGTCCGGCGGTAGGCGTTGGGGGTCGTGCAGCGCAGGCGAACGAAGTGCTGACGAAGGACGGCGGCGTTGCCGAACCCGACGCGTTCGGCGATGACGTCCATCGACAGATCGGAGTTCTCCAGAAGCTGCTGTGCCGCGAGTACGCGTTGGTCGTTGAGCCACCGCGCAGGCGTCGTACCGGTCTCGGCTTGGAAGCGTCGTGCGAAGGTTCGGGTGGACATGTTCACGCGCGCCGACAGCTTCTGCACGGACAGTTCGGTGTCGAGGTTCTCGGTCATCCAGTCGAGCAGCGGGGCGAGTGTCTCGACCTCGACGGTCGGCAGGGGAGAGGTGACGAACTGCGCTTGCCCACCGTCCCGATGCGGCGGGACGACCATGCGTCGGGCGATACCGTTCGCGACGACGCTTCCTTGTTCCTTGCGCACGATGTGCAGGCACAGATCGATCCCGGCCGCAGTACCGGCGCTGGTCAGGACGTTCCCGTCGTCGACGTACAGAACGTCGGGGTCCACTTCGGCGAGCGGATAGTCCGCTGCGAGCCGTGCGGAATGCCGCCAGTGCGTCGTGCATCGTCGACCGTCGAGCAAACCGGCTTTGCCGAGCACGAACGCGCCGTTGCACAGGCTTGCGACCTTGGCTCCCCGTGCGACCGCGGCGCGCAGCTTCACGAGCAACGGCTCGACGGATTCGTCGAAGTCGCTCGAGCACATCGAACACCCGTCGTCCGAGAGGTGGGTGCCACCCGCGGGGATGATGATGAGGTCGGCGTCGTCGAGCTGTGACAGGTCGTAGGGAACGTCGATGGTGTAGCCGAAGCGCGACCTGATCGGTCGATCGACTCCGGCGATCAACGAGAAGTCGTATGTCGGCAGGCCTTCGTCGGATCGATCGAACCCGAAGACCTCGCACGCGACGCCCAACTCGAATTGTTCGATCAACGGCATGAGTGGAACGACGACTCGTTTCAGCATGCCCGTCAGTATGGCAGGAAAACGCGCAACTGTGTCGTATCTGCCGCTGTTGTGAGAAAGCTGCTGGTAGCAGACTCGAGGACATGACACTCGCCTTGTTGATTTTGGCAGTTCTGGCCGTCATGCACCTGGCCGTGGTCGGCGGATTCGCGCCCGATACGCACAGGCAGAAGAGTCAGTTCGGCGACTACGGGTTCTGAGCCGCGTGGCCGACGAGCCATTCGACCTTGCCGTCGCCGTCCCACCGCCGAAGCGCTGAGGTCTCGCCGACGAGAATGCCCGGTTCCGAATGCAGTAGTTCGATGGCCGACCCCAGCTCGTCGTCGGTCATTCGGCGAGCAAGCGTGACGTGGGGCGTCCAGTGTCCAGGCGCGGTGTGGGGCCTGACGCCTCGCGCGGTGCCGACCAGCGACGCGACGGCGGTGTGCGCGTCGAGCAGTTCGGCGGACGGGATCACCAGACGGGCGAGCGTTGCGTGCCGCCCGCGGAACACGACCAGAGGCCCGAGCCGGATCGGAAACAGTGGAACGGGCAGGGTCCCGATTCGCGCATCCAGGTCCGTGAAGTCGTCGGCGACCGCGAGGGTGACGTGCGGACGATTCGACGCGCCTCGGTGCCGCGCCTGACTGGGCAGACCGGCGTCGAACAGCAGTTGCCACTCGCGCCGGACCGCGTCGTCGAGCTCGTCGTCGAGGAGGAGTTCTACCGACTGCACCATGTCAGCCATGATGACTGACATGACTGACAGCCAGGTACACACGGTTCGAATCGGGTCGATGGTCGGCGACGGGATCGGGCACGAAATCGTGCCGGCGACGGTGCGCGTCGTCGACGCCGCGGCCCAGGCCGAGCATCTCTCGATCGAGTGGGTCGAACTCGCCCTCGGTCGCGACGCCATCGACGCACACGGCTCGCCCGTCCCGCAGTCGACGCTCGACGAGCTGGCGACGCTGCCCGCCTGGATCCTGGGCCCACACGACAGCGCGTCGTACCCGGAGCCGTTCCGGTCGCAGCTCACACCTGGCGGTGTCGTTCGAAAGACGTTCGACCTGTTCGCGAACATTCGGCCTGCGGTGGCCCACCCCGGTGTACGGGCGGTCTCGCCGAACATGGATCTCGTCGTGGTCCGTGAGAACACCGAGGGGTTCTACGCGGACCGGAACATGCACGTCGGCGGAGGCGAGTTCATGCCGACCCCGGATGTCGCACTCGCGGTCGGTGTCTTCACCCGAACCGCGTGCGAGCGCATCGCGCGGGAGGCGTTCACGCTCGCCCGCTCTCGACGGAAGAACGTCACCATCGTGCACAAGACCAACGTGCTGTCGCTGACGACAGGTCTGTTCCGCGACGTGTGCACGTCCGTCGCGCAGGAGTTTCCCGACGTCACCGTCGATCAGGAACACGTCGACGCGCTGACTGCCCATCTCGTCCGACGCGGTCAGGATTTCGACGTGATCGTCGCGGAGAACATGTTCGGCGACATTCTGTCCGATCTGGCCGGGGAGCTGTCCGGGTCGCTGGGCATGGCGCCGTCGTTGAACACCTCCGAGGCGAAGGCGATGGCCCAGGCAGCCCACGGATCTGCGCCCGACATAGCGGGCAAGAACCGTGCCAACCCCACCGCGCTGTTCCTGTCGGCCGCGATGATGCTCGACTGGCTCGCCGTCCACGGGCACGGCCAGAAGTGCGCGCGTGCCGCACTGCGGATTCGGCACGCCGTCACCGGTGCACTCGAGTCGGGAGTCGCGACCGCGGACCTCGGCGGACGCGCATCGACCAGCGAATTCACCGAAACCGTCGTTGCGAGAACACTCAGGACCTGAGCCGTCACGGTTTCGAACTCGCGTACGGGGAAATTCCGTCTTCGACTGGACACGCGGCATTACTGTTCGGTTACCGGTGCGGCAACGTGGCATTCGGTCGCGTACGTTCAACGTCTGGCAGCACCGAGAGATGGTGGTGTCGTTTCGACTCTTGGAGGACCTCTCGTGGTTACACGATCTTTCTCGAAGCCGGCTCGGCTTCTGATCGCACTGTCCGGCGCAGGCGCGCTGATGCTCACCGCATGTGCCCAGAACACCGAGGACGGGGGTGCCCCCGCCGCGGAGGAGACCACTGCCGTCGAGGTCGACAAGGTCGACGACATCGCGGCGACGCTCCCGCAGAAGAACGTCGACTCGGGCACGTTGGTCGTGGGCGTCAACGTGCCGTACTCGCCCAACGAATTCAAAGATGCGTCGGGCAAGATCATCGGCTTCGACGTCGACCTGATGAATGCCGTCGCCGGCGTCCTCGGCGTGACGGCGCAGTACGAGGAAGCGGACTTCGACCGCATCATCCCGTCGATCCAGGCCGGAACCTACGACGTCGGAATGTCGTCGTTCACCGACACCAAGGAGCGCGAGGCGACGGTCGACTTCGCGACCTACTTCAACGCGGGCACGCAGTGGGCGCAGCAGTCCGGCGGCAGCGTGGATCCGGCGAACGCGTGTGGTCTGAAGGTCGCCGTGCAGACCACGACCATCCAGGATCAGGAAGAAGTTCCCGCGAAGAGCGAAGCATGTGTCGCGGCAGGCAAGCCTGCGATCGAGATCGTCAAGTTCGACAGCCAGGACGATGCAGCGCAGGCGCTGGTTCTCGGACGAGTCGACGCGATGTCGGCGGACTCGCCCGTGACGGCGTACGCCATCAAGCAGACCGGCGACAAGCTCGAACCTGCCGGTGAGGTGTTCGATTCCGCGCCGTACGGCTACCCGGTCGCCAAGGGTTCGCCCCTCGCCGCGACGCTGCAGCAGGCGGTCCAACACCTGATCGACAACGGTCAGTACCAGACCATCGCCGAGAACTGGGGCGTCGAGGCAGGCGTGATCGAGCAGTCGCAGATCAACGGCGCAGTGAGCTGATGTCGGTGTCAGACGACGTCGTCCGACGGAAGGGTTCGGTGTGTCCGACTCCGCCTCGTTGAGCACGGGCACCGAGCCCGAGCCCATCAAAGCGATCCCGCTGCGGCATCCCGGACGCTGGATCGCCGCGGTGGTGGTCGTCGTGCTGTTCGGGCTGTTCGCCTACGGCGCCGCGACCAACCCGGCGTACGGCTGGGGGACGTACGGGCGTTATCTGTTCGACAGCCGAATCGGCGAGGGCGTGTGGAACACGCTGCAATTGACCGTGTACTCGATGATCGCCGCCATTCTTCTCGGCGTGCTGCTCGCGGTCATGCGGTTGTCGCCGAACCCCGTGCTGCGCAGCGCCGCCTGGATCTACTTGTGGATCTTTCGTGGCACGCCGGTGTACGTGCAGCTCGTGTTCTGGGGATTGATTCCGTCGATCTACAAGAACGTGGCACTGGGCATTCCGTTCACCGTCCAGTTCGCCGAGTTCGATCTGCAGGCCATCTACAACGCGTTCTGGTTCGCGGTCATCGGGTTGGCCCTGAACGAAGCCGCGTACATGGCCGAGATCGTTCGGGCCGGTATCAACTCCGTCGGCGAAGGGCAGATGGAGGCCTCCGTCGCGCTGGGTATGTCGTGGCCGCAGACGATGCGTCGTACGGTGTTGCCGCAGGCGATGCGCGTCATCATCCCGCCGACCGGCAACGAAGTCATCAGCATGCTGAAGACGACGTCCCTCGTCGTCGCGGTGCCGTTCACCGGAGAGGTCTACGGCCGTGCCAGGGACATCTCCGGGGCGAACTTCGAGCCCATTCCGCTGCTGTTGGTCGCTGCCACCTGGTACCTCGTGATCACGAGCATTCTCATGGTCGGGCAGTTCTATCTGGAGCGGTACTACTCCAAGGGTGCGTCACGACAGCTGACCGGTCGTCAGCTTCGGGCCCTCGCCGACGCGCAGGCCGTGGACGCACGTACCCACGACAACAAGGGCATCTGATGTCTCCGATGATCAAGGCCGACCGCGTCCACAAGAATTTCGGGGCGCTGAAGGTACTCAAGGGCATCTCGCTCGAGATCGACCGCGGCCAGGTGCTCTGCCTCGTCGGACCGTCGGGCTCCGGCAAGTCGACGTTCCTTCGCTGCATCAACCACCTCGAGCAGGTCAACGCCGGTCGGCTGTACGTCGACGGCGAGCTGGTCGGCTATCAGGAGAAGGGCGGCAAGCTCTACGAGCTGCACCCCAAGCAAGCTGCGAAACAGCGTCGCGACATCGGGATGGTGTTCCAACACTTCAATCTCTTCCCGCACCGAACGGCTCTCGAGAACGTCATCGAGGCGCCGACCCAGGTGAAGAAGATGAAGAAGTCCGACGCCGTCACACGGGCGAAGGAGTTGCTCGACCGTGTCGGTCTCGCCGACAAGGCGACGGCCTATCCGGCGCAGCTGTCCGGTGGCCAGCAGCAGCGTGTCGCGATCGCGCGAGCACTTGCCATGGATCCGAAGCTCATGTTGTTCGACGAGCCGACGTCCGCGCTCGATCCGGAGCTCGTCGGTGAGGTCCTCGGAGTGATGCGCGAGCTCGCCAAGGACGGCATGACGATGGTCGTCGTCACCCACGAGATGGGATTCGCTCGCGAGGTTGCCGATCAGCTGGTCTTCATGGATCAGGGTGTCGTCGTCGAATCGGGGGAGCCGCGGTCGCTGCTGGCGAATCCGCAGCACGAGCGCACCAAAGCGTTCCTGTCGAAATTGCTCTAGCGAGGCTTCACGCAGCTGAAGATCGCCGTGCCGGGGAAGAGCTGGCCGCGTAGTGGACTCCACTGACCCCACTCGCGGTCCAGCCACTCCGGCCAGTCCGGTTCGACGATGTCCCGCAGTTCCATGCCTGCGGCGACTATCTCGCGTGCCCGATCGCCGATCGTCCGATGGTGTTCGACGTACGTGGGCGTCCCCTCGTCGTCGAATTCGACGTAGGGCGTGCGATCGAAGTACGGAATCGTCGCGGTCAGCCCCGCGGGTCCCGGGTCGTCGGGAAAGATCCACCGCATCGGGTGGTTGACGGCGAACACCCAGCTCCCGCCGGGCCGTAGGACGCGGGCGATTTCGACCATCACGTTCGCGGAGTCGGCGACGAAGGGAACCGCCCCGAACGCGGAACAGACGATGTCGAAACTCTCGTCGGCGAACGGCAGGGATTCGGCACTTGCCTGGATCAGCGGAACACGGTCACCGCCGACTGCCATCGACTCCAAGCCCTTACGGAGCATGCCGCCCGAGATGTCCAGTCCCACTGCGCGAGCTCCCTGGCTGCCGAGCCATCGCGAGCACGGTGCCGACCCGCAGCCCACTTCGAGAACGTCCTTGTCGGCCACGTCGCCCAGCAGGTGTGCGTCGCCTTCGTGCAGGCCTTCGGGGCACCACACGAATTCCCCGCGTTCGGTGCTCACCCCCAAGAATTCACCGTGTGTTCGGTGATACTCGTCGGCGTCGGAATCCCACCACGAACGGCTGGCTCGATCGCTGGCGGCGGACGACAGCCGGGCGCGACCCGGTGTACCAGGTGGCTGGGGTGTGGGTGAGGAGTGAAGACTGTCGGTCACGCATGGTCACGTTAGTCGAACCGAGGCCCCCGCCAGGTTTGCGACGGCCCCTGCCAGGTTTGCGACGGCCCCTGCCAGGTTTGCCCAGCTGTGACGCGATCGCGTACCCTATGGAGCGCGAGTGTGTTCGTGCTGCGCGGGATCGAAGGGTCTGTCGCTCATCGGGTTGTCTTCCGTGGGTGACTCTCGCTCGTCGTGCGGCGGAACGAAATCGGTGTGCTCGTTGTTGTACACCGTCGTCCGATACTTCGGTACCGGCTCTGCTCGTTCTTCATCAGCTTCACCGTCCGACCGAACATCCATCAACCGATACCCAACCCGTCCGGAGCAACTCAACACATGCCCTCAACCACAACCTCGCCGCAGGTAGCCGTCAACGACATCGGCTCCGCAGAGGATTTTCTCGCCGCAATCGACGCCACGATCAAGTACTTCAACGATGGTGACATCGTCGAAGGCACCATCGTCAAGGTCGATCGTGACGAGGTTCTGCTCGACATCGGTTACAAGACCGAAGGCGTCATCCCTTCCCGTGAGCTCTCCATCAAGCACGACGTCGACCCCAACGAGGTCGTCTCCGTCGGCGATGAGGTCGAAGCTCTCGTTCTCACCAAGGAGGACAAGGAAGGCCGCCTGATCCTGTCCAAGAAGCGTGCACAGTACGAGCGCGCCTGGGGCACGATCGAAGAGCTCAAGGAGAAGGACGAGGCCGTCAAGGGCACCGTCATCGAGGTCGTCAAGGGTGGCCTCATCCTCGACATCGGTCTGCGTGGCTTCCTGCCCGCATCGCTCGTCGAGATGCGTCGCGTTCGCGACCTCCAGCCGTACGTCGGCAAGGAGATCGAAGCCAAGATCATCGAGCTCGACAAGAACCGCAACAACGTGGTCCTGTCGCGCCGTGCATGGCTCGAGCAGACGCAGTCCGAGGTGCGCAGCGAGTTCCTGCACCAGCTGCAGAAGGGACAGGTCCGCAAGGGCTTCGTGTCCTCCATCGTCAACTTCGGTGCATTCGTGGACCTGGGCGGCGTCGACGGACTCGTTCACGTGTCCGAGCTGTCCTGGAAGCACATCGACCACCCCTCCGAGGTTGTCGAGGTCGGTACCGAGGTCACCGTCGAGGTTCTCGACGTCGACCTGGACCGCGAGCGTGTTTCGCTGTCGCTCAAGGCAACTCAGGAAGATCCGTGGCGTCAGTTCGCTCGTACGCACGCGATCGGCCAGATCGTTCCCGGTAAGGTCACCAAGCTCGTTCCGTTCGGTGCGTTCGTTCGCGTCGAGGAGGGCATCGAGGGCCTCGTGCACATCTCCGAGCTGGCCGAGCGCCACGTGGAGGTTCCGGACCAGGTCGTGGGTGTCGGCGACGACGCACTCGTCAAGGTCATCGACATCGATCTCGAGCGTCGTCGTATCTCGCTGAGCCTCAAGCAGGCCAACGAGGACTACGCGGAAGAGTTCGATCCGTCCAAGTACGGCATGGCCGACTCGTACGACGAGCAGGGCAACTACATCTTCCCCGAGGGCTTCGACTCCGAGACCAACGAATGGCTCGAAGGCTACGAGAAGCAGCGTGAAGAGTGGGAAGGCCGCTACGCCGAGGCGGAGCGTCGCCACAAGATGCACACCGCTCAGATGGAGAAGACGGCGAAGGACGAGGCTGCAGAAGCCGCCAACACCAACTACTCCTCCGAGTCGGGTCAGTCGGACGCCGAAGGCGATGCTGCTGCAGCATCCGCTCCGGCATCGTCCGGTGGATCGCTGGCCAGCGACGCTCAGCTCGCTGCGCTGCGCGAGAAGCTGTCGGGCAACGCCTGATAACAGACGCTCGCCCGTGAGGGTGTGACGCTGGGAAGCCCCGGTTCTTTTCGGAGAGCCGGGGCTTTCGTCTGTCCGATGCCGATGCCGATGCCGATGGCGACGCATGAATGGACCGCAAGAAGTTGTCCAGTCGTATGTATGGCGCATTCACGCGGTTGCACACACAAAAATGGACCCGATCCGTAAGGATTCGGGTCCATCGTCGTATTCGACGGTCGGCTCAACCTGCGACGGCGGGGCTCCACTGAGCGACGGCGGTCCGCTTGCGCATCGAAGCGAAGCTGTGGCGTGCCGGACTGAGCAGGGTGGTGAACCAGTTACGCCGATGATCGGCCAACGCCAAGGCAACTTCGGGAATCAGAATGACGTGAACTCCCGACTCCATGCCGAGACGGTGCCGACCCTGGTGGATCTGATTGCTTCGCATCGAACATCCTTTTCGCTAGCAGCGGGTCGGCAAATACTTATCTCGCACGACGAAGATAACGGACCGATCGGTAAACCTGGTGTATTTGGGGCCGGTGTGCTCCGGCGTGTTCGATGACAGACTGGTCACCATGTTGAGACTGGGCCTCACCGGAGGCATCGGAGCTGGAAAGTCCACCGTGTCGAAGATTCTGTCCGAGTTGGGCGGAGTGATCGTCGACGCCGACGTGATCGCGCGGGAAGTCGTCGAACCCGGCACTCCCGGACTCGCGAAACTCGTCGAGGCCTTCGGCGACGACATCCTGTTGCCCGACGGCGCGTTGGACCGGCCGGCCTTGGCGTCGAAGGCATTTGCCACCGACGAAACGCGCGCGACCCTGAACTCGATCGTCCATCCGCTCGTGGGTGCCCGCACCGCGGAACTCGTCGACGGTGCGCCGCAGGATGCGATCGTCGTCCAGGACATTCCCTTGTTGGTCGAAGGCAAGATGGGCTCGTTGTTCCAACTCGTCGCCGTCGTCTATGTCGACGCGGAGGAGCGGGTCCATCGACTCGTGCATCAACGAAACATGCCCGAGGACGACGCGCGTGCTCGGATCGCAGCACAGGCGTCGGACGACGATCGTCGTGCCGCCGCCGACATCTGGATCGACAACAGTGGTGCCATGGGAGCGATCGAGGCGAATGTTCGCGCGCTGTGGAGCGACCGACTCGTGCCGTTCGAGAAGAACATTCGCGACGGCGTCACCGTCGCCACACCTCCCGTCCTTGTCGACGCCGATCCGACATGGGGGGCGCAGGCCGAGCGTCTCGTGGCGCGACTCGCGTTGGTGTGTGGAAGTGCCGCTGCGAGAATCGATCACATCGGATCGACCGCTGTCCCGGGTGTCGACGCCCGCGACGTGCTCGACATCCAGATCACCGTCGCCACCCTGGACGACGCCGATTCGCTCGCGGAGTCGTTGCGGCGCATCGGTTTTCCGCGTATCGAGGAGATCACGTTCGACGATCCCGAGCCCGGGTACGGCATCGGGGGAGAGGCCGATCCGGCCGTGTGGGGCAAGCGAATTCACGGTAGCGCGGACCCGGGACGACCGGCCGCGGTGCACATCAGGGTCGACGGTTGGCCCGCACAGCAATTCGCCCTCGTGTTCCGCGACTGGCTGCGCGCGGACGCCGACGCGGCCGCCGAATACGGTGCCGTCAAGCGCACGGCCCAGGCGGCCGCAGCCGAGGTCGACGACCCGGCGGACGCGGTCGAGAAGTACGAGAGCGTCAAGGCGCCGTGGTTCGACGGTGCCTACACGCGCGCGTGGACGTGGGCCGACGAGACCGGTTGGAAGGCCTGAGCGTCAGTCGTACGGTCGCCAGGTCGTCGGCATTCCCAGTGACGCGAGCCACGCGTCGAGGTCGTAGTCGAAGCGGGCCAGCCCGTCGACCGCTGTGACTGCACGGTGCATCGCGCGCTCGGACGTGGCGCCGTCGAGCAGTCCGGCGCAACGAGCGTCCAGAAGCTCGTCGACGTCGAGAAGATCGAATCCTCGCCCGGTACGCACGACGACATCGAGGTAGTGGTCGGTGGACGTCCAGACGTTCCCGGCCACGAACTCGCCGACGTCGACGTAGTAGTTCTGATCCCGCCGGTGGCCCGCGACGTAGTGGAAGATCGACGCGCGCAGCCCGAGGTCGGGGAGCAGCCACGACTGCAGATAGTCGAACTGCGCGTGATCCGACGGTCGGGCCATGTACAGACCCCACGGTTCGACGCGGTATTCGTCGACCGGGCGTACGAAACCCTTGGGGTCCGTGTTGGTCATGCCCGGAACGTCGAAGTACTCGACCTTGGGAGAATGGACGTGTGAGTGGGGCGCGGAGGCGGGGGCGTCCATGGGTGATCAAGGTACCTGTCTTCGCGCGGGGAATCTGTCGGTGGTCGCGTCTACCCTGGAAGCATGGCGTTTGCATCCGAACATCCCGTGGTGGCTCACTCCGAGTTCCGTCCGGTCGGCGACATCGAGCGGACGGGTCCTGCGTTCGAGGTCGTCAGCGAACACAAGCCGGCAGGCGACCAGCCCACCGCCATTGCCGATCTCGAACGACGCCTCAAGGCCGACGAGAAAGACGTGGTTCTGCTCGGTGCCACCGGCACGGGTAAGTCCGCGACGACGGCGTGGCTCATCGAGCGGATGCAACGTCCGACGCTGGTCATGGCGCCCAACAAGACCCTCGCAGCACAGTTGGCCAACGAGTTGCGTGACATGCTGCCCAACAACGCGGTCGAGTACTTCGTGTCGTACTACGACTACTACCAACCCGAGGCGTACATCGCGCAGACCGACACGTACATCGAGAAGGATTCGTCGATCAACGACGACGTCGAGCGCCTTCGCCACTCGGCAACGGCACATCTGCTGTCCCGACGCGACGTCGTCGTGGTCGCATCGGTGTCGTGCATCTACGGTCTCGGTACGCCGCAGTCGTACGTCGACCGTTCGATCCATCTGGAAGTGAACGTCGAGGTTCCACGCGATGCTCTGCTGCGGCTTCTGGTCGACGTCCAGTACACCCGCAACGACATGTCGTTCACCCGTGGGTCGTTCCGCGTCCGCGGTGACACCGTCGAGATCATCCCGTCGTACGAGGAGCTGGCGGTTCGCATCGAGTTCTTCGGCGACGAGATCGAGGCGCTGTACTACCTGCATCCTCTGACCGGTGACATCGTGCGCCAGGTCGATTCCGTGCGCATCTTCCCGGCGACGCACTACGTCGCGGGTCCCGAGCGCATGGAGAAGGCCGTCAAGAACATCGAGGCAGAGCTCGAAGAACGGCTCGCGGAACTGGAGGGCAAGGGCAAGCTCCTCGAAGCGCAGCGCCTGCGTATGCGCACCGAGTACGACCTGGAGATGATCAAGCAGGTCGGGTTCTGCTCCGGCATCGAGAACTACTCGCGTCACATCGACGGGCGTGGTCCCGGCAGTGCTCCGGCCACGCTCATCGACTACTTCCCCGAGGACTTCCTCCTGGTCATCGACGAGTCGCACGTCACCGTGCCGCAGATCGGTGCGATGTACGAGGGGGACATGTCCCGCAAGCGCAACCTGGTGGAGTTCGGCTTCCGCCTGCCGTCGGCCACCGACAACCGGCCGCTGACGTGGGAGGAGTTCACGCAGCGCATCGGACAAACCGTCTATCTGTCCGCGACGCCCGGCAAGTACGAGCTGGGTCAGACGGGTGGTGAGTTCGTCGAACAGGTCATCCGCCCGACCGGTCTCGTCGATCCGAAGGTCGTCGTCAAGCCGACCAAGGGGCAGATCGACGACCTCGTGCACGAGATCCGCGAACGTACCGAGAAGGACGAGCGCGTTCTGGTCACCACGCTGACGAAGAAGATGTCCGAGGATCTCACCGACTACCTGCTCGAATTGGGCATTCGAGTCCGGTATCTGCACTCGGACATCGACACGTTGCGCCGCGTCGAGCTGCTGCGCCAACTACGTCTCGGTGAGTACGACGTGCTCGTCGGCATCAACCTGCTGCGTGAGGGTCTCGACCTACCCGAGGTCTCTCTCGTCGCCATCCTGGACGCCGACAAGGAGGGCTTCCTCCGCAGCGGCACGAGCTTGATCCAGACCATCGGTCGTGCAGCTCGTAACGTGTCCGGCGAGGTCCACATGTACGCGGACAAGATGACCGACTCGATGAAGTACGCCATCGAGGAAACCGAGCGTCGACGCGAGAAGCAGATCGCGTACAACAAGGAGAAGGGCGTCGACCCGCAGCCACTGCGCAAGAAGATCGCCGACATCCTCGACCAGGTCTACGAAGAGGCCGACGACACGGCAGAGTCCGTCGAGATCGGTGGTTCGGGACGTAACGCCAGCCGTGGCCGTCGCGCGCAGGGCGAGAAGGGCCGCGCAGCAGTCAGTTCCGGCGTGTACGAGGGTCAGGACGTGAAGTCCATGCCGCGCGCCGAGCTCGCCGAGCTCGTCAAGAACCTCACCGACCAGATGATGAACGCTGCTCGTGAACTGCAATTCGAACTGGCGGGACGCTTGCGCGACGAGATCCAGGATCTCAAGAAGGAGCTGCGCGGAATGGACGCGGCGGGACTGAAGTAGCGGCATTGGCGTTCGATACGGTTCAGGAATGGACGCATCGAACGCAGGCCGGAGTGCACGCGCACTCGAACTTCTTCATTCGCTCACCTACTTCGTCCCCGAAACCCAGGACGCGCTGACCGAAGCGGGCTTGGAGGGTCGGGCACCCTACTTCGCCGGCCGAGCGGCGCCCCTCGGTCCGGTCGGTGCAGGCGTCGTCACGGCGACGTTCTACAGCTTCAACCGGGAACTGATCGAGCCGTTGGTCCCGGCCGCCTGGTCGGTCCTGTCGCCGGAGAAGATCATCGAGATCCGGTACAGAACTCTCGACGCCGCGTACGAGCGTCTGTTGGGAGCTGAGGTACTGCGTTCGGCCGAGATGGCAGAGGCGGCCGAACTGGCATCCATCGCCGCGAGCCAGATCCCCGGCAACGACGGCCGGCCGCTGTACTCCGCGTACGCGGAGCTCGAGTGGCCGGAGGTTCCGCACCTTCGACTGTGGCACGCGTTGACGCTGCTGCGGGAGTATCGCGGCGACGGCCACATCGCAGCCCTGCAGACAGCGGGGCTGAACGGAATCGAGGCGCTGATTTCGCACACGGCGACGGGCAAGGGCTTCGAGAAGGAGTTCGCTCGGAAACGTCGTGGCTGGTCCGAGGAACAGTGGAACGACGGCGTCGACGCACTGCGGGACCGCGAGATCCTGGATTCGAACGGGACCCTCACCGAACATGGCCACGATCTGCGTACCGTCGTCGAGGACATCACCGACGATCTGGCTCTCGCGCCGTGGGCAGCATTGGGTGAGGACGGCGCGGCGAGGCTCGTCGAACTCGCGACGCCGTGGCGTGATGCCGTCGTCGAGCAAGGTGTGTTCCCGCCCGGCGTCTTCGGCAAGTGACACTCGTTCGTGCGCCGCGACGAAGCGGCGCACGAACGAGTGTCAGCTCGTGATGTCCTTGGTGGAGAAGCGCCGCCACGCGACGATTCCGAACACGGTTGCGTAGGCGAGAGCCGAAAACGCACCGACGAGCATGTCGTTCCATTCGATCGTCGGCGACAACGTGTCGGTCCACGCGCTGAAGTAGTGTCCGGGCAGGTAGTTGCGCAGCGATCCCAGCGCGGTGATCTGGTCGAGGATCTGCGTCAGGATCGACGTCATCACAGCCCCGCCGACGGCTCCGAGAGGTGCGTCGGTGAGCACGGACAGCAGCATCGCCAGCCCCGCGACCCACAGCAGGTTCACCGCGATGTACACGATGGCGATCATGAGCCTGCCCAGAGCGTCGACGTACGGGAGACCGTCCCCGAACGGCGTCACCAGGGGTTCGGCGCCGTACAACGCAGTGCCCAACGCCAACGACACGGCCACCAACACCAGGATCGCGACGATCGACAACGTGGCCGACACCAACGCCTTCTGCAACAGCAGGCGCGTGCGCGGTACCGGAATGGCGAGGAGGTACCGCAGTGACGACCACGACGCCTCGCTGGCCACCGAGTCGCCGAAGAACAGCGCGACGACGACGATCAGCAGGAATCCGACCGACATGAACAGGGTGAACACGGTGAAGTTGACGCCACCGCGTGTGCCGAGTTCGATCAGGCCGCCGGCGTCCGCGTCGTCGGACGACCGCCCGATGGCGAACGCGATCGCCAGGATCACCGGGAGCAACGCGAGGAAGCCGATGGCGAGTTGTGTTCGCCGGCGGCCCAATTGGCGTCGCAGCTCGGTGCGGAACGGCAGCGTCCGTCCCGCCTGATACCCCGGGGCGCGCCCGTCGGTGTGCGTCGTGCTCATCGGTCGCCCTTCGTCGAGGCCACGGGTTCGGAATCGGCGACCGCGGCAGTCGCGTTCGCGGGAGAGTCACCGTGGACGAGTTCGAGGAACACGTCCTCGAGCCGGGTGGACTGAGAGACACCGCGCACGTCGAGTCCTGCATCCACCAAGGCCCGGACGACGACGCCGGGATCCGTGGTTCCCAGGTCCACGCGGAGTGTGCCGTCGTCGGTCACCTCGGGCGTGTGGCCCGTCTCGCGCACCACCTCCGCTCCGCGTTCGGGGTCGCTGACGCGAATGTCCGTCAGTCCGCCCGAGGCCGTCAGTTCCTTGACGGTTCCCGTGCTGATCACCGAACCTCGGTTCATCACCACGACGTGCGTACACGTCTGCTCGACCTCGGCCAACAGATGGCTCGACACGAGCACCGTTCGACCCGTGCGCGCGTAGTCGATCAGAACGTCTCGCATCGCTCGGATCTGCGGCGGGTCGAGACCGTTGGTCGGTTCGTCCAGAACCATCAGATCCGGCAGCCCCAACATCGCTTGGGCGATCGCGAGGCGCTGTCGCATTCCCTGGCTGTAGGACTTGACCTTGCGTTCGACGGCGGCACCCAGGTCGGCGATCTCCAGCGCCTCGTCGAGGTGCGCTTCTTCCAGCGGACGTCCGGTCGCCTGCCAGTACAGACGGAGATTCTCGATACCGCTGAGGTGCGGCAGGAAGCCGGACCCCTCGACGAAGGATCCCAGTCGCGACAGCACAGGAGCGCCGGGGGAGACCTTGTGCCCGAAGACTCTGATCTCACCGCTCGTCGGCGTGATCAGCCCCATGAGCATGCGAAGCGTCGTCGTCTTGCCTGCACCGTTGGGGCCGAGAAGTCCCAGCACCTGTCCCTGCTGGATCGCGAAGCTGACTCCGTCGACGGCTTTGAAGCTGTTGGAGTAGGTCTTGGCCAAATCGGTGATGACGAGGGGAGTGTCGACCAGCGACTCGTCGACCTCGGCCACGAGGCGACGGCGCGACCGAATCACATTGACTGCAACGAGAGTCGCGACGGCGACCGCGATCGCCCCGATGCCGACGAGTGGGGCGATCGGAACCGAACTGTTCCCGCGTGCGACACCGTCGACCATGGGCACGGTGAGCACCGGATCGTCGAGCGCGACGACGAACTGGGCAGGCTGCAGCGGAACGGCGTACGCCTGATCCGTCGTCGACACCGAGACCTCGACGCGATGCCCTTCCGGAACCACGTAGCTGATGCCTGGCAGTGTCACGGTCACCGGAATCGGCCCGTCGTTCACCGTGTCGGGCAACCGAATCGGCGCGACCGCTCCTCCGGGAAGGGTTCTTCGACCGTCCGGCCCGACGTCGTAGAACTTGACGAAGAGAACGGCTTCCTGCGGCCCGGCGAACGCGCCGACTCGGAGGTTCACGCGCGATGCACCCGTCACCGACAGCGGGGCGGTGAGCGGTTCGCTGGTGAACGTTGCCGATTGACCGGGAATGTCGGCTGCCAGTTGTGCTCCCGCGGTGGTCGCCGTCAGCGTCGACAGGATCGAACCGAGGCCGGGGACCGACGAGATCGCCGACGGGGATGCGCCCGGTGGGCGGATGATCGTCTGTTCCCCGGTCGTCGTATCGGCGGAACCGGACGGCGACAGCGGAACCGGTACCTCCTCGGTGGACGACGGCTGATCCGACGCCAAGCCGGGGTAGTCCGCCGCGGTCATTCGCCGGTCACGCGACCTCTGCTGCCCAGCCGCCGACCCTTCGAGCGTGTACGCGAAGGGCGCAACCGCCGAATCCGTCTCGCCGCGAAGGTGCGCGTCGAGGAAGTCCTTCATCGCGTTCTCGGCGCTGCCGTTGGTGCCGCCGGCGTCGTGGCCGCCGCCGAACCAGCGCACCTCGACATCGCCTCCCGCGTCGGCGATCTGACGCGCGGTGGCGTCGGCCTGATCGAGGCCGAACAACGTGTCCTGCACACCTTGGACGAGGAGCGTCGGCGCCGTGATGTTCGACGCGACCGCGGCGGGAGAGTGAGCGGTCAGCAGCGCGAGAAGCTCGGGCGACGGCACACCGGTGACAGCCGATTCGCCGTAGGCTGCGCAGAATTCGGGCGCGAAGCGGCCACAACCGGGTGCACCGCCTGCCGCTTCCGGGGGTGTGGCGGACGAGTCGTCGGACGCACCCGATGCGCTGCCCGCGCCGAAAAACACTCCGGCCCAGCCACGTTTGAGTACTCCTGGCCCGCCGTACACGGACCCGGCCGGGGTGGTGATGGCACCCAGAGCATCGCGACCGGCGTCGGACGTCACGCCGTAATTGGGAAAGAGCGCCTGTCCCAAGTCGTTCCAGGTGATGGCGGACGCCACCGCGTCGACACGCGGGTCGGTGCCGCCGACGCTCAGCGCGAGCGCGCCGCCGTACGACCCCCCTGCGACGCCGACGCGTGGGTCTCCCGGTCCGTCCAGTTGCACCTCGGGTCGATCGGCGAGCCAGTCGATCAGTGCCCGCCCGTCGGCGACTTCGCGGTCCGGATCGTTCAGTGAGATGGTCCCGGTGCTCGTACCGAACCCTCGTGCGCTGTAGGTCAACACGGTGAAACCGTCCTCGGCGAGGGCGCGAGCCTGCCCGTCGACCGAGAATTTGTCGCCGCCGAACCCGTGCGCCAGAAGGACTGCAGGTGCGGGAGTCGATTCGGGAACGTAGAGACGCGTGTCGAGGTCGACGGACTCGGGGGAGCCCGGGCTTTCCGGTACGGTCACCGTCGTGTCGAGGGTGGCGATGTCCGGTGCCGAGTCGAAGGGGCGTACGACGAAGATGACGGCGATGCCTACCACGGCGGCAATCGTCAGGGCCGCGAGAAGGACGGCCCTCGATGACCGTCGCGGCCGGGGGATCTGCATGAAACCAATCTAGGTGAGACCACCGACTCGTGTTGTCGGCGAAGTTCGCCTCAGGAAAGCCGGATACAGATAGTGTCATCGCAGACATCGCGGGGCCTGCACGTCGGGGCCTGTGACAGACCACGAAACAGCAGGAACGAAGCGCCACACGGCATGTGACGCAACCTACAACTGGAGGAATGAATGAGTGCCTACCGCACCGTAGTCGTCGGAACCGATGGCTCCGAATCGTCGTTGCGGGCCGTGGAGAAGGCTGCCGCACTGGCAGGTGACGCCGACGCGAAACTCGTCATCGCCTGCGCCTACTACCCGGCGGATCCGAAGGAGACGTCACAGGCCGCCGACGCCCTGCGCGAGGACGCCTACCAGATCACCGGTTCGGCTCCTACTCACGACATTCTCCGCACCGCACGGGAGCATGCGACGAAGGCGGGCGCGAAGTCGATCGAGGAGCGTGCCATCGTCGGTTCCCCGGTCGAGTCACTGCTGCAGTTGGTCGACGACGTGAAGGCAGACCTGCTGGTCGTCGGTAACCGTGGTCTGAACTCGTTGACGGGTCGTCTGCTCGGATCCGTTCCGTCGGACGCTGCCCGTAAGTCGACGTCGGACGTGCTGATCGTGCACACCGTTCGCTGACGTCCTGCCCGAGAACGGCACGGTGAGCACACGCTCACCGTGCCGTTCTCGTGTCAGGACACGGCTGCGTCGAAGGGCTGCAGCGCTGCGAGTTCGTCCGGCAACGGTTCCGTGTGGACGACGCCGAGACGCTGAGTCGCACGGGTCAGCGCGACGTAGAGATCACCCATTCCACGTGGTGATTCGGTGACGATGGCCGCGGGTTCGACGATGAGCACCGAGTCGAACTCGAGGCCTTTCGCGTCCTTCACCGTCGACACCGTCACGTACTCGGACTTCAAGGACGAGAACGCGTCGACGAGCGTGTGCGGTACGAGTACGGCGCTCAGACCTGGCCGCGGATGCTCGTCGACGCGTGCCTTCACGACGTCCGTCAAGTCGTCGGGGTTCACGTGCAGCGACCACGGATGCCGACCCGAGTCGCGGACCGAGCGGGGAACCGCCTGCACGGGGTCGATCGAGGCGAGCACGTCACGCGCCACCGTCATGATTTCCGACGGCGTGCGGTAGTTGACCGTCAGTTCCGCACGCTTCCACCGTTGTGCGACATACGGTTCCAGTACTTCGCTCCACGACGTCGTTCCGGCCGGGTCGCCTGTCTGCGCGACGTCGCCGACGAGGGTCATCCATCGATTCGGTATCCGGCGCATGACCATTCGCCACGCCATGTCCGACAGTTCCTGCGCTTCGTCGACGATGACATGCCCGTACGTCCAGGTTCGGTCGCCGGCCGCGCGCTCCGCGGTGGTCAGCCGAGCACCTGAATCCTGGCGCTGCGCAAGCTGACTGGCGTCGATCAGGTCGTAGGCCATGAGGATCTCGGGGTCGAGTTCGTCCTCGAGATCCTGCGGTGCCGAACCGGTGAGGATGTCCAGTGCGCCCTGCGCGTCCGCAATCTGATTGCGCCACTGCCGGTTTGCGCGCTCGCGTTCGGCGGCGTCGTCGATGCCGAGAAGCTCGGCCAGTTCGTCGAGCAGGGGAGCGTCGCCCGTGCTGAACCGTCTGCCGACGCGCAGCAGCGCCTGCCGTTCGTCGTCGGTGAGGTTCGGGGCCGCGGATGCCAGCCGTTCTTCGGAAGCGAAGAGTTCCAACAACACCTGCTGCGGGGACAGATCCGGCCACAACTCGTCGATCGCGGCCATCACGTCGGCGTCGTCGCGCATCTCGTCGCGCATGTCGGCGATGTCGTCGCGGCTGAGGAGGCTACCGCCGTCGACGAGGTTCTGGCCCAACGTGTCTGCAAGCTGCTGCGCGAGCTGATCGATGACGGACGAGACGAACAGCGGACGTGCGAGATTGTGCGGCCGCCGCGACGATCGCGCGCGACCTCGCGCGCGGGTGACGATCTTCTTGTCGAGCACGATCTCGTACGTGTCGAAACGCAGGCGTTTCGGCGCGGACGGAACCTCCTGGCGATCGCGCACCGCTTTCGTGAGCACCGCGATCATGTCGGTCGAGCCCTTCAGCTGCGCCGCGGTGATCGAATCCTCCAGCGTCGCACGCACTCCCGGGTACAGGTTTCCGACCGTCGACAACAGGACACCGGTCTCACCGAGCGACGGGAGAACCTGCCCGATGTAGTCGAGGAACGTGGCGTTCGGTCCGATGATCAGCACACCGCTCTTCGCGAGCTGCTGTCGGTAGGTGTACAGAAGGTACGCGGCGCGGTGCAGCGCGACGGCGGTCTTGCCGGTACCCGGACCACCCTGCACCACCAGAACGCTGCGGTGCTCGGAGCGGATGATCGCGTCCTGTTCGCTCTGGATGGTCTCGACGATGTCGTTCATGTGCCCGGTGCGGGCCGCGTCGAGAGCCGACAACAGAGCGCTCTCGCCGGCGACGCCGGTGGCCGACGCATCGAGGCCTGCATCTTTCGCGGCCGCGAGATCGAGGTACTCGTCGGCGATGGAGGTGACGCGTCGGCTCCGACTGCGAATGTGCCTGCGCCGGACGACATCCTCCGGTGCCGCCGTCGTCGCGAGATAGAACGGACGTGCCATCGGGGCACGCCAGTCCAGCAGGAGGGTCTCGTAGTCGTTGGCCTCGTCGAGAATGCCGACACGGCCGATGTACCGGACCGGGTTGTCGTCGCCCGACGGCTGCAGGTCGATGCGGCCGAAGCACAGACCGTTCTCGGCGGCGTCGTACTTGGCGATGTCGTCGTTGTAGAGCTGACTGAACGACTCTCGTTCGCTTCGAGCCTGCGGGGTGCCGCCGGTTTCGAGAAGAACGGTGCTCAGTCGATTCTGCGCGTACCTGCGCAGTGCGTCGAGCTGGTCGTACAGCATCGTGACGTACGCCTGCTCACGATCCTGCTCGCTCGGTGCTTCCTCGGTGACAGTCGTGGGGTCGGAGGAAGTGTGGCCGTCGTCCGGCAAAGGGTCTCCTCGGGAGTTCGGCAGAAGAATTCGATGGCGCGAAATTCGCCCAAGCAGTCTACGACGTGAACGGGCCCCGCCGCAGAACCGCAGTTCAGGACGGGGCCCGATCGAACAGGTGGTGAATCTGGAGGTGCTACTTGGAGAACTTCTGGACGCGCTTGTCGAGGTCCTTGCGAGCCTTCTCGACCTTCTTCTCCAGCTTCGCGCGAGCCTTCTCGGTTGCTTTGTCGAAATCGCGGCTCTGCTTCTCGGCCTGCTTGCGTGCGCGCTTGCTGAGGCCCTCGGTGCGGTCGGCGGCGATGTCGACCCACTTGCTGCCGCGGTCCTGGGCCAGCTCGGCCAGCTCGGAGCCACGCTTCTGTGCCTTGTCGGCCAGCGTCGATCCGCGCTTCTGAGCGAGGTCGGCCAGATCGGATCCGCGATCCGCCGCCCGGTCGGCGAGCTTCGATCCGCGCTTCTGCGCAATCTCCGCGAGCTCCGAACTGCGGTCGGCCGCCTTGTCGGCCAGCTTGGATCCGCGCTTCTGAGCGACCTCGGCGATCTCGGAACTACGGTCGGCTGCCTTGTGTGCCCATCGGGACAGGACGGGCTGCGCGGTGTCGGCGAGCTCCGAGCTCTTCTCGGCGGCGACGTCGGCCCAGTGCGAGACGACCGGCTGCGCGGTGTCGGCGAACTGCGAGCTCTTCTCGGCGGCGACGTCGGCCCAGTGCGAGACGACCGGCTGCGCCGAATCTGCGAAGCTCGCACTGCGAGCAGCCGCGACCGAAGCGAGTTCCTTGACGCGATCGGATGCGGTGCCGAGGCGGTCGGCGGTGTCGTGCGAGCCGGGGAGTGCCGACGAGATCGACTCCGATGCCTTGCGAGCCGCACGACGGCCGCGCCACGCGAGCGACGGCTTGCCCTCGGTGTCGACCGCGGCGATCAGAAGTCCGCCGAGGAGGCTGACGTTCTTGAAGAACTGGGTGCGCTGAGCGGCCTTCGCCGCGGGGTCGGTCTCGTTCCAGAACGCGTGACCGGCGACCGTCGTCGGAACGAGGCTGCCGGCGAGAGCCAGCGACGCGATACGCGGCGCCTTGCCGGTCGCGAGCAGCAAACCTCCACCGACCTGGATCGCGCCGTTGATGCGGACCAGCGTCTCGGGATCGTCGGGAACGTTGGAGGTGACGCTGTCCGGCAGCGCGTCCTGTCCCTGGGAGATCAACGGTGCCGCGGCCTTGGCTTTTCCAGCGGGATTCCGGAGCGCGTCGATACCTCCCGCGATGAAGATGGTCGACATCAGCGGACGGGCGATTCGGCGGACGAGCATTGACAGCCTCCTGCGTAGTTCGTGGACAACGTCGATGTACGACGCGTCCGACAGGAGCTCGCCCCCGTCGACCCGCGTCGATCCACCGTATCCATACCCGGGAGTTCCGGACTTCAAGCGCGAGCGTGTTTCACCAGCCGCGCTGGCGCCATTCGTCCAGGTGCGGACGCTCGGCGCCGAGCGTCGTGTCCTTGCCGTGGCCCGGATAGACGACGGTGTCGTCGCCGTATTCGTCGAACAACTTCGTGCTGACGTCGTTCAGCAGGGAGGTGAAGTGCTCGGGGTCGGACGTCTTGCCGACGCCACCCGGGAACAGGGAGTCGCCGGTGAACAGGTGCGTGACACCGGACTTCGAATCGGTCAGCGCGAGGGCGATCGATCCGGGTGTGTGACCACTGAGATGAATGACGTCGAGAGTGAGTTCGCCCACCTCGACGGTGTCTCCGTCGGCCAGCAGCCGATCGGGAGCGACCGGCAGAGGTTCGGCGTCCAGGCTGTGCGCGGCGGTGGGCGACGCGGTGCCTCCGGCGATGTCTTCCAAGGCCTGCCAGTGGTCGGCGTGCTGGTGAGTCGTGACGATGAGCGCCAGGGTGGGGGCGTTCTCGTCGATCAGCTGCGACAAACGGGTCGCGTCGTTGGCTGCGTCGATGAGCAGGGACTGGCCCGTCGCGGAACAAACGATGAGGTAGGCGTTGTTGTCCATCGGACCGACCGAAATCTTGGTGATGGTGCCACCCGTGATCGTGCGCCGTTGCGGGGCAGATTCCTGCGACACTGCGCCGGTGTAATGGTCGTCGATGACCATGAGGTGCTCGTCCATTTGGTGGACGCTACCGTCGCCCTCGACGCGTCGCCGCCCCGCCCCTCGGGAGCCGGTTCGGGCGCGCAGCGGGTGGCGAGAAGAGCCAGGTAGGTCGAGCGGTCCACCGAACTTGTCGGTGGGTCGGCCTAGCATTGCTACTGCGTGAGGTCATACCTCGCGCAGGCTTTACATGAGTTTCGGTTCGACTGTTCGGGTACGAACGTCGGTAGGCCAGCTCGTTCGACAAAGAAGGGAACACAGTGGCGGATCGCCTGGTAGTACGGGGTGCGCGCGAACACAACCTGCGGGGAGTCGACATCGACCTCCCACGCGACAGCCTCGTCGTCTTCACGGGCCTGTCCGGATCGGGTAAGTCGTCGCTCGCGTTCGACACCATCTTCGCCGAGGGCCAGCGTCGCTATGTGGAGTCCTTGTCCGCCTACGCGCGCCAGTTCCTCGGTCAGATGGACAAACCGGACGTCGACTTCATCGAGGGTCTGTCGCCGGCCGTGTCGATCGACCAGAAGTCGACCAACCGGAACCCTCGATCGACCGTGGGCACGATCACCGAGGTCTACGACTACCTGCGCCTTCTGTACGCGCGTGCAGGCACGGCCCACTGCCCGGTGTGCGGCGAGAAGATCGCCAAGCAGACGCCGCAGCAGATCGTCGATCAGGTGCTGGCGATGGAGGAGGGCACCAAGTTCCAGGTCCTGGCACCCGTCGTGCGCACCCGCAAGGGCGAGTTCGTCGACCTGTTCGAGTCGCTGAACACCCAGGGGTACTCGCGTATCCGCGTCGACGGTGTCGTGCACCAGTTGACCGATCCGCCGAAGCTGAAAAAGCAGGAGAAGCACGACATCGAGGTCGTCGTCGACCGCCTCACGGTCAAGGCCAGTTCCAAGCAGCGTCTGACCGACTCCGTCGAGACCGCCCTGCGCCTTGCCGACGGCATCGTCGTCCTCGACTTCGTCGACCGCGACGAGAACGCCCTCGATCGTGAACGCCGGTTCTCCGAGAAGCTCGCGTGCCCCAACGCACACCCGTTGTCCATCGACGATCTGGAACCGCGGTCGTTCTCGTTCAACTCCCCGTACGGCGCATGTGGGGAATGCCTCGGACTGGGCGTGCGCAAGGAGGTCGACCCCGATCTGGTGGTACCCGACCCCGAATTGTCGCTCGGCGAGGGTGCCATCGCACCGTGGTCGATGGGCCAGACATCCGAGTATTTCGGACGACTGCTGTCCGGTCTGGCCGACGCCATGGGCTTCGACCTGAACACGCCGTGGAACAAGCTGCCCGCAAAGGTGAAGCGAGCCGTCCTCGAAGGCAGCGACCACCAGGTCCACGTCAAGTACCGGAACCGGTACGGCCGGACCCGCTCGTACTACGCCGAGTTCGAAGGCGTCATGCCGTTCCTGCACCGTCGCCTCGAGCAGACCGAGTCCGAGCAGATGAAGGAGCGGTACGACGGCTACATGCGCGACGTGCCGTGCCCGGTGTGCGGCGGCGACCGTCTGCGCCCGGAGATCCTGTCGGTCACCATCGAGGCCGGCGGTTTCGGGCCGAAGTCCATCGCCGACGTCTGCCGGTTGTCGATTTCCGAGACCGCGGACTTCCTGAACAGCCTGACCCTCGGTAGCAAGGAAGAGGCCATCGCGGGGCAGGTGCTGAAGGAAGTGCAGGCGCGCCTCGGCTTCCTGCTCGACGTCGGCCTGGAGTACTTGTCGCTGTCGCGCGCGGCGGGGTCACTGTCCGGTGGCGAGGCGCAGCGCATCCGGTTGGCGACACAGATCGGTTCCGGTCTCGTCGGCGTTCTGTACGTTCTCGACGAACCGTCCATCGGTCTGCACCAGCGGGACAACCGTCGACTCATCGACACGTTGACGCGTCTGCGCGATCTGGGCAACACGCTGATCGTCGTCGAGCACGACGAGGACACCATTCGGACGTCCGATTGGGTCGTCGACATCGGGCCGATGGCAGGCGAGCACGGCGGCCGCGTCGTACACAGCGGGTCGTACCAGGACTTGCTGACCAACGAGGAGTCGCTCACCGGTGCCTACCTGTCGGGTCGGATGGAAATTCCACTCCCGGACTTCCGCCGGGTCGTGGACAAGAAACGACAGATCACCGTCGTGGGTGCGCGTGAGCACAATCTGCGCGGTATCGACGTCAGCTTCCCGCTCGGCGTCCTGACGTCCGTGACGGGTGTCTCGGGATCCGGGAAGTCGACGCTCGTCAACGACATCCTCGCGACGGTCATGGCGAACAAGCTCAACGGTGCGCGTCAGGTACCGGGGCGGCACACCCGCATCAACGGTCTCGATCAGCTCGACAAGCTCGTGCGGGTCGACCAGTCGCCGATCGGCCGGACGCCGCGGTCCAACGCGGCCACCTACACCGGTGTGTTCGACAAGATTCGTACGTTGTTCGCCGCCACCACCGAGGCGAAGGTGCGCGGCTACCAGCCCGGGCGATTCTCGTTCAACGTCAAGGGCGGCCGGTGCGAGGCGTGTTCGGGCGACGGAACGCTGAAGATCGAGATGAACTTCCTGCCCGACGTCTACGTGCCGTGCGAGGTGTGCGAGGGCGCCCGCTACAACCGCGAGACGCTCGAGGTGCACTACAAGGGCAAGACCATCGCTCAAGTTCTCGACATGCCGATCGAGGAAGCCGCCGAGTTCTTCGAGCCGATCAGCTCGATCCATCGCTACTTGAAGACCTTGGTCGAGGTCGGGCTCGGCTACGTCCGGCTCGGCCAGCCGGCGACGACGTTGTCCGGCGGTGAGGCACAGCGAGTCAAGCTCGCGTCCGAGTTGCAGAAGCGGTCCACCGGCCGCACGGTGTACATCCTCGACGAGCCCACCACAGGTCTGCACTTCGAGGACATCCGCAAGCTGCTCGGTGTGGTCAACGGCCTCGTCGACAAGGGCAACACCGTCATCGTCATCGAGCACAACCTGGACGTCATCAAGACGTCCGACTGGATCATCGACATGGGTCCGGAAGGTGGTTCCGGCGGCGGAATGGTTGTGGCACAGGGCAATCCGGAGGATGTCGCCGCCGTGCCCGAGAGCTACACGGGCAAGTTCCTGCAGGAGGCGCTGACGCGTGAGCCTGTGGCTCAGCCGAAGAAGGCTGCGGCGAAGAAGGCTCCGGCGAAGAAGCGTGGTCCCCGCAAGGCCGCTGCGGTGTGACCTCGTTCGAGCGTTCCGCCCTCTACACGCATGTGTGTAGAGGGCGGAGTCGTTTCTGGTGGGGGGTCAGTACACCGGGCCGGTGTACTTCTCGCCCGGGCCCTTGCCCGGCTCGTCCGGGTGCGCCGACTGCTCGCGGAAGGCCTTCTGCAGAGCCTGCAGACCTTCACGAATGGGTCCTGCGTGCGGCCCGAGGTATTCGACGGACGCGGTGACGAGGCCTGCGAGAGCCGTGATGACGCGTCGCGCCTCGTCGAGATCCAGGTAGGGGCTTTCCGACGGGTCCGCCTCGGACAAGCCGAGCTTCTCGGCGGCGGAGCTCATGAGCATCACGGCTGCGCGGCTGATGACCTCGACGGCGGGGACGTCGGCGAGTTCGCGCACGTCGTGCTCGGCGTCGTTGCCGGATTCGGGGGTGCTTGTCATGCCTTCGAGCATTCCATGCCGTCGAAGATGCGCCGACGGACCACCGCCGATTCGTCGTCGGGCGGGGTGCCCTGGTAGAGTCTTCCACCGACCGTCTTCGACGCGCGCACTCGCAAGAGTTCGTTCGTACGGAGGCAGCAAGTGGAGCCCGACTCCCACCGGCATGCAGCACAATAGTTGCTTCCGGTCCGGTCGCTCGACACATCGGAGTTCGATCGCAGCATTCAGGCGATTGCCTCGGATGGCCGAGCTTTCTCGTCCAGTACGAGAAGATCCATACGGCGTGAGCCGGGTGTGATCGACCGGTCGACATCGGGCCCTGCGCCAGCGGAATGCTGGAGCAGGGTTTTTTCGTTGTAGAGGGCAGTGTCCTTTCGGGGACGTGTCCTGACGGCGAGATGTCGAAGGACCCGGGCAGGCGGGCTGTGCGACAGGCAGGCGGTCGGCTCGACACCACACCGCACTACCTAGGAGGCCCCATCAGCACTGAGACCCGCATCAACGATCGCATCCGTGTTCCCGAGGTTCGACTCGTCGGACCCGGCGGTGAACAGGTTGGCATCGTGCGTGTTGAAGATGCACTCCGCTTGGCTCTCGAAGCCGACCTCGATCTCGTGGAAGTGGCTCCCGACGCACGTCCGCCGGTCTGCAAGATCATGGACTACGGGAAGTTCAAGTACGAGGCAGCGCAGAAGGCGCGTGAGTCGCGCAAGAACCAGACCCTCACGGTGATCAAGGAGCAGAAGCTCCGTCCGAAGATCGACGCCCACGACTACGAGACCAAGAAGCGCAACGTCATCCGCTTCCTCGAGGCCGGGTCGAAGGTCAAGGTCACCATCATGTTCCGTGGTCGCGAGCAGTCCCGCCCCGAACTCGGCTTCCGGTTGCTGCAGCGTCTGGGCGCAGACGTTGCCGATCTGGGATTCGTCGAGACGTCCGCAAAGCAGGACGGCCGCAACATGACCATGGTTCTGGCTCCTCACAAGGGCGCCAAGACCCGAGTGAAGGCGCAGGAAAGCGCCGCCGCTCCGCAGGCGCAGCGTGCTCCGGCACCTGCCCAGCCCGCATCCGGCGACGCCCCGGCCACGCCGCCTGCAAGCTAGACCAGAACACGTAAGAACCCTGCCGACCGTCGGTCGGCAGGGTTACAGCCGAGCAAGACCGAAGAGCACTACAGAAACCGAGGACTCCATGCCCAAGCAGAAGACCCACAGTGGCGCCAAGAAGCGATTCAAGGTGTCCGGCAGCGGCAAGATCCTGCGTCAGAAGGCCGGCCGTCGCCACCTGCTGGAGCACAAGGCAACCAAGGTGACTCGTCGCCTCGACGGTGTCGCAGTCGTCACGAAGGCCGACGAGCCGCGGGTCAAGCGCCTGCTCGGCCTCTGATCTGGACTTCGTAGCCGGCGGCCGAGCCGTCGGCCCCTCCCTTTTTCCATCCGGGGTTCGTAGAAGCCCCCAGATCGACAGGATTCACCAGTGGCACGCGTAAAAAGGGCCGTCAACGCCCAGAAGAAGCGCCGTTCGATTCTCGAAGCGTCCAAGGGCTACCGCGGACAGCGCTCACGTCTGTACACCAAGGCCAAGGAGCAGCAGCTCCACTCGCTGACCTACGCCTACCGCGACCGCAAGGCGCGCAAGGGTGACTTCCGCAAGCTGTGGATCACGCGCATCAACGCTGCAGCTCGCGCGAACGACATCACCTACAACCGCTTCGTCCAGGGCCTGAAGGCTGCGGGCGTCGAGGTCGACCGCAAGATCCTCGCGGAGCTTGCCGTCTCGGACGCCGCGGCATTCGCCGGCCTGGTCGCAGTGGCCAAGGCTGCTCTGCCTGCCGACGTCAACGCTCCTGCCGGAGAAGCAGCCTGAGCAGGTTGACTCACGTCGATCCAGACCCGAAACGACCCGTGGACACGCTCACCGAGCGCACCCCACGGGTCGTTTCGGCTGTCAAGCTCCTGCGTGCGGCCGAGCGTCGCAAGACGGGCCTGTTCCTCGCCGAGGGAAGCAACTCGGTCACCGAAGCGCTTGCGGCCGGGGTCGTCGAGCAGCTGTTCTTCCGTGACGACTCCGCCGACCGCAATCGCCTGGTCCTCGACGCGGCGGCCACCGCGGGGGTGCGTACGTACCCGATCAGCGAACGTGCCGCGAAGGGTCTGTCCGACACGGTCACGCCGCCCGGCATCGTCGCGGTGTGCCGAACGATCGACGTCGACGTCCCGACCGCGCTCGACGGAACGCCGCAGCTCGTCGCCGTCCCGGTGGAGGTGTCCGAGCCCGGGAACGCGGGAACCGTCGTTCGCGTCGCCGATGCGGTCGGTGCCGATGCGGTCGTGCTGCTCGGCGATGCGGTCGACCCGCACAACGGCAAGTGCGTCCGCGCGTCTGCGGGCAGTCTGTTCCACCTGCCGATCGCGCGAGAGCGCTCGATCGACACGGGTATCGAGGCCCTGCGCGCGCGCGGGTTGACCGTTCTGGCGACCGCCGCCGACGGTGAGGTCGACCTCGACGATGCCGACGAGTTGTTGAGCGGGCCGACGGCGTGGCTGTTCGGCAACGAGGCGCACGGGCTCGCACCGTCCGTCGCGGCGAACGCCGACCATCGCGTACGAATACCGATTCACGGGCGAGCGGAGAGCTTGAATCTCGCGACGGCCGCTGCCATCTGTCTGTACGCGAGCGCACGCGCCCAGCGGCAGTCCCGTCGTGATCGATCCGGCCACCTCGCCTAGGATCGAAACGTTCTCGAGCGACCTAGACCATCAAGGAGTTGCACCTCTCGTGGCGAAGAAAGAAGGCGGAAACGCCCAGCCCGTCGATCCCAGTGTGCTCGAGGCAGCTGCCCTCGACGCCGCGGCGAACGAGGCGGAGAAGGCGTTCGCCGACGCGCGGGATCTCGACGAACTGACGTCGGTGAAGATCGAGCACATCGGCAACCGTGCTCCTCTCGCCCTGGCGCAGCGCGCACTCGGGTCGATCCCGGGAGATCTGAAAGCGGAGGCGGGCAAGCGCGTCAAGGTTGCCCGCGATCGCGTGCAGAAGGCATTCGACGCGCGCCGCGAGGTCCTGTTGGCCGAGCGCGACGCCGCGATCCTCGTCGCCGAGACGATCGACGTGACCTTGCCGTCGAACCGCCGTCCCGTCGGTGCTCGCCACCCGATCACGATCATCGCCGACCAGGTCGCCGATGTGTTCGTCGGAATGGGGTGGGAGGTCGAGGAAGGCCCGGAGGTCGAGGCCGAGCACTTCAACTTCGACGCCCTCAACTTCCTGCCCGATCATCCCGCGCGCACGATGCAGGACACCTTCCACATCGCGCCCGAGGGGTCGCGTCAGGTCCTGCGTACGCACACCTCGCCGGTTCAGGTGCGGTCGATGCTGTCGCGTGAGGTTCCGATCTACATCGTGTGCCCGGGCCGTACGTTCCGTACCGACGAACTCGACTCGACGCACACGCCGGTGTTCCATCAGGTCGAGGGTCTGGCGATCGACAAGGGTCTGACGATGGCCAACCTGCGCGGCACGCTCGACGCGTTCGCACGGGCACTGTTCGGCGAGGAGACGCGGACGCGCATGCGCCCGAACTACTTCCCGTTCACCGAGCCGTCCGCCGAGGTCGACGTCTGGTTCCCGAAGAAGAAGGGCGGCCCGGGCTGGGTCGAGTGGGGCGGCTGCGGCATGGTCAATCCGAAGGTGTTGCAGGCCAGTGGAATCGACCCCGAGGTGTACTCGGGCTTCGCGTTCGGCATGGGCTTGGAGCGGACGCTGCAGTTCCGCAACGACATTCCCGACATGCGCGACATCGTCGAAGGCGACATTCGCTTCACGATGCCGTTCGGCGTCGGCGCCTGACCTTCATTCCTGCATCAGACACGTAGAGAGAGCTGAACGCACCGTGCGAGTTCCACATTCCTGGTTGACCGAGGTTCTGCAGCGATCCACGCCGCAGTGGCAAGTGACTCCCGAGGAGCTCGACGAGGGCTTCGTCCGGGTCGGGTTCGAAGTGGAGGAACTCGATTCCCTCGACACCGTCACCGGTCCGCTCGTCGTCGGACGCGTGACGTCGATCGAGGAACTGACCGAGTTCAAGAAGCCGATCCGCTTCTGCCACGTCGATGTCGGCAACGACGAGCCGCAGGAAATCGTCTGTGGAGCACGGAATTTCGCCGAGGGCGACCTGATCGTGGCGGCCCTACCGGGCAGCGTGTTGCCGGGCGGCTTCGCGATCGCGGCGCGCAAGACGTACGGCAAGACGTCCAACGGCATGATCTGTTCGACGGCCGAACTGGGCCTCGGCAGGGACTCGTCGGGCATCCTGGTTCTGCCGGAGGGTACCGCCGCGCCTGGTGACGACGCCAAAGTCGTTCTCGGCATGGATGATTCGGTCATCGAATTGAACGTCACGCCGGACCGCGGTTACGCGTTCTCGGTGCGCGGCCTCGCCCGCGAACTCGCGAGCAGCTTCGATCTCGACTACGCCGACCCCGCCGCAGGACCGGTGCAGAACAACGAGGGCGACACCTGGCCCACGACGGTCGAACCCGAGTCCGGCGCATCCAGGTTCGCGTTGCGCAAGGTCAGCGGGATCGACCCGAAGGCGGTCACGCCGTGGTGGATGCAGCGCAGGCTGCTCCTCGCCGGGATCCGGCCGATCTCTGCCGCCGTCGACGTCACGAACTACGTTCTGCACGAGTTGGGCCAGCCACTCCACGCGTTCGACGCGGCGAAGCTGACCGGCGGAATCGTCGTCCGCCGCGCGAAGGCGGGGGAGAAGCTGACGACTCTCGACGACGTCGAACGCACGCTCGACGCGGAAGACGTCGTCATCGCCGACGACTCCGGCGCAATCTCGCTCGCGGGCGTGATGGGTGGCGCGTCGACCGAGGTGGGCGACGACACCGTCGACGTCATTCTCGAAGCCGCGACGTTCGATCCGCTCGCGGTGTTCCGCACCGGTCGTCGTCACAAGCTGTCGAGTGAAGCGAGCAAGCGCTTCGAGCGCACGGTCGACTCCGCCCTGCCGGTGGCGGCGTTGGACCGAGCCGCTCAGCTGCTCGTCGAGATCGCAGGCGGTCACGTCGAGCCCGTCCTGACCGACATCGGATCGGTGCACACGTTCCCGGCTGTCCGGATCGACATCGATCTCCCGGACCGGGTCGCGGGCGTCACCTACCCCAACGGGGTCGCGGCGCGTCGCCTGACCCAGATCGGTTGCGACGTCGAGGTCGGTGTCAGCGCCAGTGGACACGGCGAGCTCGTCGTGACGCCGCCGAGCTGGCGTCCCGACCTGCAGCAGCCGGCCGACCTCGTCGAAGAGGTACTGCGTCTCGAGGGTCTGGAGCAGATCCCGTCCGTGCTGCCGGCTGCACCGGCCGGGCGTGGGCTGACCGCGACGCAGAAGCGGAAGAGAGCCGTCGGAAAGTCCCTCGCTTTCGCGGGGTACGTCGAGGTGCTCCCGACGGTCTTCCTGCCCACCGGTGTGTTCGACATCTGGGGCCTGCCTGCCGACGATGCTCGTCGTCGGACGACGTCGGTGCTCAATCCTCTCGAGGCCGACCGCCCCGAGCTCGCGACGACGATCCTGCCGGGGTTGCTGGAAATCTTGGCGCGCAACGTGTCCCGCGGTCAGCGCGACCTGTCGCTGTTCGGAATTGCCCAGGTCGTTCTGCCCGGCGACGACACCGCCGCGGTCGAGGCTCTGGCCGTCCACACGCGTCCGAGCGACGAAGAGATCGACCGACTGCGCGCGTCGTTGCCCGCACAGCCGGTGCACGTCGGCGTCGTGCTGTCCGGACAGCGTGAGCCGTCGGGTCCGTGGGGCCAGGGGCGTGCCGCGGAGGCGTCGGACGCGTTCGACGCGGCGCGCACGGTCGCGGCGGCTGCGGGCGTCGACATCGAGTTGCGTGCTGCGCAGTACCTGCCGTGGCATCCGGGCCGTTGCGCCGAAATCCTCGTCGACGGTGTCGTCGTCGGGCACGCGGGTGAGCTGCATCCGGCGGTGCTCGAGCGAGCAGACCTACCGGCTCGCACGTGTGCCGTCGAGCTGAATCTCGATGCATTGCCGATCGTCGAGTCGCTGCCTGCACCGGTCGTGTCGCCGTTCCCGGCGGTCCTGCAGGACGTGGCAGTCGTCGTCGACAGATCGGTTCCTGCTGCCGACGTCGAATCGGCCCTTCGGACGGGTGCAGGCGAGTTGCTGGAGAGTCTTCGCCTGTTCGACGTCTTCGAAGGCGAACAAGTCGGCGAGAACCGGAAGTCGCTGGCCTTCGCACTCGTGTTCCGCAGCTCGGAAGGAACGTTGACGGAGGCGCAGGCGACGGAGGCGCGGGACGCCGCCGTGGCCGCTGCAGCGGCGGCCGTGGGCGCAGAACTTCGACGCTGACCCTCCCGGACTCGCGCCGAAGTACGTAGCGTGGAGGCATGAGCATTCACGGGGTGGAGGGCAGGTCCGACGTCGCGGTGTTACGGGAGGTCCTGGCCGCAGTGTCGGGCCGCCCGGCGCTTGCGCCGCTGCACGCGACCGCATCGGCACTGCTGGCCGATCTCGACACGGCGAGTTCGGACGACCCCTCGTCCGTTCCGCCCGGGGACATCCCGGACGTGGACATTCCGCACGTGACCAAGCCCAGAATCGACCAGCCATTGGGTGATCCGCTGGGCGGCACACCGACCCAGCTTCCTCGGCAGACGATCATCGACGCCGAGTTGGTCGACGACAGCGCAATCGACGGGGCGATCGGCGGCGGCGTCAGCGCAGGCCTGTCCAATCACGAGTCACCGACCGGCTACACCGATCAGGGCGTTCCGACGTGGGACTCGGTTCGCGGCAAAGTGGAGGGCCGGTCGGCGATGGCCCTCGGCGCGGAGGAACTCGATCAGAGCAGTCCGGCCGGCCACTCTCTCGACGAGCAGTGGAACGACCGTGAAGAAGCGGGTCGCAAGAAGCTCGACGAGATCCGGCGGTCGATGAAGGCTCCTTCGGAGCACGTGCACAAGAATACTTAGCGGGCTATGTAGTTTCGTGCACATGGGACGGCCCGACCCCAGTCATGAATGAGCTTGCATGATGATGCATAATCAATCGTATGAACGCTCGGATTGATGACGTGGAGACCTCTCCGCTGCGGATCGCCGTCGCGGGGGCAAGCGGATATGCAGGTGGCGAGATTCTGCGCCTGCTGCTCGGACACCCAGGGGTGGCGTCGGGTCGCCTCGTGATCGGTTCGCTCACCGCAGGTGGAAATGCCGGTTCGGCGCTGGGTGAGTTCCATCCGCACCTGCTCCCGCTCGCCGATCGAGTCCTCACGGAAACCACCATCGACGAGCTGTCCGGCCACGACGTCGTCTTCCTCGGACTTCCGCACGGCAAGTCGGGGGAGATCGCCCAGCAGCTGCCGGAGTCCGTCGTGATCATCGATTGTGGCGCCGACTTCCGCCTGTCCGACGCGTCCGCGTGGGAGAAGTACTACAAGTCGGCTCACGCCGGTACCTGGCCGTACGGTCTGCCCGAACTGCCCGGTCATCGTGAGAAGCTCGTCGGCGCGACGCGCATTGCCGTGCCCGGCTGCTATCCGACGGTCTCGTCTCTTGCTCTCGCTCCGGCAGTTGCGGCCGGCATCGTCGAACCGCGCGTCAACGTCGTCGCGGTCAGCGGAGCATCGGGTGCGGGTCGCGCCCCGAAAGCGGACCTGCTGGGCGCGGAGATCATGGGGTCGGTGCGGGCGTACGCCGTTGCGGGCGCACACCGGCACACGCCGGAGATCGCGCAGAACTTGTCCGCGTTGTCGCCGGAGCCGGTGACGGTGTCGTTCACTCCCGTTCTCGCGCCGATGCCGCGCGGCATCCTCGCCACCTGCACCGCGGTGACGACGGCGACGCAGGAGCAGGCCACCGAGGTCTACGAAAAGGCGTACGCTGCCGAGCCTTTCGTTCATGTACTCGGCGCAGGTCGCCTACCGCAGACCGGTGCGGTGATCGGGTCGAACGCCGTGCAGATGAGTGTGTCCGTCGACGAGGACGCAGGTCTGCTCGTCGTGGTCGCCGCCGTCGACAACCTAACCAAGGGGACCGCAGGCGCCGCGATCCAATCGATGAATCTTGCCTTGGGCATCCCCGAGACCGATGGTCTCTCGACAGTTGGAGTCGCACCGTGAGCAGCGCCACCGAGGCACAGGCATTGTCGGGCAAGCTCGTTCGCAGTCAGGGCGTCACCGCGCCCGCCGGGTTCCGCGGTGCGGGTATCGCGGCCGGAATCAAGGCGAACGGCAAGCCCGACTTGGCGCTGGTGTTCAACGAGGGCCCGGACACCACCGCGGCAGGCGTCTTCACGCAGAACAAGGTCAAGGCTGCACCGGTGCTGTGGTCGCAGCAGGTACTGCAGACCGGCAAGCTTCGTGCTGTCGTTCTCAATTCCGGTGGCGCCAACGCGTGTACGGGCGCGCCGGGGTTTCAGGACACGCATCGCACTGCGGAGGAAGTCGCAGGTGCACTGAGCAATTGGGGTACGGAGACGGGTGCCGTCGAGGTCGCGGTCTGCTCGACGGGTCTGATCGGTGACCGTTTGCCGATGGACAAGCTGATTCCCGGCGTCACCGAAGTCGTGCACGAACTCGCGGGAGGAATCTCCGGCGGGACCGACGCGGCATACGCCATCATGACGACCGACACCGTCCCCAAGCAGGCCGCCTTTCACCACACCGACAAATGGAACGTGGGCGGTATGGCCAAGGGCGCAGGCATGCTCGCTCCGTCGCTCGCCACGATGCTCAGTGTCGTCACCACCGACGCCGTCGCCACCGCACAGCAGTTGGACGAGGCGTTGCGCAACGCGACGAGACTGTCGTACGACCGCCTCGACGTCGACGGCGCCACGTCGACCAACGACACCGTGCTGCTGCTCGCGTCCGGTGCCAGTGGCGTGACGCCGACCCAGGACGAACTGAACGCCGCCGTCCTGGCCGTCTGCGACGACCTCGCCGATCAGATGATGGCCGATGCCGAGGGTGTCACGAAGCGGGTGAAGGTCACGGTGTCCGGCGCCGCGTCCGAGGACGATGCGTTGATCGGTGCACGTACCGTCGCACGCGACAGCCTCGTCAAGACCGCGCTGTTCGGGTCCGACCCCAACTGGGGCCGTGTGCTCGCGGCCATCGGCATCGCGCCGATCGAGCTGAACCCCGATCGAATCTCGGTGTCCTTCAACGGCAGTCCCGTCTGCGTCGACGGCGTCGGCGCGCCCGGTGCCAGGGACGTCGACCTGTCCGGCGAGGACATCGAGGTCGTCATCGACCTCGGAATCGGTGACAGCTCGGTCACCATTCGAACGACGGATCTGTCGCACGCGTACGTCGAAGAGAACTCGGCGTACTCGTCATGACCGCACCCGAACTGTCGGCGTCGCAGAAGGCGCACACACTCGCCGGAGCACTGCCGTGGCTGCAGCGGTTCCACGGCAAGATCGTCGTCGTCAAGTACGGCGGCAACGCCATGGTCGACGACGAGCTCAAACGCGCGTTCGCCGAGGACATGGTGTTCTTGCGCACCACCGGTATTCAGCCGGTCGTCGTGCACGGAGGCGGCCCGCAGATCACGGCCATGCTGTCCAAGCTCGGTATGACCGGTGAATTCCGCGGCGGCTTCCGCGTCACGACGCCCGAGGTCATGGACGTCGTGCGCATGGTCCTGTTCGGTCAGGTGGGCCGAGAACTCGTGGGGCTGATCAACAGTCACGGCCCGTACGCCGTCGGAATCTCGGGCGAGGACGCGCACCTGTTCACCGCATCCAAGCGCGAGGTGATGGTCGACGGCGTTCTCACCGACATCGGTCTTGTCGGCGACGTCACGTCCGTCAACCCCGACGCGGTACTCGATCTCGTTGCGGCAGGGCGCATTCCGGTGGTCTCGACCATCGCACCCGACGCGGACGGCGTCGTGCACAACATCAATGCCGACACCGCGGCTGCCGCACTTGCCGAGGCGATCGGCGCGGAGAAACTCGTCGTGCTCACCGATGTCGAAGGGCTGTACACCGATTGGCCGGATCGGTCGTCGTTGACGTCCGAGATCGACCCCGACGCGTTGGCCGCGCTGCTGCCGTCTCTCGACGCGGGGATGGTCCCGAAGATGGAAGCATGCTTGCGCGCCGTCCTCGGGGGTGTGCCGTCCGCGCACGTCATCGATGGACGTGTGCCGCATTCGGTGCTCGTCGAACTGTTCACGGGTGAAGGCATCGGCACCATGGTGGCCAAGCTGCCCGTATCCGACTCGAACACTACTGTCACAGGGGGCCTTTCATGAGTGATCACGGGACAGCAGACCTCCAGACCCGGTGGTCGAATTCGCTGATGGACAACTACGGTGTTCCTCGCGTCGCGCTGGTGCGCGGTCAGGGAGCCGTCGTGACCGACGCCGACGGCAAGGACTATCTCGACCTGCTGGCCGGCATCGCTGTCAATATTCTCGGACATGCACATCCGGCCGTCGTCGATGCGGTGACCACACAGCTTTCGACGCTCGGTCACACGTCGAACCTTTACGCGACCGAACCCGGTATCGCTCTCGCCGAACAGTTGCTGTCGCACCTCGGTGCGGGCACCCACGGCCGAGTGTTCCTGTGCAACTCGGGAACCGAGGCCAACGAGGCCGCGTTCAAGATCGCACGTCTGACCGGGCGTCCGAAGATCATCGCCGCGCAGAAGGCGTTCCACGGCCGCACGATGGGTGCGCTGGCGCTCACGGGCCAGCCGGACAAGCGTGCACCGTTCGAACCGATGCCTGCCGGTGTGCACCACGTGCCGTACGGCGACGTCGCCGCACTCGAAGCAGCCGTCGACTCGGATACCGCCGCGGTGTTCCTCGAGCCGATCATGGGCGAGGGTGGCGTCGTCGTCCCGCCGGAGGGTTATCTTCTTGCCGCGCGGAAAATCACGGCACGCCACGGTGCGCTGCTGATCCTCGACGAGGTGCAGACGGGTATCGGCCGGACCGGATGGTTCTACGCGCATCAGGCCGTCGGCATCGTGCCGGACGTCATCACCCTCGCGAAAGGACTCGGCGGCGGTCTGCCGATCGGAGCCTGCATCGGCATCGGCGAAGCAGGCAACCTGCTGCATCCCGGCAAGCACGGCACGACGTTCGGCGGAAACCCGGTATGCGCGTCGGCGGCTCTCGCGGTTCTGAAGACCATCGCCGACGAGGATCTCGTGTCCCACGCCGATCGACTCGGCAAGGTCATCACGCATTCCATCGAAGAACTGAACCACCCGCTGGTCGATCACGTACGGGGCGCAGGCCTGCTACTCGGCGTCGTGCTGACTCGAGCCGTCGCGCCCAAGGCCGAAGCCGCAGCGCGTGACGCCGGGTTCCTGATCAACGCCGCACAGCCCGACGTTCTACGCCTGGCCCCGCCCCTCGTTCTCACCGAGGAGCAGGCGGCGACGTTCGTGACGGCCCTGCCCGCAATTCTCGACACAGCCCAGGAAACGGAATAACCATGGCACTGAGGAACTTTCTGCGTGACGACGACCTGACCCCGCAGGAGCAGGGCGAAGTTCTCGCGCTCGCCGCCGAGATCAAGCGTGCACCGTTCTCGAAGCGACCGCTCGAAGGACCGAAGGGCGTCGGCGTCATCTTCGAGAAGAACTCGACCCGGACGCGGTTCTCGTTCGAGATCGGTATCGCGCAGCTCGGCGGTCACGCGGTCGTCGTCGACGGCCAGAGCACGCAGCTCGGACGCGAGGAGACGCTGCAGGACACGGGCCGTGTCCTGTCGCGGTACGTCGACGCGATCGTCTGGCGCACGTTCGGCCAGAAGCGCCTCGAGCAGATGGCGACCGGATCGACGGTTCCGATCGTCAACGCGCTGTCCAACGAGTTCCACCCGTGCCAGGTGCTCGCGGATCTGCAGACACTCGTCGAGCAGAAGGGGAACCTGAAGGGGCTAGAGCTGGCGTACTTCGGCGACGGCGCCAACAACATGGCGCACTCGCTGATGCTGGGCGGTGTCACCGCGGGCATCAACGTGACCATCGCTGCACCGAAGGCGTTCGCGCCGCTGGGTGACGTCGTCGACGCGGCGCGTGCGCGTGCAGAGCAGACCGGCGCCACCATCACGATCACCGAGGACCCCCACGAAGCTGCGGCCGGCGCCGACGCGCTCGTCACCGACACGTGGACGTCGATGGGTCAGGAGAACGACGGCCTCGACCGCGTCGCGCCGTTCCGGCCGTACCGGATCGACACCGATCTGCTGACCAAGGCGAAGTCCGACGCCGTCGTTCTGCACTGCCTGCCCGCGCACCGCGGCGAGGAGATCACCGACGAGGTCCTCGACGGCCCGCAGAGCGTCGTCCTCGACGAGGCGGAGAACCGTCTGCACGCCCAGAAGGCACTTCTGGTGTGGTTGCTCGAGCAGGCGCGACGACCGTGAGCGAGGGGGTGTCGTCGACGCCGCTGACGGCATCGACCCGCGCAGGCAGGCAGGCGCGGATCGTGACTCTGCTGGCGACGAACCAGGTCAGAAGTCAGCCGGAGCTCGCGTCGCTGCTGGCGGCCGAGGGTATCGACGTCACCCAGGCCACGTTGTCGCGAGATCTCGACGAACTCGGCGCGGTGAAACTGCGCGCCGCGGACGGCGGGGTCGGTGTGTACGTGGTGCCAGAGGACGGCAGTCCCGTCCGCGGCGTGTCGGGCGGCACCGACCGCCTGACGCGACTGCTCGGGGAGCTGCTCGTCTCGACCGATTCGAGCGGGAACCAAGCAGTCCTGCGCACGCCCCCTGGCGCGGCGCACTATCTCGCGAGCGCGCTCGACCGGGCGTCGCTGAGGGAGGTTGTCGGGACGATCGCCGGGGATGACACGATCTTCATGATCGCGCGCGAGCCCACGACCGGCAGCGAGCTCGCGGACAAGATAGAGAAACTGGCCCGACGCGGGGAGTGAACACCCCGTCGACGGCACAACGACAGACCTACACAAAAGCTAGTTAAGGAGCGCACACACCATGGCCGAACGCGTCATTCTCGCCTACTCGGGGGGATTGGACACCTCCGTCGCCATCAGCTGGATCGGCAAGGAGACCGGCAAAGAGGTCGTCGCCGTCGCCATCGACCTCGGTCAGGGCGGCGAGGACATGGAGGTCGTGCGCCAACGTGCGATCGATTGTGGCGCAGTCGAAGCCGTCGTCGTCGATGCTCGCAACGAGTTCGCCGACGAGTACTGCTTGCCGACCATCCAGAACAACGCTCTCTACATGGATCGCTACCCGCTGGTGTCGGCCATCAGCCGTCCGCTGATCGTCAAGCACCTCGTCGAGAACGCGCGTGCGCACGGCGGAACCGTCGTCGCGCACGGCTGCACCGGCAAGGGCAACGACCAGGTCCGGTTCGAGGTCGGCTTCAACACCCTCGCACCCGAGCTCGACGTCCTCGCTCCGGTCCGCGACTACGCGTGGACCCGTGAGAAGGCCATCGCGTTCGCCGAAGAGAACAAGATCCCGATCAACGTCAGCAAGAAGTCGCCGTTCTCCATCGACCAGAACGTCTGGGGTCGTGCCGTGGAGACCGGGTTCCTCGAGGATCTGTGGAACGCGCCGACCAAGGACGTCTACGACTACACGCAGGATCCGACGGCCAATTGGACGGCTCCCGACGAGCTGATCATCGGCTTCGACAAGGGTCGTCCGGTCAGCATCGACGGCCGTCCCGTCTCGGTGCTGGAAGCCATCCAGGAGCTCAACACCCGCGCAGGCGCTCAGGGTGTCGGCCGTCTCGACGTCGTCGAGGACCGTCTCGTCGGCATCAAGAGCCGTGAGATCTACGAGGCACCGGGCGCAATGGTGCTCATTCGCGCGCACGAGGAGCTCGAGCACGTCACCCTCGAGCGCGAGCTCGGACGCTACAAGCGCCACACCGACCAGAAGTGGGCCGAGCTGGTCTACGACGGTCTCTGGTACTCGCCGCTCAAGGGTGCGCTCGACACGTTCAACACGCACACCCAGGAGCACGTGTCCGGTGAGATCCGACTCACGCTGCACGCGGGCACGATCAACGTCAACGGTCGTCGCAGCGGCGAGTCGCTGTACGACTTCAACCTCGCGACGTACGACGAGGGCGACACGTTCGACCAGTCGTCGGCCAAGGGCTTCGTGCAGCTGCACGGCCTGTCCTCCAAGATCGCGGCCAAGCGGGACCTGGGCTTGTGAGCCAGAAGACCAACGAAGGGTCTCTGTGGGGCGGGCGTTTCGCGTCCGGCCCTGCAGAGGCCATGGCGGCGCTGAGCAAGTCGACGCATTTCGATTGGGTGTTGGCGCCCTACGACATTCGCGCGTCGATGGCACACGCGCGGGTGTTGCACGGTGCCGGTCTGCTCACCGCAGAGGACCTCGAGACGATGCTCGACGGTTTGGCGCGCCTCGCCGCCGATGTCGCCTCGGGTGAGTTCGTCGCCGCCGAGTCCGACGAGGACGTGCACGGTGCGCTCGAACGCGGGCTCATCGACCGCGTCGGACCCGAGGTCGGCGGGCGGTTGCGTGCAGGCCGGTCGCGGAACGACCAGGTGGCGACGTTGTTCCGAATGTGGTTGCGCGACGCGGTCCGTCGTGTATCGGCGGGCGTGCTCGACGTCGTCGACGCGTTGACGACGCAGGCGGCTTCGCATCCGAGTGCCGTCATGCCGGGCAAGACGCATTCGCAGGCCGCCCAGCCGGTTCTGCTGGCGCATCACTTGTTGGCACACACGCACCCGCTGCTGCGCGACGTCCAGCGATTCCAGGACTTCGACAAACGAGCTGCGGTGTCCCCGTACGGTTCCGGCGCTCTGGCAGGTTCGTCGCTCGGACTGAACCCAGAGCAGATCGCCGCCGAACTCGGATTCGACTCGTCGGCCGAGAACTCGATCGATGCCACGTCGTCGCGTGACTTCGCGGCCGAGGCTGCGTTCGTGCTCGCGATGACGGCCGTCGACCTGTCGCGACTCGCCGAGGAGATCGTGTCCTGGAGCACGCCCGAATACGGTTACGTCACGCTCGCGGACGCGTGGTCGACCGGCAGTTCGATCATGCCGCAGAAGAAGAATCCGGACGTCGCGGAATTGACGCGTGGCAAGACGGGACGACTCATCGGAAACGTCACCGGGCTGTTGGCGACGCTGAAAGCGCAGCCGCTCGCGTACAACCGGGATCTGCAGGAGGACAAGGAACCCGTCTTCGACTCCGTCGCGCAACTGGAGTTGTTGTTGCCTGCCCTCGCGGGATTGGTGTCGACGCTGACGTTCGACGTCGATCGCATGGCCGAATTGGCGCCTGCCGGCTACACGTTGGCGACCGACATCGCCGAATGGATGGTCCGGCAGGGAACGCCGTTCCGAATCGCGCACGAGGCAGCCGGCGCATGCGTCAGGGCCGCCGAGGCTCGTGGCGTCGGACTCGACGAGCTGACCGACGAGGAGTTGGCGTCGATCGACTCGTCGCTGACGCCTGCCGTTCGTGAGGTTCTCACCGTCGAGGGATCGATTTCCTCACGGGATTCGCGCGGCGGTACGGCTGCGGTTCAGGTCGCGTCACAATTGGGTGGCGTTCGATCGTCGGCCGAGCAACTACGGACGTGGGCCCGGACAGCACTAATCACGGACTGACACAAAAAGTCACGCACGCCGGAATTCGATGCGGTCGGTGTGAGAAGCTTCAACCTACGAAGGTGGGTGGGCGGTCGGGTCGCCGAGTCGAACGCAGGAGTTGTTGTGGTGGGACTGAATGCAGATGCGTTTCGGGAGCCGTTGCGGCGTGCGATCGCCACTGCACAGAACGGTCTGGAGGTCATCCGGCTCGGTGGCCTCGAGACCGAAGTCGATCCGTCGCCGTTCAAGGTCGTCGACCGGGACGCGATGTATCGATTGCGTCGATACTTCCCGGAGGACGCGGACCGGGAGTCGAAGCCTCCGGTAGTCCTCGTGCCGCCGATGATGGTGTCCGCGGACGTCTACGACGTCACCACCGACCAAGGCGCCGCGGGCATCCTGCACAGCATGGGTCTCGACCCGTGGGTCGTCGACTTCGGATCGCCCGACACCGAGGAAGGCGGCTGGGGGCGCACGCTCGCAGATCACGTCGTCGCGATCAGTGAGGTCGTCGACAAGGTGCACGCACTCACCGGTCGCGACGTGCATCTCAGTGGCTACTCGCAGGGCGGCATGTTCTGTTACCAGGCGGCCGCCTACCGGGGCGGCAAGAATCTGGCCAGTCTGATCACGTTCGGCGCTCCTGTCGACACGTTGGCGGCGTTGCCGTTGGGCATTCCGGCCGGGGTTGCCACCCGGGGAGCCGAGTTCCTCGCCGACCATGTCTTCACGCGCCTTGCGGTGTCGGGATGGATGGCGCGCACGGGTTTTCAGTTGTTGGACCCGGCGAAGACGGTGCGTTCGCGACTCGATTTCCTGCGGCAGTTGCACGACCGCGACGCTCTGCTGCCGCGAGAGCCGCAACGACGCTTCCTGGCCTTGGACGGGTGGGTCGCGTGGTCGGGGCCGGCGGTGGCCGAACTGCTCAAGCAGTTCGTCGTGCACAACCGCATGATGACGGGAGGATTCGTCATCAAGGATCGTCTGCTGACGCTTGCCGACCTGACGGTGCCGGTGCTCGCATTCGTCGGTGAGGTCGACGACATCGGTCAGCCCCTTGCCGTCCGAGGCATCAAGCGCGCGGCCCCGCGGGCCGAGATCTACGAAACCACGCTCCGGGCAGGGCATTTCGGGCTCGTGGTGGGTAGCACCGCGGCGTCGCAGACCTGGCCGACGACGGGGGAGTGGATCCGCTGGAGGGAAGGGCTGGGCGAGCAGCCCGACACCGTGTTCGAGATGAGTTACGACGAGCACGCCGATACCGACAGTGGTGTCTCGGTGAGCAACCGGCTGATCCACACGGCCGCATCGATCGCCGAAGTGGGGGTCGGCGTCGGGAAAGGTTTGGCGGCTGCGGCCACCGGCGCGGTGCGGGGCACGCGCGAGATTTCGACCGAGGCGGTTCGCACGCTGCCGCGACTGGCTCGGCTCGGTCAGATGCAGCCGCACACGACCGTCTCGCTCGGACGCCTGCTCGCGGAACAGGGACGCAGGTCTCCCGCGGGCGAATGCTTCCTGTTCGACGACCGTGTGCACACCTATCAGGCGGTCAACGTCCGGATCGACAACGTGGTTCGAGGGCTCATCGTCTCGGGTGTTCGCCCGTCGGCGCGCGTCGGTGTGCTGATGGAGACGCGACCCAGCGCGCTGGCGGCCGTCGCTGCGCTGTCCCGTATCGGCGCCGTCGCGGTCATGCTGCCTCCGGGCGGGGACCTCGACAGTGCGCTGCGTGTGGTCGACGTCGACATCGTCATCTCGGATCCGGAAAACCTCAAGTCCGCAACACTTCTCGCCGTCAACGTCTTGGTTCTCGGCGGCGGCGACGAGCGCGAGTTGGATATTCCCGACGGCGCCGACGTCACCGATCTCGAGGCCATCGATCCCGATTCGGTGCGGCTCCCCGCATGGTTCGAGCCGGATCCAGGACGTGCCCGCGAATTGGCCGTCGTGTTGTTCACGGCGACCGATCGCGGATTGGAGCCGCGCTTCATCACCAATCATCGATGGGCGTTGTCGGCGTACGGAACTGCGACGGCTGCCGCGCTCGGTGCCGGCGACACCGTGTATTGCCTTGCACCGCTGCACCATTCGGCGGGCCTTCTCGTCAGCGTGGGCGGCGCGCTTGCGGGCGGGTCGCGTATCGCTCTGTCGCGCGGGCTCGATTCCACGCGTTTCGCCAGTGAGGTGGCCCGCTACGGCGTGACGGTCATCAGTTACACGTGGGCGATGATGCAGACGATTCTCGACGACGACGACCTCGAACTCGGCCGTAATCACCCGGTCCGTCTGTTCATCGGATCCGGCATGCCCGTGAATCTGTGGAAGCGCACGCTGCACCTGTTCTCGCCGGCTAGGGTCCTCGAGTTCTACGCGTCGACCGAGAACGACGTCATTCTGGCGAACGTCGGGGGCGCGAAGATAGGTTCGAAGGGCAGGCCGCTGCCGGGCAGCGCCCGCGTCGAACTCGCTGCTTACGACCCGATGACCGGCCGCCTCGAAGAGGACGAGAACGGGTTCGTCCGCGTGTGCCGCGACGACGAGATCGGATTGCTACTCGGTCGACCGAACAGCGAGGGCGAGGTCACCAGCCCGCTCATGCGGGGGGTGTTCCAACCGGGTGACTCGTGGGTGCCGACGGAGAATCTGTTCCGGCGTGACGCGGACGGCGACTACTGGCTCGTCGATCGCAAGGACACCGTCGTGAGAGCCGCACGCGGGCCCGTGTACACGCAGCCGATCATCGACGCGTTCGGCGAGGTGGACGACGTGGAATCGGTCGTCGTGTACGGCATCGAAGCGCCGGAGTCCGCGGGGGCGCCGCGACGGTGGGATTACGGCGTCGACGAAATCGCGGTGTGCGCGGTGTCGACGCGTGGACACACGTCGCTGTCGGCGCGCATCGTCACCGACGCGATGGCCGTGCTGCTGCCGTCCGGGCGGCCGGACATCGTGCACATCGTCGACGACATCCCCCTCGGCAGGGCCTACCGGCCGCGCGCCTCCGACCTGCAGAAACTCGGACTACCCGCGCCGAGCGCGAGGTCATGGTTCTACGACGCCGACCAGGGCACGTATCGACGGCTCACCAAGGCAGTCGTCGCCGAGCGGTTCACGAAATCCGACGACGTGGACGACAGGTAGCCCGTTCGGCACGCGTGCTCGGTTCGGTAGTTTGAACGGACGGACTTCTCACGGGAAGTCGTGAACCTGCGAGAAAAAGGACTTCAGTGGCAATCGATCAGAACCTCCTCGGCATCCTTGCCTGCCCGGTGGACAAGGGCCCGCTCCTGCTGGTGGAGGACGAGTTGCTCTACAACCCGCGGTTGCGTCGGGCGTACCCGATCGAGAACGGAATTCCGGTTCTGTTGGTCGACGAGGCTCGTGACGTCGACGACGCCGAGCACGAGTCGATCCTGAGCCGAGCTCGATCGGCGTAGTTCACCGGCACTCAGTCGGGGAGCGGGCCCGTCAGATAGCGCTGCAGCGTCGGCCCGACGACGGCCACGAGACGATCGGCAGGCATCGACGCGATGGGTTCGAGTTCGAGGATGTGCCGGGTGAGCAGCAATCCGGCCATCTGCGACGCGACGAGACCAACGCGTTCGAGCCCGGAACCGGCAGGTACGTCGACGCGAACCGCGGTGTCTCGCAACGCAATCTGCAACAGGAAGCTGCTGATCAAGCTCGTGTCGCCACTCGCGATCATCGACCGAAACGCAGCGACGATTCCCTGACCGTTCTCCGAGTCCCAGACGCCGAGAATCGTTCTCGCGAGCGTCGGGCCGAGGACGTCGATGTCTGCTGCGAGTATCGGCTTCAATGTCTCGTCCGGGTCGACCGGCAGTGCGACGGCCGCGACGAACAGGTCACGCTTGGTCCCGAAGTAGTGGTGGACGAGCGCGGAATCCACCCCGGCGTCCGACGCGATCGACCGGACCGAAGCCCTGTCGAATCCCGCTTCCGCGAAGCGCCGACGCGCGACCGTCAGGATTGCGTCCTTCGTGCCGGACCGGCCCGGGCGTCGGCCGGAACGTGCAGGTGGGGCGGTGTCCGTCACGGAGTCCGCCGCCGAAGCGTCGCGGCGCCCGCGCACAAGGCGACGAGGGTGAAACCGGCGACCACAGCGATGTCGACGCCCATCCGCCCGGTGAAGGCGGGATTCGCGGAGATTTCCTGTAGTGCATCCACGGCGTAGCTGAGCGGAAGCACGTTGCTGATCGCGTGCAGCCAGTCCGGCATCTGCTCGCGCGGAACCAACAGACCGCACAGGAACAGTTGGGGAACGACCACGACGGGCATGAACTGCACGGCCTGAAATTCGGTGCGGGCGAAGGCGCTGCACAGCAATCCGAGGGCGACGCCCAGAACTGCGTTGAGCACCGCGATGAGCAACACCCAGGCAACCGGACCCGCCGTCGTCAAACCGAGCAGCCCGAACGACACCGCGCACGCCAGGAGGGCCTGCAGGACCGCGGCGACAGAGAACGCGGTGGCGTAGCTCGCCAACAGATCCAATTTCGACATCGGTGTCGTGAGCAGCCGCTCGAGCGTGCCGGAACTGCGCTCACGTTGCATCGCGATGGACGTGATCAGGAACATCACGACGAACGGAAGGATGCCGAGCATCGTGATCGCGATCCGATCGAACAGCGGCAGGGCGCCGGGTCGTACCGGTACGTCGTCGTAGAGGAAGTACAGCAGCGCCATCAACAGCGACGGGACGAAGAGAATCATCGCGACGGTCCGGCGATCCGAACGCAGCTGACGCAGAATGCGTCCGGTGCCCGCGGCGTAGATCTGTGCGGTCATGACGTCTTCTCCATGGTGTCGTGTGCCCGAACGAGGGAGAGAAAGGCGTGCTCGAGGGTCGATTCGCCCGTGGTGCGCAGCAGCTCGTCGGGCGTCGGTCGTCCGAGGACGGTTCCGTTGCGCATGAGGATCAACGTGCTGCAGTGCTCGGCTTCGTCCATGACGTGGCTCGACACCAGGATCGTCGTGCCGGCGGCGGCGATGTCGGTGAACCGTTCCCAGAGCTCGAAGCGCAGAACGGGATCGAGGCCGACCGTCGGCTCGTCGAGTATCAGCACCTCGGGTTCCGCGACGAGCGCGCTCGCCAGCGACACACGTGAGAGTTGCCCGCCGGACAAACCACCGCTGATCGACGACGCATGGTCACCGAGCCCGACGGTGTCGATCGCGGACTGGACCGCGGTGCTGCCGCGGCCGTACAGCGCGGCGAAGTACGCGATGTTGTCGCGAACGGTGAGATCCCGGTAGACGCTGGGCGCCTGAGTCACGTAGCCGACCTTCGACCGTAGTTGTTTCGCACCGGCAGGTGATCCCAACACGGTGACCGTTCCGCTCTCGACGATCTGGGTGCCCACGATCGAGCGCATCAACGTCGTCTTACCGCAGCCCGACGGGCCGAGAAGCCCGGTGATGGCACCTCGGGGTATCTCGAGGTCCACGCGATCGAGGACCGTCCGTTTGCCCCGCCGCACGGTCAGCTTGTCGACGACGATTGCCGGTCCGATGTCCGTCATGACGCCCTCCCTGAATTCACCATTCGATGATTTCACCCTGTGATGAATTATGACCCCACGGCCGATGCGAAGTCAACGGGCGGCAAGATGACTTCACGTGGATATCGCTGCTCTGACAGGACACCCGGTCGACGCAGCTCGGCATCTTCTCGGGGCGACGCTGGCTGCCAACGACGTGAGCATCGAGATCGTGGAGGTCGAGGCATACGGCGGCCCGGAGGGCGGCCCATGGCCCGATCCGGCTGCTCATTCGTACCGAGGTCCGACGCCGCGCAACGCCGTCATGTTCGGGAGCGCGGGAAGGCTCTACGTGTACCTGAGCTACGGCATGCACCTGTGCATGAACGTCACCTGCGGTCCCGACGGCGAGGCGGGCGCGGTCCTGCTGCGGGCCGGTGAGGTGACGCGGGGGGAGGGCGTCGCATTCTCGCGACGCGGCCCGCGAGCGCCGGAACACAAGTTGGCGAGCGGCCCGGGAAATCTGGGGTCGGCGCTCGCAATATCGTTGGCGGACAACGGAACCGATCTGTTCGACGCGGCGTCGCCGGTGAGGTTGTCGAAGCTCGGTGACGCACGCGCCATCCCTGACATCGCGTACGGCCCGCGCGTCGGGGTGAGTACCGGCGCAGACAGAGCGTGGCGGCTTTGGGACCCGAGTTCGCGGGCAGTGTCGGCATATCGACGCAGCCCTCGCGCGGTTCCCGGAGACTGACGGGCGGACCTCGGACGCACGAGCGGACGGAGATGCGGGAAGATCGACGGGTGAGTGAGAACATCATCGACGAACTGACCTGGCGCGGGTTGATCGCGCAGTCCACCGACCTGGACGAACTGAAGAAGGCGACGTCGGGGGAGCCGATCACTCTGTATGCGGGGTTCGACCCGACGGGCCCAAGTCTCCACGCCGGTCATCTCGTTCCGCTGCTGGCGTTGAAGCGGTTCCAGCGAGCAGGGCATCGTCCGATCGTCCTGGCCGGTGGTGCGACGGGTCTGATCGGCGATCCGCGCGACGTCGGCGAACGCACGATGAACTCTTCCGACACCGTGCGCGAGTGGGCCGACCGCATCCGCGGACAACTCGAACGCTTCGTGGAGTTCGGCGATCCGGCCACCGGTGCGATCGTGGAGAACAACCTGTCGTGGACGGGTGAGCTGACCGCGATCGACTTCCTGCGCGACATCGGCAAACACTTCTCGGTGAACGTCATGCTCGCTCGCGACACCGTCAAGACGCGTCTCGAAGCCGACGGCATGTCGTACACCGAGTTCAGCTACATGCTTCTGCAGGCAAACGACTACGTGCAGTTGCGCCGCAAGCACGGCTGCACGCTGCAGATCGGCGGCTCCGATCAGTGGGGCAACATCGTCGCCGGCGTCGAACTGAACCGCCGCACCGATGCAGAGTCGGTGCACGCGCTCACCGTCCCCCTGGTGACGTCCGCCGACGGCAAGAAGTTCGGCAAGTCGACCGGTGGCGGAAGCCTGTGGCTCGACCCCGAGATGACGAGTCCGTACGCCTGGTACCAGTACTTCGTGAACACCGGCGACGCCGATGTCGTGAAATACCTGCGGTGGTTCACGTTCCTCGGGCAGGAGGAGTTGGCAGAACTCGACGAGGCGACTCGCGAACGTCCTCATGCCCGTGAAGCCCAGAAGCGACTCGCGGCCGAGATGACGACGCTGGTACACGGAGCCGAGAACACCAAGGCCGTCGAATTGGCGAGCCAGGCGCTGTTCGGACGCGCCGAACTGCAGGAACTCGACGAATCGACCCTGGCAGCCGCTCTTCGCGAGACGTCGGTCTTCGACATGGGTGCGGGGGAGCCGTCGACGATCGTCGACCTGCTCGTCGGTACTGGCCTGTGCGAGAGCAAGGGTGCCGCCCGCCGCGCGGTGAAGGAAGGCGGCGCGTCCGTGAACAACGTGAAGATCCCCGACGAGGACTGGACGCCGTCGCCCGACGATTTCCTCCACGGAAAGTGGCTCGTCGTTCGACGAGGGAAGCGAAACTTCGCCGGCGTGCACCTGCGCTGAGGTAAGTTCGCCGGGGTGGCGCGAGTCACAAGCATGTGATTTCAGGTTCGGAGCGGGTATGTCGCTCCGGCTGGGGTCGCTACCTCGGCGTTTACCCCCCGGGTTGCAGGGCGACCTGGGAATTTGACGTGATGTTTTCCGCCGCGTAACTTTGTCCAAGTCAGAGCGACACGGACACCGACTCCGAGCCGAGAGGCCGGAGACAACGAGGTTGTACGGGTTACGCGATGATAATCCCGATCGTAACGAGTTCGCTTGTTCGTTCGGTGGGTCCGACAAAACGGCCGATTGACTCGGTCGGTTGGATCAGTTAGGCTGGAACGGTTGCCTCAGACGCCCCGGGATTCGATTCCCGAGGCCGGCGATGTGCGCGTGTTCTTTGAGAACTCAACAGTGTGTCGATGAATGTCAGTGCCGAATGTTTTTGGCGCTCATGCCTTTCGGGGTGTGGGTGTGACGTCTTCTTGCTTCATTCTTCCCGTCTGGGGTGAG